>NZ_DAMCCR010000140.1:7672-8933 GCF_032058845.1 Pseudomonas sp. | reverse complement strand
ACGACAGCCGCCTGCCGTGGGAGCGCGCGCGGCGTGTGCAGCTCGACGAAGCAAGCCTGGCACGCAAACGCCAGGCGATTCGCGCCCACACCAGCCAGCTCGGCGAAGACGACGGCCGCCCGCCGGTGGTGCCTGCGCACCTGCTCGATTGCCTGTTGCAGCCGTTCGAGCTGGTGTTCGTCTGAACGACAGGCTCAGGGTGCCTTGCCCACCATCGCATCGCGGGCCTGGTCGGGCATCACCACCTGATTCAGATCGATGGGGCGAAAGTCCGGTTTGGCGCCCAGCCGCGCATTGAAGCGTGCATTGAAGGTGAACGGATCCTGGGTCGGGACATCCAGCGGTTGGCCGTACATCGCCGTCACCCCGTCGCGCTCATAGCCCATCAGCAACAGCAAGGTGGGGAAGATGTTGTAGTGGCTCGAGGCGTTGCGGTTCTGCGCCAGATGGGCTTTCCAGTCGAGGGTATGCAGCCGCTCGCCTTGCAGCACCAGCAGCGGCACCAGGCCTTCTTCGGCCATGGGATCGCTGTCGCAATGCGTGTTCAGGCCGGGATTGCCACGCTCGTGCAGGTCCTGGCCATGATCGGAGGTGTAGATCACTACGGCATTGCTCAGGTCGCCCTGGCTCAGCAGCCGGTTGAAGAACTCCCCCACGTTCCACAGCAGCGTGTTGCGGTAAGCGTTGCGATAGCGCAGCCAGTCTTGCGTGCCACCGTCGAAACCGCTGCGATCGCCGGTATCGCCGACGTTGGCGAACTGCCCACGCGGCAGCGCCGGGGTGTAGCGCATGAAGGCGTCCGGGTATTTGTCATGCACGGGGAAATGCGCGCCGACCTTGTTCATCACGATCAGCTGCGGCGTCGGGTTCTTCAGTAGTGCCACCAACTGCGCAACGGCAGCCATGTCGCGCTGTTGCACCGGTGCGTCATCGAACTGCACGAACTGGTCGATGTCGCGCTGCTCGGTGGTCGTCATCAGGTTCTGCAACGCTCCGCCTGTGCGTTGGCCATCGATGTACACCGTGCGCAGGCCGGCGGCCTTGGCGTACTGCCAGATCGACGGCTGGGTGCTGTTGATGCGCAGATAGTCGGCGCGGGTGCCGCCGTAGCGCAGGGTCACGTTGGTGTCGGCGCTGCAGTTGGCCACCGACGCTGCATAGCCGAAGTTGATCAGTTGCACGCCGGGCAGGCGTCCGGCCAGGTGGCTGCTGATACCGCCTGGGGTGTTGATGTCGAGGTAGTTGCCGGCAATGCTTTCGT
>NZ_DAMCCR010000140.1:0-7644 GCF_032058845.1 Pseudomonas sp. | reverse complement strand
CCTGTGGCCGCGCCAGGCTGACCCCTTGGCGTGGGCCAACGCTGTTGTGCAGGCTCTCGTAGCCGAACAACGTCAGGTAGGCCAGCGGCGTGTACATCACGGGCAAGCCGCGCGCGCCCTCCCCGGCCCGCACGAACAGCACGCCGATGAGCAGCAACAGCGCCAGCGCCGGCGCCAGCACCGGTATGCCACGCATCACGCGTGGCGCAGGCGGCGGACGCAGGCCGATGCCGACCACCACCAGCAGCGCCTTGCCCAGTGCCAGCGCAATCGCCACCCCGTACTGCTGCAACGCCTCTTCAATGAAGCCACCGGCATACACCATCGACACGAAGGCGCTGTAGGTCAGGTAACTGTCGGTGATCCTTACATAGGCATCGAACATCGCCGCACTGGCACCCAAGGCCAGCGCCAGCGCCCAGCGCAGCGGCGCAGGCCGTGTCAGTGCGCCCAGCAGCAGCGCACCTGCCAGCAGCATGAACAGTCCTGCATAGAGCACCAGCGGCAACCCCACCCCCAGCGCTTCCAGACGCTCGCGGTACTGGCCATGAAACGACGCCAGATACCCCACCAGCAACAGCCATTTGATGCACATACGCATGATGTCGAGCCCTCCGGTCACAGGTTTTCACTGCAACCGTAGCACCGTTGAAACAATTCACAAGGTGAAAAACGTCAAGATACCGGCGATATCACATCGCCTTATTTTGGCGGTGAAAAAACCACTTAGCGAGCCGGTCTATTACGAAGTACTGCTAATAATCAATCACTTACTACCGTTCATCCGATAGCCTTCCTGCCACCGTCATTCACTTGTCGCGCTAAGTGACGGATACAAAAGGGATTGATGGCCAAGTGCCAAACCCGTAGATGATGTAACTGCGACGAAACATGCCATTGCTTTGACGCATTCTCCGCCCCCTGCGCTATAAACCTTCCACGTCGCTGTTTCATCTCCCTTACTCAACCTGAGGCACGCCGGCATGGACGTGAGCGTTTTTGGTAGTGGTTACGTGGGCCTGGTCCAGGCGGTGGCCCTGGCGGATGTGGGTCACCGGGTACTGTGCGTCGATGTCGATACGCACAAGATTTCGCAACTGAGCCAAGGGGTGCCGCCGATCAGCGAGCCGGGGCTGTCGGAATTGCTCGAAGACAATCTGCAGGCCGGGCGCCTGTCGTTCAGCACCCAGGCCAGCGATGCGGTGGCCCACGCCGAGTTGCTGTTCATCGCTGTCGGCACACCACCTGATGAAGACGGCTCGGCCGACCTCAGCCACGTGCTCGACGTCACCCGGCAGATCGCCGCGCTGATGACCAGCAACCGTACCGTGATCATCAAGTCCACGGTGCCGGTCGGCACCGCTGACCAGGTCAAGGCACTGGCGCTCGGTGAATTGCGCCGCCTGGGCAAAGGCGAGCTGAGCGTGAGCGTGGTCTCCAACCCCGAGTTTCTCAAGGAAGGCAGCGCCCTGGCTGACTGCATGCGCCCTGACCGAATCATCGTCGGCAGCGACGACGACCGGGCCGGCGACCTGCTGGGCGAGCTGTATGCGCCGTTCAGCCGCAGCCGCGAAAAGCTGATGTTCATGGACAACCGCAGCGCCGAACTGACCAAGTACGCCGCCAACGCCATGCTCGCCACCCGCATCAGCTTCATGAACGAGCTGGCCAACCTCAGCGAACGCCTGGGCGCCGACATCGAAGCAGTGCGCCGTGGCATCGGCTCGGACCCGCGCATCGGCTACCACTTCATCTACCCCGGCTGTGGCTTTGGCGGCTCGTGCTTCCCCAAGGACATCCGCGCCCTGCTGCACAGCGCCACCCAGAGCGGCATGCCGCTGCAACTGCTGCAAAGCGTCAGCGACGTCAACGACCAGCAACGCCGGCTGCTCTTCGCCAAGCTCGAAAAGCACCTGGGCAAACCCCTCGAGGGCGCATCAATCGCAGTCTGGGGCTTGGCTTTCAAGCCCAACACCGACGACATGCGCGAAGCGCCCAGCCGTTACCTGATCGAAGCGCTGTGGGCCGAGGGCGCCAACGTGCGCGCCTACGACCCGCAGGCCATGGACGAATGCCGCCGGCTGTATGGCTACCGCGCCGACCTGCACCTGTGCGCCACCCGCGACGACACCCTGCAGGACGCCGATGCCCTGGTGATCTGCACCGAATGGAAGCACTTTCGCGTGATTGACTTCGCCCTGCTGGCGAGCAAGTTGCGCAGCCGCCTGATCATCGATGGGCGCAACCTCTATGATCCCGAGCAGATGGCCGCCCATGGTCTGCGCTACAGCGGCATCGGCCTGCGTCAGGTCGCCCCGTCGGTCAACGCATCATGAAAGTGCTGGTCACCGGCGTGGCCGGGTTCATCGGCGCACACACCTGTCGCCGCTTGCTGCTCGACGGCCACGACGTGCATGGCGTCGACAACTTCAACGACTACTACGACCCGGCGCTCAAGCATGCGCGCGTGCAATGGGTGCGCCGCGACGCCAGCACCAATGTGCTCAACGGGGTGTCGATCGGCCGCCTGACACTCGACAGCCTGAACCTGGCCGACCGCAACGGCGTGGCCGGGCTGTTCGCCACCCAGCGCCCGGACGTGGTAGTGCACCTGGCCGCGCAGGCCGGTGTGCGTTACTCGCTGCAGAATCCGCATGCCTATCTGGACAGCAACCTGGCGGGTTTTCTGAACGTGCTCGAAGGCTGTCGGCGCAACCCGGTCAGCCATCTGCTGTACGCCTCGTCCAGCTCGGTGTACGGCGCCAACCAGCGCACGCCCTATCGGGTCCAGGAAGGCGCCGACCATCCGCTGTCGCTGTACGCCGCCACCAAGAAAGCCAACGAGGCCATGGCCCACAGCTACAGCCACCTGTACGGCGTGCCCTGCAGCGGCCTGCGTTTCTTCACGGTGTATGGCCCCTGGGGTCGGCCGGACATGTCGCCGATGCTGTTCGCCCGCGCCATCAGCGAAGGCCGCCCGATCCAGCTGTTCAACGAAGGCCGCCACCAGCGCGACTTCACCTACATCGATGACATCGTCGAAAGCCTGGTGCGCCTGATTCCTCTGCCGCCACAGGCCAACCCGAGCTGGAACGCGCAGACCCCGGACACGGCCAGCAGCCACGCGCCATGGCGGTTGTACAACATTGGCGGGCAACGGCCGGTGCAACTGCTCGACTACGTCGCGCTGCTGGAAAAACACCTGCAGCGCGTTGCCCACATCGAGCTGCTGCCACTGCAACCCGGCGACGTGCTGAGCACCTGCGCCGATGCCAGCGACCTGGCTCAGATCACCGGCTTCATCCCGCATACCTCACTCGACCAAGGGCTCGGGCGCTTCGTGGCCTGGTTCAAGAACCATTACTCACACAGCCCCTCGCCGAGCCCGGTACGCGAGCAGGCCGACCGCCGGAGGGTGTCATGACCAGTCCATCGCACAGCATCCCGAGCCAAGCGCTCAAGCACGACAAGCGCCTGGACCCGGTGCACCGCCAGCGCATCGACGCGGCGATCCACAAACAGGGCCGCGGCTGGTTCAGCGGGCGCCTGGGCGGGCGCCCCTGGACCCTGTCACGCACCAACCGGGTGCTCTCGTGCTGCGCTGCCCTGCTGCTGCTGGCGCTGCTGTCACCCCTGTTTCTCGTGCTGGCAGTGCTGATCAAGCGCTCCAGCGCAGGCCCGGTGTTCTTCGTGCAGCGGCGCACCGGTTACCGCGGGCGCACCTTCGGCATGTACAAGTTCCGCACCATGGTGGCCAACGCCGAAGACCTCAAGGAGTCCTTGCGCCACCTCAACAAGCACGGCGCCGACTCCATCGACTTCAAGCTCGACCAGGACCCGCGCATCACCTCGGTCGGCGGCTGGCTGCGGCGCAGCAGCCTCGACGAGCTGCCCAACCTGATCAACGTGGTGATGGGCGACATGCGCCTGGTCGGCCCCCGGCCCACCTCGTTCAACGCCTACCGCTACCACGACAACCACCTTGCGCGGCTGTCGATCCACCCCGGCATGACCGGCCTCTGGCAGATCTCCGGGCGCAGCAACATCGACTTCGACCAGCGCGTCGAGCTCGACCTCAGTTACATCAACCAACAGAGCCTGATGCTGGACCTGAAGATCCTGCTCAAGACTCCTTTCACAGTCTTCACTGGCCACGGAGCAAGTTGAGATGGACGGTTCGACATCATCGAGAAGCCTGAGCATCGCCACCCCCAGCGAAACCAACCTGACCGCCACCGTGCTCGACCTCGAGCAGCGAACGCTGCTGCTGACGGCCGCCAACAGCGGCGGCGGCACCAGTACCAGTGCACTGGCGTTTGCCAGCCAGCTGGCACTGATGAGTGCCGGCAACGTGTTGCTGGTCGACAGCAGCCCGAGCACCAACAACCTCAGCCAGCAGCTGGGCCTGGGCAAGCTGCGCGGCTTCAGCGACCTGCTGTTCGACCATGACACGCCGCCACTGCTGCAAGACAGCCTGGTGCGTTTTTCCGACCAGCCCTTCGACCTGTTGCCGGCGGGCAATTACCGCCGCGGCCGCGAGCGCCTCGACCCCGAGCACCTGCGCGCGCTACTGGCGCAACTGACCCGGCATTACCGCTTCGTGGTGATCGACGGCGAGGCGGTGTACGCCAGCGCCGACAGCCTGGTGCTGGGCAGCCTGGTCGACGGCGTGATCCTGGTGGTGACCGCCGAACAGACCCGCCAGGAAGTGGCCCAGGCCGCCTTGCAACGCCTGGCCCAGGCCGGCGCCACGGTCATTGGCAGCGTGTTCAACAAGCGCAAGTACTACATGCCCAAGTGGCTCTACGACCACCTCTAGGCCCGTACCCAGGAGCTTTCCATGAAACACTCACTGATTGCCCTGTGCCTGCTGACCCTCGCCGGTTGCGCCAGCCAGGAGGCCCGGCAGATGCCGGTGCAGATCATGACCGCGACCCCGGCCCAGGCCCAGGACAGCGAACTGCCGCGCCGCGAACAGGTGCTGCGGCCCCAGGACGTGCTCGATGTGATCTTCCACATCAGCAACAGCGGCTCGCAGGCCTACCGCATCCAGCCCGGCGACAACCTAGGCCTGGGCTTTCTCTCGGCCAGCTCGCTCAATGGCAACCAGCTGGTGCTGCCTGACGGCAGCATCGAGCTGCCCCGGGCCAACACCACGGTGAACGTCGCCGGGCTGACTGCCGACGAAGCGCGCCGCACCATTCAGCAGGCCTACCGCAACAAGAGCCTGTTCCAGCCCAACCGCGACCAGCTCACGGTGCAGGTGCTCAGCGCCATGAGCAACGAGCAGAACCTGCGCAGCTCGCTGACCCACCCCAGCACCGGCCTGAGCCGCGAAATCACCGTGGGCACCGATGGCATGGCCAGCTTTCCGGAGATCGGCGCGGTGGCGCTGCAGGGCATGACCGTGCAGCAACTGCAGACCTTCCTGAACAAGCGCTACGCCGACCTGCCCGGACGCATGACGGTGGACGTGATGCTCAAGTCCACCGCCGCCAACGAGATCTTCGTACTCGGTGAGGTGGCTGCGCCCGGCGCCTACCCGATCCGCCGACCGATCTCGGTGCTCGAAGCGCTGACCCTGGCGCGCGGACCGAACATCAAGGCGCGCCTGGACTCGGTGATGATTCTGCGGCGCAACGGCAACCAGGTGCAGGCCTTCCCCTACAACATCGACCGAGCCCTGGACGCCAGCGCCGCACAGGTGGCCTACCTGCAGCCCGACGACATGCTCTACGTGCCCAAGACCAAGCTCGCCAGTGCCGGCGAACTGGCCCGGCAACTGGCCGACGTGGTGCTGTTCCAGGGCTTTGGCTTCAGCTTCAGCTACCGCGTCGACAACAAGAACAGCAGCTCTGACTGACCACTTCGGGACCTCGACATGAACAGCAAAGAAAACTATGTGCATGAGTTCTTCCGGGTGCTCTACGCCAACCGGCAGATGGCCAAGCGGGTGTTTCTGCTCTTTGCGCTGGTGGCGCTGCTGCTGCCCCTGGTGCTCAAGCAGACCTTCGAGATCAACGCCGAAGTCATCGTGCAGTCGAAGAAACTCTCGCAAAGCGACAGCAACAGCTCACTGTCCCAGGAAAGCGACAAGTTCGTGCCGCCGACCCTGTCGGACATGGAAACCGAGAGCAACATCCTGCGCTCGCCAACGCTGATCCGCGAAACCATCACTCAGCTGCGCGATGAAGGCCGCTATGTCATCCCGCCCAGCCTGCTCAACCGCTTCGTGCTGACGCCGCTGCGCGAAGGGGTGATCCACCCCCTGCGCGAACACGTGATCAATCCGCTGCGCAGCTGGGTGGGGCTGGACGTCGACCCGGTGCGCGACAACCCACTGGACGCCCTCACCGAGGATGCCATCAAGCACCTCAAGGTCGAGACCCTGCCGGGCTCCAATGTGGTCTCGGTGAACTACGCATCACCCGACCCTGCACTGGGCACGCTGTTCGTCCAGCGCCTGCTCGACAACTACCTGCGCAACCGCCAGGACCTGCAATCGAACGAGCTGCCCGAAGCGTTCTATGAGCAGAAAAAGCAGCACTACCAGACCCGCATCAGCGACCTGGAGCAGCGTCGCCTGGGCATGCTGGAAAACATCGGCTCGGCTGACCCGCGCGAGGAAATCACCTTCCGCCTCAACGCCATCAACACCGAAGAGCAAGCACTGAACCAGTATGGCGACCGCCTGTTGCAAGGCAGCCAGTGGCTGGCCTACCTCAAGACCGGCCTGGCCACGGCGCGCAGCGCCAACCTGCGCGATTACGCCTTCCCCTACACCTTCACCAGCGGCAACAACAATGAAGGCGTGAGCTATGAGGACCGCGAGGTGAAGCTGCTGGGCGACCAGCTGACCAATCAGGTGCTGACCTACGGCAACGACCTGTCGGTGTTCCAGGCCAACAGCGAACAGATGCTCTTGCAGCGCGAGCAGATCGGCAAGACCCGCCAGCAGTTTCTCAAGGTGGTGGCCAACCGGATTCAGGAGCGTGAGAAGGACCTGGCCGTGATCCAGGGTGTGATCGAGCAGAAAACCCAACGCATCACCGAGTACAAGACCCGCGTGCATCAACTGCAACAGACGCAAAGCCAGTCGCGCCAGCTCGACACCGAGATCGAGGCGTTGCACAAGGCCTTTTTCACCTACACCCAGCGCTACGAAGAAGCCCGTGGCGAGCGTCAGCTCAACGGCGATCAGTCCAACGCGCGGATTCTCAGCGCGCCGTACGAACCGACCGATCCGGCCTTCCCGAAACCGAGCCTGATCATCCCGTTCGGCCTGCTCACCGGCCTGCTGCTGGCCGTGGCGCTGGTGTACATGCGCGAGTTCTTCGACCGCCGCTTCAAGCACCCGGCGCAGATCTCCCAGCAGCTCGACCTGCCGGTCCTGCTGGTGCTCAACGACCAGACCCCGATCCTGGCCAACCCCTACCGCCGCTGGTCGCTGCCACGCCTGGTGCATTGGGTGCGCAATTGAACAGCCCCGCCGCCCTCGCCCGTCCCGTGCTGCACTTGCTCGGCAGCGGCGGCTTCTATGGCGCCGAGCGCATGCTCCTGGACCACTGCCTGAGCGCGCCGGGCCAGCACCAGGTGCTGTTTCTCGGCGCGCCGAGCGAGCTGCTGGCGCGCTTTCGCGCCGCC
>NZ_DAMCCR010000139.1:0-9047 GCF_032058845.1 Pseudomonas sp. | reverse complement strand
CGCCGCGCGCCGGTGTCGGTGCCGGTGCCGGTGCCGGTGCCGGTGCCGGTGGATGAGGCGCCAGCGCGGGTAGCGCTGACCGAGGCGCCATCACACATCGCGCTGATCAAGACGCCAGCGCCGGCAACCGTGCCCGAGGCGCCAGTACCGGGAGAACCCGGCCTGATCGCTGACTGGATGAGCTTCTTCAACCAGCCCGGCGCGCGGCAGTGGACCTGGCTGCTGCTCAGTGCTTTCCCGTTCATCGGTGCGGCCTGGCTGTACCTCAAGCCGCTGATGCTCGACCAGGGCCTACCGATGCAGCAGGTGGCGTGGCTGGTGGGCATTCTGGGTGGCGCCACCGGCGCGCTGTTCAGCCTGATCGGCGGGCGTTTGATCGGCGTGCTCGGCACGGGCCGGGCCATTGTCCTCTACCTGCTCGCGGCCCTGCTGGCGTTGCTGCTGCTCACCGTCACCGTCTGGCTGCAACTGGGCACTGCCTGGTTGATCGCCAGCACCGTGGCACTGGCGGCGAGCATGGGCGCGGTGTCGGCCCTGATGTTCGGCCTGACCCTGTTCTTCAGCCGGCGCCAGCGCACCGCCAGCGATTACGGGCTGCAATCGAGCCTGTTCGTGATTCCCCGTCTGGCGGCGCCCGTGGCCGCCGGGCTGTTGCTCGACCGGCTGGGCTACAGCGGCATGCTCGTCTGCCTGAGCGCGGGCCTGTCGCTGGCGCTGCTACTGGCCTGGCGAGTGCGCCAGCGCATTGCTGGCAGTGCCGAATCATTGCTGCACAGCGACCGCCACGTGGATGTCGCCAGCGTTTCACTGCTCAGTGGGGAAAGCCTTGAACCGCACGCTGCGGCGGGAGCGCAAGACCGCACCGTAGCGGTCATTCAAGGCCGCACGGTAGCCTCCACCCCTACCACGCACAGTGCGCCTGACTCAAACACTGGAGCGCTGGAGGGTCGCCACAACCGATAGGTGCAAACGCCAATCACGACACGAATGAATTTTCTTCCATGCGGCCACTTGAGAAACAATTTCGTTTACCATTGTTTCCAAATATGTAGCCGTACGCGAGGAACTACCCGCATGACGATCCGCCCGAATTCGCTGATGCGCACCCTGGCCGCCGCCGTGCTCGGCCTGGCCCTCGGCGCCCCCGCTGCCATGGCCGCCGACCCGGTCACGCTGACCATGTACAACGGTCAGCACAAGGAAATCGGCGACGCCATCGCCAAGGCCTACGAGGCCAAGACCGGCATTCACATCAACATCCGCAAAGGCAGCAGCAACCAGCTGGCCAGCCAGATCATCGAGGAAGGCGATCGCTCGCCGGCCGACATCATCTATACGGAAGAATCGCCGCCCCTGAACAACCTGGGCGAGCTGGGCCTGCTGGCCAAGATCGACCCTGCCACCCTGGACATGCTGCCCAAGGAATATGTGGCCGCCAACGGCACCTGGATGGGTGTCACCGCGCGTACCCGCGTGGTGGTGTTCAACCCGAAGAAGATCGACGAAAAGGACCTGCCGCAGTCGGTCATGGACTTCGCCGATCCGCAGTGGGAAGGCCGTGTAGGCTTCGTGCCTACCAGCGGTGCGTTCCAGGAGCAGGCCGTGGCTATCCTGAAAATGCACGGTCGCGAAGCGGCTGAAGACTGGCTGACCGGCCTCAAGGCCTTCGGCAAGACCTACACCAACAACATGGTCGCGTTGAAGGCCGTGGAAAAAGGTGAAGTGGCTGCGGTGCTGGTCAACAACTACTACTGGTACGCCCTGGAGCGCGAGCGCGGCAAGCTGGATTCCAAGCTCTATTACCTGGCCGACGGTGATGCCGGTGGCCTGGTGACCATCTCCGGTGCGGCGGCGGTCAAGGCCAGCAAGCATCCCAAGGAAGCTCAGGCCCTGCTGAACTGGATGGCCAGCGAGGAAGGTCAGCGGGTCATCACCCAGACCACCGCTGAGTATCCGCTGCACAAAGGCATGGTCTCTGACCGTGGCCTGAAGCCGTTCGAAGACCTGCATCCGCCGAAAATCACCCCGGCAGACCTCGGCAATGCCGAAGAAGCACTGGAACTTGAGCGTGAGGTCGGTCTGCTCTGATGACTGCCGCCCTGCCGACCACGGCTACCCTGCGTTACGTCCCCAAGCGCAAGCGCCCCTCGATCTGGGTGATCCTGCCTGTGCTGTTCCTGGTGGCGATGAGCCTGTTGCCGTTGCTGTACGTGGCCATGAAAGCCTGGGAGGCCGGCTGGCGGGAAGCGTTGCACCTGCTCTGGCGCCCGTTCGTATGGGGGCTGTTGCGCAACACCTTGCTGCTGATGGTCGGCGTCACTGCGGTGTGCATGGTGGTGGGCATGGCGCTGGCCTGGTTGCTGGAGCGCAGCGACCTGCGCGGCCGGCGCCTGTGGGGTGTGGTGCTGTGCCTGCCCTTTGCGGTGCCGTCGTTCGTCAGCAGCTTCACCTGGGTGTCGCTGAGCGCTGACTTCGAGGGGCTGGGCGGGGCGATCCTGGTGATGGCGCTGTCGAAGTACCCGCTGGTGTTCCTGCCGGTGGCTGCTACCTTGCGTAACGTCGACACCTCGCTGGAAGAGTCGGCGCGCACCCTGGGCTGCAACCGCTGGGGGGTGTTCTTCAAGATCACCCTGCCGCTGCTGTGGCCGGCGATGCTGGGCGGGGCGCTGTTGATCGCCCTGCACATGCTGGTGGAATTCGGCGCGCTGTCGATCCTCGGCCTGCAGACCTTCACCACGGCGATCTACCAGCAGTTCGAGCTGGAGTTCAGCAACGCCAACGCGGCCATGCTCTCGGCGGTGTTGCTGGCGCTGTGCCTGATCATGCTCTGGCTGGAGCTGCGCGTACGCGGCAAGGCCCGGCATGTGCGCATCGGCCAGGGCGTGGCGCGCCGTGCCGCGCCCATACACCTGCGTGGCTGGGCGCCGTTGGCGCAGGCGTTCTGCCTGGGCCTGGCCATTCTGGGCAGCGGCATTCCGCTGGCGATGCTCGGTTACTGGCTGAGTGTGGGCTCTTCGGCCGCCTTCCCGGTCGCGGAAATCGGCACGGCACTGCTCACCTCACTGTCGGTGTCACTGGGCGGCGCAGCCTTCTGTGTGCTGCTGGCGCTGCCGATCAGCTTTCTGGTGGTGCGCTACAAGGGGCGTCTGGCGATCTGGGCCGAGCGCCTGCCCTACCTGCTGCACGCGCTGCCGGGCCTGGTGATCGCGCTGACGCTGGTGTTCTTTGCCCTGCATTACGTGCCGGCGCTGTATCAGACCACGGCGCTGCTGATCCTGGCCTATGCGCTGCTGTTCCTGCCGCTGGCGCAGGCGCCGGTGCGTACTGCGCTGAACAAGGCCTCGCCAACCCTGGAAGAGGCCGCTCGCACGCTGGGCGCCAGCAGCCTTGCAGCGTTCTGCCGAGTGACCCTGCCGATCATCTTCCCTGCGCTGGCAGCTGCGTTTGCCCTGGTGTTCCTCGACGCCATGAAGGAGCTGACGGCAACCCTGCTGCTCAGCCCGACCGGCATGACCACGCTGGCCACCGAGGTGTGGTCGCACACGGCCAACGTCGAGTTCGCCGCAGCGGCGCCCTATGCAGCGTTGCTGATCGTGGTATCGGGGTTGCCGGTGTACCTGCTGACCACGCGGATGTACCTGAACCGCGCCTAGCCGGCACGCGTGAGCACTGCCCACCCTGCCGCTGCTTGCCGTTGAAGCACGGTTCGAGACGCCTGAACCGCCTCGAACGGCTTCGCGCCTCACGCCTTGAACTGCCCCAGGCTCGCCCGCAACTGCGCCGCCAGGTCATCCAGCACCTTGCTGCTGGCCGTGGTCTGCATCACCACCGCAGCCGAGCGCTCGGCTTGGGCATGGATAGTCTCCACCCTGCCCCGCACGGCCTGCGCACCGCTGGCTTGCTGTTCGGCGGCGCGGGTGGCCAGGCCGATGGCGGCGTGCACCTGTTCCACGGCGACCTGCACCGACTGCTGACGGCGCTCGTTGTCGCGCAGCACTTTCAGGCCCTCACTGGCTTTGAGGCCAGCCTGGCTGATCGTCGCCACGGCATCCTTGGCACCTTGCTGCAATGCGGTGATGTGCGCCTGAATGTCACCGGTGGAGCTTTGTGTCTTGCTTGCCAGCGCCCGCACTTCGTCGGCCACCACGGCAAAGCCACGCCCGGTTTCCCCAGCGCGCGCCGCTTCGATGGCGGCGTTCAGGGCCAGCAGGTTGGTCTGCTCGGCAATGCCGTGGATCACCGTCAGCACCACCTCGATCTGCTCGCTCTGCCGGGCCAGGCGTTCGATCACCTGGGAGCCGGAGTCCACCTGGCCAGCCAGGTTTTCGATCAGGCCTGCCAGCTGGGTGGAGCTGCGGCTGTTTTCGTCAGTGGCCTGGCGGATGTCCACCACCTGCTGCAACGCCGCCTGCATGGCCTGGCTCTCGGACTGCGCTTCGTCAGCCATGCTCGACAGGTCGCGCAGGCTGGCGGCCACTTCATCGCGCTGCAACGCCGCAGCGGTGTCGGCACCGGCATTGCGTTGGGCCATGGCGTCGATCTCGACGCCGGTGCGCTGCGCCACCTCACCCGCCTCGCGGACAATGGGCTGCAGCTTGTCGATGAAGCGATTCACGGCCGAGGCCATGTCGCCCAGTTCGTCGCGGCTATCGAGCGGCACGCGGCGAGTCAGGTCGCCCTCACCTGCTGCCAGGTCATCCAGCGCACCAATCAACAGGCGCACTTTGCTCAGCACGCGGCGGCCAAGCACCACGGCCACCAGCAGCAACACACCCAGGCCGACCAGTGCCAGCATCAGGCCAATCCGCCAGCGCAGCTCTGACGCCGCACTGGCCACCGCCTGAGCCGTATTGGCTTGCATGCCCGCGGCACTGGACTGCGCTTTTTCCAGACGCTGGCGCAGCACGTTGCCACTGTCGGCTGCCGCGCCGCCCAGACTGTCCTCGACCAGTTGCTCACCACTGGCGATCAGCGCATTGAAGCGTTGGTCGAGGGCGGTGAGCTGCTGGTCGATCGAGGCCGTGGAAACGCCCAGCAGCACCTTGCCGATCTCGGCGCCATTGGGATTGATCGAGGCCTCCACGAAATACACCGCAGGATCACGGCGCGCCGCGTCGATCACCTTGTCCAGCGCGCGCTCGCCCTGGCCCTTCTCGATCAACGCCTGGTTGATCGGGTTCTGCCGGTTCAGGTAGCGGGTCAGGTGCTGGCCCTGGGCATCGTCATAGACCACGAACAACACATTGGGATTACGCTGGGCGCGTCGGGCGAAGTCCGACAGCACGGGCACATCGCTGTCCCAGATGGCGCGCGGCGCCACCGAGGCGAGCAACTCGGCCATGTCGTTGGCCGACTCCTTCAGGCTGTTCTCCAATGTGGTGCGCAACTGCTGCTGCTCGCTCTGCAAGCGTGCAGACAAGCCGGCACTCAGGCGCTGCTTGGTGCTGCTGGACAACCCGTCCAACCCCGAACGCACCTCCTGGCCAGCCTGTTGCAGCTCGTTGGCCAGGGTGGCGCTGTCGCGACCGAAGCGCTGCTCAAGGTCAGCCTCCAGATCGCTCACGGTGCTGCGGGTCAGCACCACTGCGACCACCACTTGCAGCAACAGAGCGATACCCAAGGCAACAAACACAGGCCGCAAGAGGCGGCTTCGTAACAATGAGAGGATGGCAGACACGGTGTATCCCTCGTGTTTTCTGGCGCCACTATTTTGATGGCATCTACAGAAATTTCTTACAGCAAGGGTTATGCCGGTACTGGGGTCATTTCCACCAAGGTCTAGGACTTGTCCGATAAGCCACTCTGCAGCACGGGCTTGGCCAGGCATAAAAAACGCCGCGCCCCCTTGGCAGGGGCGCGGCGTTTGTTGATCAGCCAGGGCTGATCAGGCGAACGGATGACGCAACACGATGGTTTCGTTACGGTCCGGGCCGGTGGAGATGATGTCGATCGGCGCGCCAATCAGCTCCTCGATGCGGGTGATGTAGGCCCGCGCATTTGCTGGCAGACCGTCCAGGCTCTTCACGCCCAGGGTCGACTCGCTCCAGCCTGGCAGCGTTTCGTATACCGGCTGCAGACCGATGTAGCTGTCGGCGTCGGTCGGTGCTTCGATCACATCGCCTTCGGCGCTCTTGTAGCCTACGCAGATGTTGATGGTTTCCAGGCCGTCGAGCACGTCCAGCTTGGTCAGGCAGATGCCCGAGATGCTGTTGACGTCGATGGCACGACGCAGGATGACGGCATCGAACCAGCCGCAACGGCGGGCACGGCCGGTGGTCGAGCCGAACTCGTGGCCACGCTTGGCCAGGGTGGCGCCGGTGTCATCGAACAGCTCGGTAGGGAACGGACCGGAACCCACGCGGGTGGTGTAGGCCTTGGTGATGCCGAGGATGTAGTCGATGTACATCGGGCCCACGCCAGAGCCAGTGGAGATACCGCCGGCGGTGGTGTTGGAGCTGGTGACGTACGGGTAGGTGCCGTGGTCGATGTCCAGCAACGAGCCTTGGGCGCCTTCGAACATGATGTCCTTGCCGGCGCGGCGCAGCTGGTGCAGTTCGGCGGTGACGTCGAGCATCATCGGCTTCAGCTGCTCGGCGTAGACCATGCACTCGTCCAGCGTCTGCTGGAAGTCGATGGCCGGCTCTTTGTAGTAATTGACCAGCTGGAAGTTGTGGTAGTCCAGCAGCTCACCGAGCTTGGCGGCAAAACGCTCGCGGTGGAACAGATCACCGACGCGCAGGCCACGGCGGGCGACCTTGTCTTCGTACGCTGGGCCGATGCCACGGCCAGTGGTGCCGATCTTGGCTTCGCCACGGGCTTTCTCGCGGGCCTGGTCCAGGGCCACGTGGTACGACAGGATCAGCGGGGCAGCCGGGCTGATGCGCAGGCGCTCGCGCACCGGTACGCCTTTCTCTTCCAGCTTGGTGATTTCGCGCATCAGCGCGTCGGGCGCCACCACCACACCGTTGCCGATCAGGCACTGCACGCCTTCGCGCAGGATGCCGGAAGGGATCAGGTGCAGAACGGTTTTCTCACCGTTGATCACCAGGGTGTGGCCAGCATTGTGGCCGCCTTGGTAGCGCACTACGGCAGCGGCATGTTCGGTGAGCAGATCGACGATCTTGCCTTTGCCCTCATCACCCCACTGGGTGCCCAGGACGACGACATTCTTACCCATGATACTTGTCCTCATTCGCAAACTTGGTGCCGGCCACTGCCGACGCAGAAACTAAAGGGCGAGCGGCAGTACCTGCCAGCGCCCGTCTTGCTGAATCAATTGCCGATCGCAATCGGCCTCGCCCGCGGCACTGAGCGGCTGACCCGGCAGCGCCTGGACCACCCGCTGACCTTCGCTGCGCAGCTGGCAGACCTGCTGCCACAGCGCGCTGTCGCCGCTGTCGGGCATCCAGATGCCACCGGTTGGCATGAGCACTTCGGCCCGCCCCAACGTGACCAGTGTCTTGAGGTCGGTGGAGAAACCGGTGGCCGGACGTGCGCGGCCGAAATCCGCACCGATGTCATCGTAGCGACCGCCCTGGGCGATCGACTGCCCGACGCCGGGGACGAACACGGCGAACACGACACCGGTGTGGTAGTTGTAGCCGCGCAGCTCGCCCAGGTCGAAGTACAGTGGCAGCTCGGGGAAACGCGCCGCCAGGCGGTCGGCGATGGCCAGCAGGTCATCCAGTGCCGCCAGCACGCTGGCCGGGGCACGACCCAGGCGTACGCGGGCCTCATTGAGCACTTCACGGCTGCCGCACAGCTCGGTCAGCGACCGCAGCATGGCGCTGAGGTCAGGCTGCAGGCCGGTGGTGAGCACATGCACTTCATCGACGGCCTTGCGTTGCAGGGCATCGAACAGTTGCTGTTCCAGCGTACCGGACAGCCCGGCAGCGCGGGCCAGGCCGCGGTAGATGCCGACATGGCCGAGGTCCATGTGCACATCGGCGACATCGGTCAGTTGCAAGGTGGCGAGCATCAGGCTGATGACTTCGACATCACTGGTGGGGCTGGCATCACCGTACAGCTCGGCACCGAGCTGAATGGGGCTGCGCGAGGTCGACAGGGCACGCGGTTCGGCATGCAGCACGCTGCCGGCGTAGCACAGACGGCTCGGGCCTTCACGCCGCAGGGTGTGGGCGTCGATACGCGCAACCTGCGGCGTGAAGTCGGCACGAAAGCCCATCAGGCGACCCGACTGCGGATCGACGACCTTGAAGGTACGCTGGTCCAGGTCCTGGCCGGCGCCGGTGAGCAGCGATTCCAGGTACTCGATATGCGGGGTGACGACCAGTTCGTAACCCCAGCTCTGGAACAGGTCCAACACCTGGCGCCGCGCGATTTCAATGCGAGCCGCTTCAGGTGGCAGTACTTCCTCGATGCCATCTGGCAGAAGCCAGCGGTCTACCGTTGCCATTACGCCATTTCCCCTCTGGTCCGGGCGGTCTGCCCACGGGCAGCCTTGAGTAAAGCAGGCGTCGGCACGCAACAGCGGGCAGCACTGATCCCAGCGCAGCCACCGTACCAACACCCTGTGAATACGTTGCATCCTGACGAAACAGGCCCTGCGCATCACGCGAATGGACCTTGCAGACGCAAAAAAGCCGGGAATTTCCCGGCTGCCTGATCATACACCCCTTTTCAATCAGGATGCACCCCGCCAGGCGCTTTAGCTGCCCAGCGGGGTTAGATCGCTTACGGCTTGCTCTTGTCCAGATACCGGAAGAACTCGTTCTTCGGATCCAGGACCAACACGTCGCTCTTGCTCGAGAAGCTCTCGCGGTAGGCCTGCAGGCTGCGGTAGAACGCGTAGAAATCAGCGTCCTGGCCGTAGGCCTTGGCGTAGATGGAGGCCGACTGGGCGTCGCCATCACCGCGGGTTTCCTCAGCTTCGCGATAGGCCTCGGCCAACAGCACGCGGCGCTGACGATCAGCGTCGGCACGGATGCCTTCGGCCAGCTCGTTACCTTTGGCGCGGTGCTCACGGGCCTCACGCTCACGCTCGGTGCTCATGCGGTCGAACACGCTGCGGTTGACTTCCTTGGGCA
>NZ_DAMCCR010000138.1:0-9177 GCF_032058845.1 Pseudomonas sp. | reverse complement strand
ACAAGCACGACAGCATCGGCCAGGACCTGGTCGCCATGTGCGTGAACGACCTGGTCGTGTGCGGCGCCGAGCCGCTGTTCTTCCTCGACTACTACGCCACCGGCAAGCTCAACGTCGACGTCGCTGCCACCGTGGTCACCGGCATCGGCGCCGGCTGCGAACTGGCAGGCTGCTCGCTGGTGGGCGGTGAAACCGCTGAAATGCCCGGCATGTACGAAGGCGAAGACTACGACCTGGCCGGTTTCTGCGTCGGCGTGGTGGAAAAGACCGAGATCATCGACGGCTCCAAGGTCGCGACCGGTGACGCACTGATCGCCCTGCCGTCTTCCGGCCCGCACTCCAACGGCTACTCGCTGATCCGCAAGATCCTCGAAGTCTCGGGCACCGACATCGACGCCACCGAGCTCGACGGCACGCCTTTGGCCGACCTGCTCATGGCGCCTACGCGCATCTACGTCAAGCCACTGCTGCAACTGATCAAACAGACCGGCGCCGTCAAGGCCATGGCCCACATCACCGGTGGCGGCCTGCTCGACAACATCCCGCGCGTCCTGCCAAAGAACGCCCAGGCCGTGGTCGATGTGGCCAGCTGGCAGCGCCCGATCGTGTTCGATTTCCTTCAGGAAAAAGGCAACGTCGACGAGCACGAGATGCACCGCGTACTCAATTGCGGCGTCGGCATGGTGATCTGCGTGGCTCAGGATCAGGTAGACGTCGCCCTCGCCTCGCTGCGCGATGCCGGCGAACAGCCGTGGGTCATCGGCCGCATCGAGCAGGCCGCTGAAGGTGCTGCGCAAGTGCTGCTGCAAAACGTCAAGGCGCACTGATGCCCGACGCTTTCTGCAACGTGGTGGTGTTGCTGTCCGGCTCGGGCAGCAATTTGCAAGCCCTGATCGACAGCAGCCACGCCACCGGCAGCCAGGTGCGGGTCTGCGGCGTCATCGCCAACCGCGCCGATGCCTATGGTCTGCAACGGGCCGAAGCGGCCGGGATTGCCACGGCGGTGCTCGATCACAAGGGTTTTGACGGCCGTGAAGCCTTCGATACCGCGCTCATGGCGCTGATCGACGGCTTCGATCCCGATCTGGTGATCCTCGCCGGCTTCATGCGCATCCTCAGTGGCGACTTCGTGCGCCACTATCAAGGCCGGCTGCTCAACATCCATCCCTCTCTGCTGCCTCTGTACAAAGGTCTGCACACGCACCAGCGCGCGCTGGATGCGGGCGATGCCGAGCATGGCTGCAGCGTGCATTTCGTCACCGAGGAACTCGATGGCGGGCCTTTGGTCGTACAGGCAGTGATTCCCGTTGAACCTGGCGACACCGCGCAGAGCCTGGCCCAGCGCGTACACCACCAGGAACACCAGATCTATCCGCTGGCCGTGCGCTGGTTCGCTGAAGGGCGCTTGCGTCTTGGCGACCAGGGTGCCTTACTCGATGGCTTGCCGCTGCCGGCCAGCGGTCATTTGATCCGACTTTAGGAGAACGTATGCGTCGTGCCCTGCTCTTGGCTCTCGCCGTGCTTGCCCTGCCGTTGCAGGCAGCTGAACTGAAGCCTTTCTCGGCCAGCTACACCGCCGACTGGAAGCAACTGCCCATGAGTGGCACCGCCGAGCGTAGCCTGGTGAAGAACGCCAACGGCACCTGGGACCTCAACTTCAAGGCGTCGATGATGATCGCCAGCCTGACCGAGCAAAGTACCGTACGCATGGAAGGCGATACCCTGCAGCCGCAGACCTATCATTTCGAGCGCGGTGGCCTGGGCAAGGCCAAGAAGGTCGACCTGAACTTCGACTGGTCCGCGAAGAAAGTCACCGGTAGCGACCGCGGCGATGCGGTCAGCCTGCCGCTCAACCGTGGCGTGCTCGACAAGTCCTCGTATCAACTGGCGCTGCAGCATGACCTGGCAGCGGGCAAGAAGACCATGAGCTATCAGGTCGTCGACGGTGACGAGATCGATACCTATGACTTCCGCGTACTGGGCACCGAAAAAGTCGCCACCAAGACCGGCAGCGTCGATGCCATCAAGGTCGAGCGCGTGCGCGACCCTAGCCAGAGCAAGCGCATCACCGAGCTGTGGTTCGCCAAGAGCTGGGACTACCTGCTGGTGCAACTGCGCCAGGTGGAAACCGACGGCAAGGAATACGTGATCGTGTTGCAAGACGGCACGGTGGATGGCAAGTCGGTGAAGGGCAGCTGAAGACGGCAACGTCACAGCGCCGCCTACAAGCCTCGCTATGTGTGTAACGTTGTTCATTCAAGCTAGATCACTTTCAGTTAGGGCCGCTCTGCGGCCCATCGCGGCTAAAGCCGCTCCTACAGGATAGGCCCCATCGCGGCTAAAGCCGCTCCTACAGGATATGCCCCATCGCCGCTAAAGCCGCTCCAGGATATGTCCCATCGCCGCTAAAGCCGCTCTTACAGGACATGTGGTCCCTGTGGGAGCGGCTTTAGCCGCGATGGGCCGTAAGGCGGCCCCAGTCGTTTGAATGAACAGCGTTGCGCTTAGTGCGGGGCTTGTTTTGTTTGGACCCCAGGATTCTTACGCTACCCACCACCGTGGTTGCGCGCAAAGGTCTCAGCCCCCATCGCAGCGATTTGCCCCTCTATCAAGGCCTCGAATGGCCTGAGCAAGGCATCGAAACGGTCGCTACCCTCCAGCTCGTTCAGGCCCTGCGCCACCGCTTCGATGGTTGATAAAGCTTCAGCAGCCGGCGCCTTGCGCACCCGGTAGCGCGATACGCCGCCGCCCCGCAGCGTGACCTTGGGCAGCCTGTCCAGCACCGGATTGAGGTAGAGCAGCTTGCGCGCCTTGCGCCACGTGGCGTCAGGCACCACCAGCAGTAACGGGGTGCCGCTGTCGTCCGCTGCCAGGGTGTCGAGCGGCAAGGCGCCCTCCCCTGGAAACAACAACACCGGCCGGTAATCGGAAGTCGCCAGCCAGGACTGCAGTTCCGCAAACACTTCGCCCACCGCCAACTGCACATTGGCCAGGCCCAGTGCCGCCAGCCGCGCCGTATTCAGGGCGTGCGTGCTCTCACTGGGGTGCTGCAACAGCAACACCCGATGGCGGCAATCGAGTCGGGGAATCAGCGCACAAAGGCAATGGGTAAGCGGGCGCACACAGCGCTCGCAGCGGGGTCGGGACATGGGCTTCTCCTGGGCCGCGGCAGTGTGCCACAACTCGCGGGAAAGCCTGTCCTGCACCGGAGCAGAAAAAAAGCCGACGCCTGCAGATCAGGGTCGGCTTTACGATCAGCGACGCCGTGGCCGGCGGTCGCGATCCTTGTCAGTCGGGATCGGTACCGGTTGCAGCGGCGGTGGAATCAGGCCGAGTGCAACAGCGAGGTCGTGGAGCCAGTTATGCATACGGTCGTTCATGGTTGCCCCCTTGACGGGAAAGCCTTGCGGCAAATCGATACTGCGATGCTTCGTACAGATCATAGTCCGTAGTCTTGCACGACGCATGCTACTAATCCTACAGATGGAGTTAAGTTTGCCTTGGTTCAAGGCCCGCCGGCCAGTTCCGACGGTCGGCCAACTGTTTCCCCTTGTTGCCATCAGCGAATCGAAGCAGCGGGTTCACCCCAGCCACCGCCGCAGTTGGCGCCGTACCCACGGCTCGGCGCTCACCAGCACCACGCCGCCCAGCACCATCACGGCACCAAAGACGAAGTTGAGGCTCAGCGGCTCCCCCAGAAGCAGCACGCCGAAGGTCACCCCGAACAACGGCGTGATGAAGGAAAACACCGCCAGGTTCGAGGCCAGGTACTTGCGCAGCAGCCAGAACCACGTCAGGTAGCTGACGAACGACACCACCACCCCCTGGAACAGCACACTACCGATGGCCAGCGGAGTCAGGCTGACGTCGGTGACCTGCCCGGTGAACAGCGCGACCAGCAGGAGCCCGGCAAAACCCACGCCCAGCTGGTACAGCAAGGTCAGCGATGCCGGCGCCTCGGAGAGCCGCGAGCCGCGCACCACCACCGTAGTCGCGCCCCAGGCCAGGCCGGCCAGCACGCCGAAGGCATCACCCAGCAACACGCGGCCATCCATCTCCGCCAGCGACATCCCACCGGTAAACGCCAGGGCGATCCCGGCGAACGCCAGCGCGATGCCCAGCCACTGCAACACGCGCAAGCGCTCGCTGGCCAACATGAAGTGCAAGCCCAAGGCGGTGAAGATTGGCGCGGTATAGAGAAACACCGACATGTGCGCGGCCGAGGTCAGCTTCAGCCCTTCGGCAATGAACAGAAATTCCAGACCGAACAATGCACCGGCCAGCAGCCCCGCACGCCAGGTAGCGGCAAACTGGGTCCACTCACGGCGCCAGCACACCAGCACGCCCACCAGCAGCCCAGCAATGCCATTGCGCAACGCTGCCTGCATGACTGGCGCGAAGTCCGGCGCTGCCCACTTGATCATCACCTGCTGGCTGCCCCAGACCAGGCACAGCATCAGCATCAGTTGAAAGGCGAAGCGATCAGGCTGTTTGCGGACCGCGATCATGGGCGGCTTCGCTGTGAGGCAAGGAACATGGGCTGTGGCTCGATGAGGGCAGGAAGCGGCCGATTATCCCGTGCCGACCCTGCCCTTGCCAGCCGAAACGCGCAGATCAGGCGATCTGCGCCTTGGCAGAGACCTTCTCGAAGGTAGCAGGGTCCAGCGCATCGGCTTGCTCGTCGAGCACCTGACGCGGATGCTCGAAGCCAGGAATGCTGCTGTCGATCACGCTCAACAGCCGCGAGCCGGTGGCAGTCAGCACGAAGTTCTCGCCGTTACCGCCCTCTGCTTCCGGCCGATGCGCAATATAGCCACGGTCCAGCAGCAGCTTTTCATATTCGGTGGCACGGGTCTTGAGCCGATCCACATCGCCTACCGGCTCGCCTTCGGCGGCCTTCGCGGCAGCGTGCTGCTCGGCATACGGGCGCGGCGTGAAATTTTGCCCTGCGCCGTTCTGCACTTCGTGCAACAGACGTTCGATCAGTTCCCAGTCGTAAGTAGACATCGGTTTCGCCTCTTGGGGTAACGGATGGGTGTCTTGCGTGGGACCTGCGTTTTGCAGCCGGTGTTCAGAAAGATGGCCAGGCGCAGTTCGATCACGTGGGCTGAACTTCACCTCGCCTCCCCGCTCCACCAGAAAGCATCACCCCAAATCATCATCAAAAGAGGACACCCCATGCACAAGCCGCTACTGCAACTGACCTGCGCCAGCGCTCTGCTGTTCGCCCTGCCCGCCTGGGCCTGCAGCCTGGAAGAAGCCACCGCCAAACGTGAGGAACTGGCAGCCCTGGTCACCCAGCTCACCGAGCAGGACCCGCAAAAAGCCAAGGAGATCAACGAAGAGTTGCAGGCCATGAAGCTGGACAGCGCCAGCGCGGACTTGCCCGACAAATGCCAGCTGATCGAGCGCAGGATGCAGGAACTGAAAACGGCCGAGAAAAGAGCCGGTTGAATCGTCCACGTCAGGACACCGCGGCCTGATACCGCGATGCCCACTGCCTTGCGTGCTTACTCGGCAGCCGGTGCGCGCTTCTTCAGCGGCGCCATGCCATCGGCACTGGCCAACGGTGCGTTCTTTTTCGGCTTGGCCGACGGCTTGCGTTTAGCCGCCGCCTTCTTGTCACCAGTCTTCTTGTCGGTCTTTTTCTTCTTCACACCCGCCGCTTTACCCGACGCCTTGACCTTCTTCGGCCCGCTGTAGGTGCCCTTCACTTCCTTGATGACCCGGCGCTCGAACTGCTGCTTGAGGTAGCGCTCGATGCTCGACATCAGGTTCCAGTCGTTGTGCGTGATCAACGACACCGCCAGGCCTTCCCCACCGGCGCGGCCGGTACGGCCGATGCGGTGCACGTACTCGTCACCACTGCGCGGCATGTCGAAGTTGATCACCAGGTCCAGACCCTCGACGTCCAGGCCACGGGCGGCGACGTCAGTGGCCACCAGCACCTTCGAGCCGCCTTCCTTGAAGCGGTCGATGGCCTGCTTGCGGTCTTTCTGGTCCTTGTCACCGTGCAGCACGAAGGCTTTCACGTCCTTGGCCACCAGGTGACCGTAGATGCGGTCGGCCATGATCCGGGTATTGCTGAAGATGATGGCCTTTTTGTAGGTCTCGTTGGCCAGCAGCCACTGGATGATCTGTTCCTTGTGCTGGTCATGGTCGGCCATGATGATCTGCTGGCGCGTGCCTTCGGACAGTTGCGAAACGCTGTTGAGCATCAGGTGCTCAGGGTTCTTCAGCACCTTGCCCATCATGTCGCGCAGCGCCGCACCGCCGGTGGTGGCGGAGAACAGCAGGGTCTGCTCGCGGTTGGCGCACTCCAGGCACAGGCGCTCCATGTCTTCGGCAAAGCCCATGTCGAGCATGCGGTCGGCCTCATCGAGCACCAGCACCTGCACGTGGGACAGATCCAGATTGCCGGCGTTGAGCTGCTCGAGCAGACGCCCTGGCGTGCCGATCAGCACATCCGGCACCTTGCGCAGCATGGCAGCCTGTTCCTTGAAATCTTCACCACCGGTGATCAGCCCCGCCTTGATGTAGGTGAACTGCGCAAAGCGCTGCACTTCCTTGAGCGTTTGCTGGGCCAGCTCACGGGTCGGCAGCAGGATCAGCGCACGGATTTCAACGCGCGCGCCCTTCAGGTCAACCAGACGATTGAGGATCGGCAGCACGAACGCTGCGGTCTTGCCACTGCCGGTCTGCGCCGTGACCCGCAGGTCTCGCCCTTCGAGGGCCAAGGGAATGGCCGCCGCCTGCACCGGGGTCGGCTCGACAAAGTTAAGCTCGGCCACGGCTTTGAGCAGGCGTTCGTGCAGGGTGAATTGGGAAAACACGGAGATGACCTCGGACAAGTAGCGGGAATTCAGTTGCATAGGGTAACGTTTTCCACGGTAGGAGCCGAATTTCTTTTGGCATCATCCCTCCCCCGCGTGCACCCGAGCTGCACATCAATCCCGCTACACAGGCTTTGCTGATTGCTTATGAATTTCCAACAACTGTGGACCGACGCCCTGGATGTCTGGGGCACCCTCGACCAACACCCCCTCATGCACGCCGGCCTCGGCCTTGCCGTGCTGCTGCTGATCGCCTTCGTGCTCGGCCGCGCGGCCCGTTTTCTGGTGCTGCACGGCGGCCGCCTGCTGGCCAAGCAGCACGCCCTGCGCTGGATCGATGACCTGCGCCACAACAAGGTGCTGCACCGCCTGGCCCAGACCGTGCCGTCACTGGTGATCCAGTTCGGCCTGAAGCTGGTGCCGCAACTGAGTGCCACGGCCGAGCACTTCCTCGACAACGTGGCCCTGGCCACCACGCTGCTGTTCGTCACACTGGCGTTTTCCGCCCTGCTCGACGCCCTGCTCGACATCTACGCGCGTACCGAGCACGCCCGCACCCGCTCGATCAAGGGCTACGTGCAACTGGCCAAGATGGTGGTCTGGGTGCTTGCCAGCATCGTCATCATCGCCACCTTGATCGACCGCTCGCCGCTGTTGCTGCTGTCGGGCCTGGGCGCCATGTCGGCGGTGCTGCTGTTGGTCTACAAGGACACGCTGCTGTCATTCGTCGCCAGCGTGCAACTGACCAGCAACGACATGCTGCACGTCGGCGACTGGATCGAAATGCCCCAGGTCGGCGCCGATGGCGATGTGGTGGACATCAGCCTGAACACCGTCAAGGTGCAGAACTTCGACAAGACCATCGTCTCCATCCCCACCTGGCGCCTGATGAGCGAATCGTTCCGCAACTACCGCGGCATGCAGCAATCGGGCGGGCGCCGCATCAAGCGCGGCCTGAGCATCGACGTGTCGAGCGTGCGCTTCCTCACCCGCGAAGAAGAACAACGCCTGACCCACGTGCGCCTGCTGGGCGACTACCTGACCACCAAGCGCAAGGAAGTCCACGAGTGGAACGAGGCCCAGGGCCTAGTCGAGGAACTCGCCGCCAATCGCCGCAAGCTCACCAACATCGGCACCTTCCGCGCCTACGCCCTGGCGTACCTGCAGAATCATCCTGATATCCACCAGAACATGACCTGCATGGTGCGCCAGATGGAAGCCACCGCCGAAGGCGTGCCGCTGGAGTTGTACTGCTTTACCCGCACCACGGCGTGGGCGGATTACGAGCGGATTCAGGGGGATATTTTTGACTATCTGCTGGCGGTGCTGCCGGAGTTTGGGTTGAGTCTGTATCAGCAGCCGACGGGGCGGGATATGCGGGTGGGGATTGCTGGGCGGGAGGAGCGGGTTGAGCGGTTGGAGTTTGAGGGGGCGGGTCGGAAAGTGGAGCTTGAAAAGCAGGAGAGCTGAGACCGCCGATTTTGGACGGCTTAGGGTTGGAGGTGGTGCATAGGTTGCGCCACCTCCCATGAAGCGCTAGATTCACCAACGTCGCGCAACCTGCGCGACCGGGTTTGGCGACCCGAACGTAAAAGGCGCAACAGCGCCCCAATGACGATGGCAGGCGCTTTTTTTGCGCATGCCGTTTCGTGTCATGGCGGCTGTGCGTGGGAGACCTTCGGGTCTGCCGGGTTCCTTTTCCTCGGTTCGCCAACCTGCGTACAGCTGCCACCCAATCGTTTGGCGACGGTGGGTGGTGGGTTTGATTGAAAAGGACCTCATGCATGCTTTTATCGGTTTTATTTGGGATGTTCATATTCGTTCGCCGCCGGGTCTTGGGCTCTGGCCTGCTTGCGGTTGCGTTGGGTTTGGCAGCTCATTCCATCTGTGTGAACGAGGTGGGGAATGAGTGAGACTCAGCGATTAGCCAACATTCAAAGTCATGTCAGAACGCTCGAACTGCTTAGCGAGTTGTTGGTGCAACATGACGATGCTTGGGGTTGCGAGGATGGGCCGGAGTTGTCGGCGAGGAATTTGGCGGGGGTTCATCGGGCGATTAAAACGCTCAGTCACTTGGTGAGCGACGGTGTGGGTTCACTGGAATCGAGACTGATAGTGGAGTGACGACGGTGTAATCGTTTTGGAAGGACAGACGTCCTGAATGGTGCAAGCAAAGTAGAGAGCGGTCATTGACACAGCCGAGAGCGTGAAGACACCACAGGTGATAGCGAGGGGCGGTAGATCATCCAGGCGTATGAGAGGTAAAGAGAATTGCTGCGCAGTGAGCTCCGAGGGTGTCAGAAATTTTGTGTTCAGGCATAACATGAGTAAGAGGTGCATGTAT
>NZ_DAMCCR010000137.1:0-9197 GCF_032058845.1 Pseudomonas sp. | reverse complement strand
CAGGGCGGCTTCGCGCAGGCGACGGGGGACTGCGCGGCCGCTGAGCGGGTAGCCGAGTTGGCCATGGTTCAGTCGCATCGGTGAGCGATAGCCCGGTCGAATCGGCTGCTGGCCGAGCAGTTCGGCGCACAGCGCTCGCTGGTTGACGGCCAGTTCCCACAGCGCCTCGCCGCTGAGCCCGGGGTGGCGGGCTTGCAGGCTTTCGATGAGCACGCTGGTGTCGAGGTTCGCCAGCGCAGGGCGATACAAACCCAGCAAGGCTTGGTCCAGACGTACCTGCGCGAGCATCACGCGTGCTTCTTCCAGGACCCGTAGCGGAATGTGCGCCGCTGGTTTCAGGAGGGCCTGACGTTCCAGCCGGCTGGCCTGGGCAACGATGGCTTGCACGGTGCCTGCTGGCAGGCCGGGGAACTGCGCCGCGAGTCGAAGGCCGGCAGGTGACAGCGCCGGCATGGCGGCGTCGTGCAGTCGCTGGTACAGCATGCGGCGCTGGGCGAGCAGGTGCTCGGCCAGGCGTGTCTGCAGGGCCGTAGTGCATGCCTCGAGGGTAGTCCCCGCCAGGTCGAGTACGGCAGGATCGTCCAGCTGCATCAGCACCACGTGCGCCAGGTGACCGTCTTCGAGTTCGCTGCGGCTGATCTGCACCACCACGTCGCCCGCTTGGCGCGGCAGCCGCCCGTACAGGGTCGAGGCGCCAAAGCGCTCGCTGCCGGAGAACACCTCGATCAGGTGGTCCTGCGGCCAGCCTGGCAGCTCGACCAGCGCAGGCAGGGCGAAATTGTCTGAAGCCGGCAGGGCACCGCCCACGCGCACGTGTTCGATGATCCGGTCGACGCGCTGATCAGCCCTGAGCCGGGCAATCAATGCTTTGAAACGAGGCGGCAGCGCGGTGGCGTCGTGGTGCACGACCTGCAGCGCTTCAGGGGCCAGCCCGGTGCTGCGCCAGGCGCAGCGCAGGTCGTGTTCGCTGAGGTTGTGATCGGCCTGGCCGAGGCGTCCGATCAAGGTGTCCATGTCCCATTCCAGGGGGCTGTCCAGCGCCAGCCGCCAGGCCCCCTCGCCGTTGTGGCTGAGCTCAGGGGCATAACCATTGCTGGCTGAGGGATGGCGCACGCGCCAGGTGCCATCCGCCTCTTCAAACTGCTCATAAAGGCTGGCGTCGATGCGCACGTAGGTGCGTCCGTCGACCGTGTATTGGCCCAGCGCGTTGGGGTGAGCCAGCGGCGGCAGTTCGACACTGCTGGCATAACCGCGCAGGCTTGGTTGCCAGAGGCGCTCGGCGGCATCGGTCTTGATGCTGCGCAGGGCATCCACGAAGCCGGAGGCCTGCAGTGTAGCCCCGGCGCCGACCACTGCGGCGCCCAGAGCAAGGTTGAGGGCAATCGATTCCAGCTGTGCCAGGGCTTGCGCGTTGTCGCCGTCTTCCCAGGCGGCAACGCCCTCGAACACGCTGTCGGTGATCTGCGCAGCGCCGATGGCCAGCATCAGCGGGTTGAGTACCGGCACGCACATCGCCGCCACGTTGAGCACGCTCAGGCCGATGTCCAGCCAGTGCGCCAGCTGCTTAAGGCGCACTTCACGGTCAACCTCGGCAGTGGGCACCGCAATGCTGCGTGCGTCGCCCTTGAGGCGGCTGATGTGCCGGGTTTCCAGGTGCGCCCACAGGGAAGGGTCGAGCGGGTGTTCAGTGACCTCGAGGTGGACGTTATCGCGCGGCAGCAGCGGCATGTCGCCATCGGCATCGCTGTTCTCGAACAGGGCGTGCTTGAGCTTGCCGAGCAGTTCGGCCTGCAGACGGTGCGGGGCCAGCGCGATGAAACGCTTGCGGGTGTCACGATCAGCCAGGGCCGTGCGCAGGTGGACGAAAGCGTCGGCCAGCGAGGCAAAGGCCTGCACCGGCTCGGGGCTGTGCGGCCAATACAACACCACGCTGGTATGCTGTGCAGCATCACGGGCACGGACCATGAACAGCTCGTGAATCGGCACGCCAAACAGCGCTAGCTGCCAGCAGTAAAGGCCGCGGGATTCATGGGTATCGGTGCACAGGCCCTGCAGCTGGCTCGACCAGACGGCACTGATCGCGCCCTTCAATGCGGCGACTCTGACCTGCACCCGGAAATCATCCTGCCGTGCGGCAAGGGCGGCGCTGCGGATAGCCGCTGCTGCCGCGCCGTCATAGACCTCGCTGAGGTGGGCCTGATAGCGCTGGCCCAGGTCCAGTGCGCGGCACTGCTCGATGAAACCGGTCACGCTCAAGCCCTCCAGCGCAGCGCGGTCGTTCGCGGTGCGTTGCAGACGGCTGAGGCGAGTGGTGTCGTGGGTGCCTTCGAAGTTGTGCAGGGCCGCTTCCAGCAGACTGCGCACCTGCGGCTTACCTTTGGCAATCACCGGCAGCAGGTCGTTCGGCACCTTGGGACCGTTGGGCGGCGTGGTGGGTTTCTGCACGTCGGTGGGCTGGAACAGGTACTGCGCCTGCAGCACCGACGTATCGAGGCCCAACTGCGCTTGCAGCAACGGCGTGCAGAATGCGCTGATGCCCTGCAGCGGGGCCAGCTGGCGTTGCAGGGTCGCGAGGCTGGCCTGGCGTCGCTCGATGGCCCGCACCAGGGCCTGCTGGTCGAGGGCCGGTGCATGGGTATACCAGGGATAAGGCTTGCCGGCGGTATCGAGATAGGGTTTGCGGGCATGGCCGAGCACCTCATGCAAGGTGGTGGCGGGCAGTTGCTGGCTCCAGTGCGGCAGGCTGCGCACGATCTGCGTGTAGTGGAGTGGACGAACCTGGGTCATGACGAGCTCCTTGAACGGGGAAGCCCGATGAAACGTTCCCCGCCAGTGGGCACTGCGGTAGCCCGGCAATACCACCGCCCGACCCTGGCCGACGGTACTGCCCGGTTTCCCACTGCCAGGCCATGGCTGGAACGCCTCGAGACCGGGTCAGGCCGGGTTGATCGCAGCCTGACCTTCGCTCAACGCTTCTCCACCACCCTCTGATGCTAGGCGGCGTGCCAGACAGGCCGCAGCGCCGCGTCCAGCGCCCAGTGTGGCCGGCCTGGACACAGTCGCACGCCGCCCACCCAGCGCGGCTCATCGTGGCAGTCCAGGCCATAGGCCTCGCCGGCCAGCACCTGCTCGCCCAGGGCGGTGAGCGTCAGGGTTCGACGTGGCCAGGGTAGCGCCGCGTCGTCTTCGTACAGCAACGGGCGGCGCGCATCGATCAACGGCCGCAGCAGGGCGTGGAACATCAGGTCGCCGAGGCTCGGCAGCGGATCGTGCTCCTGCATCAGTTGTGCGTAGACATAGCCAAACGGCAACGGGCCTGAACGCTGCACCGCCTTCAGGGCCAGGCGCTCAGTGAGTGCCAGCCCGTCGTGCACTGACGGCAGCTCCTGCAACTGGCGCAACAGGGCGGGGGCGAGCAGCGGTAAGGCGGCGTGCTCGAGGTGGGCCAACTGCGCCCAGCGGGTGGGGTCCGGCGCCTGGTAGGCCGCCCAGGCGTCGCGCGCCAGGCTGAGCATCGCCGGCGTCACCGGGCGGCGCTGTGGCCATAGCCAGGCGAGCAATTCCGGCGCCAGCTGGCCGAGCCCGATGAAGCGCGCTACCCCAGGCACTCGGTCGATGGCAATCAGGCTGAGGTCAGGTGGCAGCTCGGGCAAACCTGCCAGGGCGCGCAGCAGGAACAGTTGATCGTAGGCATCGGCCTCGCACCACAGCACTGTAGGTTGCTCGCCTTGCAACTGCTGCAGCGCAGCGTATTCGTGTTGCAGACGCTGGCGCGCCTGTGGCAGATCCAGATTGAAGGCGTGGCTGATGAACGCGCTGCGCACATTGAAATAGTCGGCCAGCGCGAGCGCCGGCACCGGGCCCATGCACAGCGGGTCGGTGAGCATACGGAACTGCCCTTTGAAGCCTGCCAGTTGCAGGCTGTGCTGGATGTCGTTGCCGCAGCGCCAATGACGCGTTTCGGGCATGTCATTGGCCACGAAACCGGGATGCTCGCTGGCAAAACGCAACGCGTCGCAGTGGGCTTTGAGCCTGGGCCAGCTGGAGAAGCCCAGCTCCTGGGCGATCAGCCACTGCGCATCGGCCAGGCGCGGCGGACGGTCCATGGCGGGCAGCCGCTCGGCATCACCGGCGCGCCAGCGGCGCAGCAGATCTTTGGCGCGCTTGCGCTGTTGATCGAGGTTGAGGCGGCCATCGTTGACCTGGTAGGGCAGTGACATACGAGCTCCTGGATACGCCTTGTCCGCAGTCAGGCTGGAGTCGTTGGATGAAGATGGCGAGGCAGGCACCGGGGCGCAGCCCTTTCCGCGGACGGGTGGCGTGGTGCACGCCGGCGCTGACTATAAGCGCTGCCCAGGTTCGCTTCAAGCGCAGCATCCGGCATGGCCGAGCGCTAGCGGGCAGTGAGCAACGCTTCCAGGCGCTGGCGTTCCCAGAGGCTGAGGAAGTCGGTGGGGTTGGTGCCGTAGCGTGGCCAGTCGGCCAGGCTGGCCAGCCCGCCGTCTGCACGGTGGCAGCGCAGGCAGCCGGCGAGGCCGTCGACGTCGAGCAGCAGGGTCAGCGACCAGCCGTCGATGGCCACGCACACCTCACCCGCTGCGGTCCGTGACACGACGTGCAACAGGCGTACGCCTTGCGCCACATCGCGCAGGTGCTGGTACACCTCGCGCGCGCTGGGCGGCAACGGATTCAGAAGTTGGCCGGGGTGTTGGCGCTGATGATCTCGGCCTCGTCGGGGCCGACGTTCTTGAAGGCATGGGGCAGGGTGGTGGGGATGTAGTAGCCGTCACCCGGGTTCAACACGCTGACCTGGCCATCGACCCACAGCTCGACGGTGCCACGGGTGACGAGGCCGCATTCTTCGCCCTCGGCGTGGACGATCGGCTCGCCCGAATCGGCCCCCGGCGCGTACAGCTCGCGCAGCATGCGCATCTGCCGGCCTTCGACGCTGGCGCCGACCAGCAGCATGCGCAGGCCGTTGCGGCCAAGGTCGGGTTGCTCGCTGGCGCGGAACACGAAGCGTTCCTCGCGCACCGGCTCATCGAAACTGAAGAATTCGGCGAGGGACATGGGGATGCCTTCGAGCAGCTTCTTCAGCGAGCTGACGGAGGGGCTGACACGGTTCTGTTCGATCTGCGAGATGGTGGAATTGGTCAGGCCACTGCGGCGGGCCAGTTCACGTTGGGAAAGGTTGTTGCGTTCACGCACCAGCTTGAGTCGAGTCCCAGTGTCCATAGCCGCCTTGATGTCAGAGGTGTCAATAATAATAAGCGAAACATTAAAACACACTCTGTCGGGTGGCGCGCTGCGCGTCTCAGCGCGGCGCAGCGCCGGGTCTGGGCCACAGCCCGACCAGTAGCAGCAGCAGCGCGACCAGCAGGTACGGCAGGCGCGGATCGAGCCCGTAGACCAAGGTGCCAGCCAGCGGCCCGACCACCGCACCCAAGCCGTGCGCAGCGCTCACCGAGCCTGCTGTAGCGCCTTGCTCCGAGGCCTGCATGGCGTTGGCTGCCAAGGCCGAGACGGCCGGAAACACGAAGCCCATGCCCGCAGCCGCGACGAAGAACGCTGCGCACAGTTGGGGCGCGGTCATGGCCAGCGCGGCACTGGCATAGCCCAGCGCGGAAACGCAGGCGCCGACGCCGATCATGCGCAGCGGCGGCCAGTCGAGGCGGCGGATCAACACCTGGCACAGGATCAGTGCAACGCCCACCGTGGTCAACGCCGCCCCGGCTGCCTGCGCGGCCTCTGCCGCCGGCAGACGCAAGCGGTCGAGGGCATAGAAGCCGACAGTGATCTGCGACACGGTCACGCTGAGCATGGCGCTGAACGCGACCAGCAAGGGACGACGCAAGCGCGGGTCGCTCAGGCGGACTGCATTCGGCGCCTGGGCCTGATGCCGCGGTTCGGCCTTGAGGGTGCGCCACAGCACCACGAAGGCCAGCGCCGGCAACAGTGAGAGCAGGTAGAACGGCAGGGTCAGGCTGTGCCGGGCCAGCAACCCGGCCAGCGCCGGACCCAGCACCAGGCCCACGGCATTGGCCGCACCCAGCAGTGCCATGCTGCGCGCGCGCTGCTGCGGGGCGACATGGTCAGCGATCAGGGCGTTGCCGGCGACCGGCAGCGCGGCATAAAAAGCGCCGATCAAACCACGCACCAGCATCAACCCAACGAACGCCACCCCTGCGCTGGGCAGCCAGCGCAACGCGCCATCGATGAACAGGCACAGGGCCCAATACGCCACGCTGAACCCGGCACTGCCCAGCAGCAGTACCCGGCGCCGGCCATAGCGATCGGACAAACGCCCCCAGGGTCGTGCCAAGCCTACCCAGACCAGCCCTGAGACCGTGACCGCGGCGCCAGCTTGCCACGTGGCCATGCCCAACAGACGCGCAATCGGTCCGATCAGGGCAACGAAGGCCATCATCGACAGCGTGCAGGTCATGTTGACCAGGAGCAGCGGTCGCAGGTCGAGCGTGCTGGATGTGGCGTTAAGTGGCGGGTTAGAGGTCATGAGAAGGTCCGGTGAGGGTGCGGCCACATAGTAGTAATACCTGCTTACATATGTCGACCCGCAGCCCCAAACGGGCTAACCGGCAGGGTGCGCTGATTGCCGGGGTGCTTGATTCACCTTGGCGCGAACACGCTGCTCAGCGCTCGTCACGCGCCCGCATCCGCCGCCCCGGCCACATGCTGGTCAGTACCCCGTCCCGACGCACCAGCGCATGCATCAAGGCCGCCCCCAAGTGAACCAGCACCACCGCGAACAGCGCATAACCGGCCCAGCCATGCGCCAGGCGCAGGGCGGCGTACAGTTGCAGGTCATGCGGCGCAATCGCTGGCAGGCCGAGCGGGCGAGGGTAGCCGCCTGCCGAGAGCATTGCCCAGCCCAGCAGCGGCATGGCCAGCATCAGCGCATAGAGGACCAGGTGCGAAGCCCCTGCGGCCACCCGTTGCAGGCGCGGCAGATCGCCGGGCAGTGGCGGATGCGGCAGGCTCAGGCGTACACCGATACGCACGATCACCAGGGCCAACAGGGCCAGGCCGGTGGCCTTGTGCAGCTCGACCAGCAGCGGATGGCGCAGCGACAGGTCGCTGACCATGCTCACGCCGATGAACAGCATGGCCACGATCATCAGCGCCATCAGCCAGTGCAACAGGCGGGCCAGTGGGTGGAAGGTGGTGGGACGCGTGGACGACGGGCTCATGGACGGGCTCCGGTGCTCAGGGTTTCGCGGCTGCGTCGGTCGAACGACACCGCATAGGCGGCCGAACGGGCGGCAAGGATCGGATCGGCCGAGGCCTGGATGCCGCTGGGCAGGATCAGCGGGTCGAAATTCAGATCGCGGCAGGCGCCCTGTTCAGGGCCATCGACCTGCTCCAGCACCAGGGTGCCGGCGTCCACGGTGCGCCGCTCGGCGGGCCAGGGCTTGGCCGGGTCGTCGACCGCATCGCCGGGCTCGGCAAGGGTCAGACGCAGGGTCCAGCGCAGCGGCCCGTGGGCCAGGCGCTGTTGCAGGTCGTGCTGGAGAAACTGCGGGTCGCTCGCCTGGCCTGGCAGCGGCTGAAACGGTGTTTGCGGCACCAGTTGCCAGCGCACCGGCTGACGCTTGCCGTTGGCATCGATCAGCACGAACGCGTTGATGCTGTTGTAGGCCGTGTTGGCGAAGCTGTCGCTGGCCTTGTAGCTGGCCGCCCACTGGCGCCAGGCAGCGCTTTCCGGGTGCGCGGCGAAGAACGCCTGTTGCCGGGCGGGGTCGGGTTTTCCGGTAGCCGGGTCAGGGGTGCCGGCCAGCACCTGGTCATAGAAACCTTGCGCGGTGCTGACGGCCAACACCGGCGGGTTGTTCATGCCGGTGCGCCAGACCTCGCCGTCGTCGCTGCGCAACTCCAGCGCCAGGCTGCGCGTCGGCACGGCAGTATCGGGTGCGAAAGGGTTGGCGCCGCCGATGGCAAAGCGCCCGATCACCGGCACCTGCGCCTGGCTGAAGACCCGCGCCGTCGATAGGGTGGCAGCCTGGCCGCTGCCCAGAAACCGGCCGCTGACGCACAGGCCCTTGGCGTGATTCTTGCGGTAACCTGGGTGCTGTCCGGCCTGCGCCTCGAAGGTGTCGATGATGCGCTGTGGCGTCAGCGGCTGGACGCCGATCCAGCCTGCAGCATAGGCAAAGGTGCCGGCCAGTGCTGCCAGGCCGCCGCCGATGGCCGCCAGGCGCAGCCATTTGGCCGAACCGTGCAAGGGAGTGTTCATGGGAGAGGGTCCGAATCAGTCGATGAGCGAGTACGACGCGGGCGCTGCCGGTTTATTCCCCGCGCCAGGTCGCAGGCTGCGATCGTGCGTCGCGGGCAGGCGCTGTCCACGACGCTGAAGCACCCGGTGTCGAGGGTGCCGCGCTCATGGGCGTTGTTCAGGGCGCAAGACTTCTTTCTGTGCCAAGGGAATAGATTCCCCCACAAAGCGTCTGCTGGTTATATCGAACCTCGGCGCGGACCCGATCATGCATGAGCTGGACGACCACCAATGGCGGGACCTGCTGCACCGGCTACGGCGTTTTGCCCTGGGCCTGACCCGTCATGCGGCGAGCGCCGATGACCTGGTCCAGGCTACGGTCGAGCGCGCCCTGATCCGGCGCAGTCAACAGCGCGACCCGCAACAGCTGCGGGCGTGGCTGTTCACCATCCTGTATCGGCTGTTTCTCGACGGCAAACGTCGCGAGCGCCTGCATGCTCGCTGGCTGAACTGGTTCGGCCACGCTGAAGCGCACGCGTATGCCGATGCCGACGACCCACAGGCCACCTTGCTGGCCCAGGTCGACCTGCAGGCCTTCGCCCGTTTGCCCAGTGAACAACGCGCGCTGTTGCTGCTGGTCAGCGTCGAAGGCTTGAGCTACAAGGAGGCCGCCCAGGCACTGGAGATTCCCATCGGTACGGTGATGTCGCGCCTGTCACGGGCCCGCGCCGCCTTGCGCGCCCTGACCGAAGACACCCCCCGACCCACGGCATTGCGGAGACTGAAATGAGCCGTCTGACCCCCACCGAAGCCGAGCTGCACGCGTTCGTCGACGAGCGCCTCGAGCCTGAACGGCGCGCGCAAGTGCAGGCCTGGCTTGCTGCCAATCCGCAGCAGGCTGAACGTGTCCAGGCCTGGCAGGCGGATGCCCGCCGCCTGCGTGCCGCCCTGGCCGGGCTGGCGGCAC
>NZ_DAMCCR010000136.1:0-9250 GCF_032058845.1 Pseudomonas sp. | reverse complement strand
TGCGACGCCGGAACGCCGGACCGCCGCGTTCAACGCCGGCGGCCCAGGTGCGGATCAGGCGGCGCGTGGGCCAAGCGTAGCCCCTCAGCCCAGGAACAGCCGGTAGGCCGGGTTCTCGGTTTCGTCCCAGTACGGGTAGCCGATCGCCTCCAGGGCGGCCGGGACCAGATGACGCTCGTCTTCAGGCACTTGCAGACCGGCGACCACGCGACCATCGGCGGCGCCATGGTTGCGGTAATGGAACATCGAGATGTTCCAGCGCCCGCCCAGCTTGTTGAGGAAGTTGAACAGCGCGCCTGGCCGCTCGGGGAACTCGAAGCGCAGCACGATTTCGTCATGCGCCTTGGCCGAGTGCCCGCCGACCATGTGGCGAATGTGCAGCTTGGCCAGTTCGTTGTCGGTCAGGTCGACGACCGGAAAGCCCTGCTCCTGCAGTTGCTGCACCAGGGCAGCACGCGGGTCGGTGTCGGGGTGGGTCTGCACGCCGACGAAGATGTGCGCCTCGTCTGCGGTGTGCTTGCGGTAGTTGAACTCGGTGATCTGCCGGCGGCCGATCGCTTCGCAGAAGACCTTGAAGCTGCCAGGCCGCTCGGGAATGGTGACGGCGATGATCGCCTCGCGCTTCTCGCCCAGCTCGGCGCGCTCGGCGACATGGCGCAGGCGGTCGAAGTTGACGTTGGCGCCTGAATCGATCGCCACCAGGGTGTGCCCGGTGATGCCGGTCATTTCCACGTACTTCTTGATCCCCGCCACGCCCAGGGCGCCGGCAGGTTCGGTGATCGAGCGGGTATCGTCGTAGATGTCCTTGATCGCCGCACAGATCTCGTCGGTACTGACGGTCACCACGTCATCCACATGCAAGCGGCAGATATCGAAGGTGTGCTGGCCGATCTGCGCGACGGCCACGCCGTCGGCAAACAGCCCGACCTGCGGCAGCACCACACGCTCACCGGCCGCCATGGCCGCCTGCAGGCAGTTGGAGTCGTCTGGCTCGACGCCGATGACCTTGATCTCCGGGCGCAGGTACTTCACGTAGGCCGCGATGCCGGCGATCAGCCCGCCGCCACCGACCGGCACGAAGATCGCGTCCAGCCGCCCCGGGTGCTGGCGCAGGATTTCCATGGCCACGGTGCCCTGGCCGGCAATGGTGTGTGGGTCATCGTAGGGGTGGATGTAGACGAAGCCCCGCTCCTCGACCAGCTTCAACGAGAAGGCCAGCGCCTCGGGGAACGAGTCGCCATGCAGGACCACTTGACCGCCGCGCGACCGCACGCCTTCGATCTTGATCTCCGGGGTGGTCTTGGGCATGACGATGGTGGCCTTGATGCCCAGCTCGCGCGCCGCCAGGGCCAGGCCCTGGGCATGGTTGCCGGCCGAGGCGGTGACCACGCCACGGGCCAGCTCTTCGGGGGTGAGCTGCGCCAGTTTGTTGTACGCGCCGCGAATCTTGAAGGAAAACACCGGCTGCAGGTCTTCGCGCTTGAGCAGGATCTGGTTGCCCAGCCGACGGCTCAATTGCCCGGCGCTGTGCAGCGGGGTTTCGACAGCAACGTCGTAGACGCGCGAGGTGAGGATCTTCTTGACGTACTGTTCGAGCATCGGGGAAGCACACTGGGCGGCGGGACAGGGGGTGGAAGTCTACCGCAGCGCCATGGAGCGGGACCACAGCAAAGGCGTGCGAGTCGCTATACTGGTCGCCTTTGAATCCCTCCTCGCCCCTCCCGGAGCCCGCATGACCCAGGACCAACTCAAACAGGCCGTCGCCCAGGCTGCTGTCGACCTCATCTTGCCGAAACTCGACAGGAACAGCGTGGTAGGCGTCGGCACCGGTTCGACGGCCAACTGCTTCATCGACGCCCTGGCACAGCACAAGGGTGCCTTCGACGGCGCGGTCGCCAGCTCCGAAGCCACTGCCGCGCGCCTGAAGAACCACGGCATTGCCGTGTATGAGCTGAACAGCGTCGATGCGCTGGAGTTCTACGTCGACGGCGCTGACGAGAGCGACCAGCACCTGAACCTGATCAAGGGCGGTGGCGCAGCGCTGACCCGCGAGAAAATCGTCGCCGCCGTCGCGCGCCAGTTCATCTGCATTGCCGATGCCAGCAAGCTGGTTGCGGTGCTGGGCGCGTTCCCCCTGCCGGTGGAAGTGATTCCGATGGCCCGCAGCCATGTGGCGCGCGAGCTGGTCAAACTGGGCGGTGACCCGGTCTACCGCGAAGGCGTGGTGACCGACAACGGCAACCTGATTCTCGATGTGCACAACCTGCAGATCACCGACCCGCGTCTGCTGGAAAGCCAGATCAACGCCATCGTCGGCGTGGTCACCAACGGCCTGTTCGCCGCGCGTCCGGCCGATGTGCTGCTGCTCGGCACGGCCGAAGGCGTGCAGACCCTCAAGGCCCGCTGAGCCCCAGGTTCACGCCGCACTCAGTCGGGTTGCGGCTTGAACACGTAGAACAGGTTGGGTTCACTGACCAGGTAGATCGTCCCCGCCTCGTCCATCGCCAGGCCTTCGGCCTGTGGCACGGTGTGCTCCAGCCCCTGATAGCCCTTGCGCAGCGACAGCGTGCTGAGCGGCTTGCCTTCCACGCTCAATTCCAGCACCAGCCGGGATTCGTCCGACAGCGCCAGCAAGTGCCCACTACGCTCATCGAACTGCAGGCTCGACAGGTCGCGCACGAACAGCCGCGAATCGCGCTCGCGGTCTTGCACCACATGCACCGCGTAGGGTTTTTCCGGGTGGGCGCTGGGGAAACCGCGTACCTCATAGATCACCATCGGGTCGCGTTCCTTGGCCACGAACAGGCGCTTGCCCAACGAGTCGTAGGCCAGGCCTTCGAAACCCTTGTTGCCATTGAGGCCGATGCCCAGGGTCAACTGTTCGGCGTCATTGGCATCGAGCGCAGTGGTGGTGTCGTCCAGGTGCACCAGAATCAGACGCTGCTGACGCTCATCGGTAATGACGAAACGCCCTGGACCGACGTACTCGATGGCTTCCGGATCGCCAAAGCCGGTCAGCGCCACGCGGCGCAGAATGCGCCCGTCCAGCGACAGCTCGACCAGCTCGGAGCGGGCGTTGGTGACGGTGAAGAGGGTTTTGCTCTCGGGGTCGTAGGTCAGCGCCGAAACATCGTCGTCGAGCCCTTCGATGGGCTGAGCCTGCAGCGTGGCGCGGTAGCGCTGCAACGCGATCCCTTCAGCCGGCGGCTGCCACCAGCTCTTGACGTTGAACCAGCCGCGCTCGAACAGGCGGAACTCCTGGGCGGCCACACCGGCCAGCAGCAAGGCGGCCAGCCCCGGGATCAACAGCAGCAGCGGAAAACGAAAGAAACGACGCATGAACGACGACTCGACGAAAAAGGTGGCGAATCTAAGCACGAACAGCTGAAGCAACGCTTAAGTTCGACCCAGAAAAATCCGAAAAGGCCGTCAGTTCTTCTTGAAGCGGTAGAACAGGTCCGGCTCGCTGACCATGTACAGCGTGCCGTGCTCGTCCATCGTCACGCCTTCGGCCCGCGGAATCCGCGAGCCCAGGCCGTTGAAGCCGCCGAGCAGGGTCATGAAGCTGACCTGCTTGCCTTGCTCGTCCAGCTCCAGGAGCATGTTCGAGTCGGCCGACAGCACCAGCAGGTGATGGGTGCGCGGATCGACCGCCAGCGCTGACAGGTTGCGCAAGTCGAGCTCGCCACTGGGAAGGCGGTACTTGCTGCCGGTCAGTGGGCCGTGGCCGCTGGTGTCCCAGCCGTAGAGCTGCGGCGGGCGCTCTTCGCCGATCACCAGGCGCTGGCGATGCGGGTCCCAGGCGATGCCTTCGAAGCCCTTGTTGTCGTCTGCCGAGGTGCCCAGGTCATAGGCGGTGAAGTCGGCGCGATTGAGTTCGGTGGTGTGCGCGTCGACCTTGACCAGCACCAGGCTGTGCTGACGCTCGTCGGTGATCGCGATCTGGCCGTCTTCCAGCACGGCCACGCCTTCGGGGTTGTCCCAGCCACGCAGGGGCATCTTGCGCAGCACATCGCCGTCCAGGCTCAGCTCGACCAGAAACGAGTGCTTGCCCATCACCGAGAACAGCGTGCGGGTGAGCGGGTTGAAGGCCAGGTCCGAGGCTTCGTCATCGCCGATGCCGTCGAGCACCTTGGCGTCGATGTCGGCCACATAATCCGGCAGCCAGACGCTTTCATGACGCTCGGCAGGGCTTTGCAGGTTCTCCTTGATCCACAGCAGGCCGCGGTCGTCCCAATGCATGAGCCTGGCCAGCCCGATGCCGAGCACTGCTGCAGCCACCAGCCAGAACGGCCAGCGACGCCATACCGCGCGCGCGCGCAGGGGCGAAGCCAGAGAAGGAGATGAAGGGCTGGGCATGGCGGTAGTCACCTGACTCGTGCGCACGCTGTAGAGCGCGCAAGGGCCGCCGCGCGGCCCCCGCAGCTCAAGGAGCGCTTGGGAAAAAGACCCGGCGATTATCCATAATCGTTGTGAAAAAAGAGTAAAACAACGCGAAAATCGGCTTTCGCCTACAACACTCGGCTTTCAAAGCGGCTGACACCGGGCAGCTCCAGCACCAGCTCATCGCCCGCCTCGAACGGCCCGACACCTGCCGGCGTACCGGTGAGGATGACATCGCCGGCCTGCAGGGAAAACTGCGCAGCCATGTGCTGAATGATTGCCACGATGGGGTTGAGCATCATGGCGCTGCTGCCGTCCTGGCGCACCTCGCCGTTGATGGTCAGACGAATCGGGATGTCATTGACGTCGGCAAACGCGCCGGGGGAAACGAACGGCGGCAGCACACAGGCGCCGTCAAAGCACTTGGCCAGTTCCCACGGCAGGCCCTTGTCCTTGAGTTTGGATTGCAGGTCACGCAGGGTCAGGTCCAGGGCCGGCGCATAGCCGGAAATGGCATCCAGCACGTCTTCGGCAGTGGCGGCCGCCGACAGCGGCTTGCCCAGCAGCACGGCAATTTCTGCCTCGTAATGCACCGACCCGCGGCCTTCGGGAATCTTGAAGCCGCCGTCGGCCGGCACCACGCAGCTGCCCGGCTTGATGAACAGCAGCGGTTCGGTGGGGATCGGGTTGTTCAGCTCCTTGGCGTGCTCGGCGTAGTTGCGTCCGACGCACACCACCTTGCCGAGGGGAAAGTGGATGCGCGTACCGTCTACGTACTGGTGCTGATAACTCATGGCCGACTCCATTGCTGACTGTTATTCGGGAGCGAAGATCTTACCCGGATTCATGATGCCGTTCGGGTCGAACACCGCCTTGATGGCTTTCATGCAGGCGATTTCTTCAGCCGAGCGACTGTAGTGCAGGTAATCGCGCTTGGTCATGCCCACGCCATGCTCGGCGGAAATCGAGCCCTCGTAGCGCTGAACGATCTCGAACACCCATTGATTGACCTGGGCGCAGCGGGCGAAGAACTCGTCCTTGTGCATGCCGCCCGGCTTGAGGATGTTCAGGTGCAGGTTGCCATCGCCGATATGGCCGTACCAGACCACCTCGAAGTCAGGGTAGTGCTGCGCCACCACGGCATCGATGTCGCGCAGGAAGGCTGGCACCTTGGCCACCGTGACCGAGATGTCGTTCTTGTACGGGGTGAAGTGCGAGATGGTTTCCGACAGGTATTCGCGCAGCTTCCACAGGTTCCTGAGCTGGGTTTCGCTCTGGCTCATCACGCCATCGAGCACCCAGCCTTGCTCCACGCAGTGCTCGAAGGTGGCCAGCGCCTGATTGGCGACTTCGTCGGTGCTGGCTTCGAATTCCAGCAGGGCATAGAACGGGCAGTCGGTGGCGAACGGCGCGGGTACGTCACCCCGGGCCAGAATGTGCGACAGGCCCTTGTCGGAAAAGAACTCGAAAGCGGTCAGGTCGAGCTGCCCCTGGAAGGCATGCAGCACCGGCATGATCGCGTCGAAATCCGGCGTGCCGAGCACCATGGCGGTGAGATTGCGCGGTGCGCGCTCCAGGCGCATGGTCGCCTCGACCACGAAACCGAGTGTGCCCTCGGCACCGATGAACAACTGGCGCAGGTCATAGCCGGTAGCGTTCTTCATCAGGCCCTTGTTCAGCTCCAGCAACTCGCCGCTGCCGGTGACCACTTTCAGGCCCGCGACCCAGTTGCGCGTCATGCCATAGCGAATCACCTTGATGCCACCGGCATTGGTGCCGATGTTGCCGCCTAGCTGGCTGGAACCGGACGAGGCGAAATCGACCGGGTAGTACAAGCCATGTTCCTCGGCGCAACGCTGCAGTTGCTGGGTGATGACCCCCGGCTGGCAGACCACCGTACGGTCGACCGCATCGAAGGCGAGGATCCGGTTCATCTGGTCGAAGGCCACCACCACTTCGCCCTGCGCCGCGACCGCTGCCCCAGACAGCCCGGTACGGCCACCCGAAGGCACCAGGGCGATGTGATGACGGTTGGCCCAGCGAACGATGGCCTGCACCTGCTCGATGGTCTTGGGCAACACCACGGCACTGGGTGCGGGGTTGTACTGGCGGGTCCAGTCGGTGCCATAGGCCTGCAAGGCCTCAGGATCGGTGAGGACTTTGCCGGGGTCGACGAGGGTATGGAGTTCTGCGAGGGCTGCGGGGTTGGTCATGGCAGGAACACTCGGATTATTCATGGTCAGCCTGAGTACGCTTCACGCGGCGAGATCAGCTCAGAATGTGTCGCGCATGGTAACATCTTGCCCCCACCGTTCGTGCTAGGGCCCGCCGCCAAGGCACCGCAACGCTCGCCATTTTCTCTCAGGGATACAGGTTTACGCACATGAGCAAGACCTCTTTGGAAAAGAGCAAGATCAAATTCCTTCTGCTTGAAGGTGTACACCAGAACGCCGTCGATACCTTGAAGGCTGCCGGTTATACCAACATCGAATACTTCACAGGCTCACTGCCCGAAGCCGAGCTGAAGGAAAAGATCGCGGACGCCCACTTCATCGGCATCCGCTCGCGTACTCAACTGACTGAAGAGCTCTTCGACTGCGCGAAGAAACTGGTGGCGGTGGGCTGTTTCTGCATCGGTACCAACCAGGTCGACCTCAACGCGGCCCGCGAGCGCGGCATCGTCGTGTTCAACGCGCCCTACTCAAACACCCGTTCGGTGGCCGAGCTGGTGCTGGCCGAGGCCATCCTGCTGCTGCGCGGCATCCCTGAGAAAAACGCCTCCTGCCACCGTGGCGGCTGGATCAAGAGCGCGGCCAACTCGTTCGAGATTCGCGGCAAGAAGCTCGGCATCGTCGGCTACGGCTCGATCGGGACGCAGCTGTCGGTGCTGGCCGAGAGCCTGGGCATGCAGGTCTACTTCTATGACCCGCTGACCAAGCTGCCGCTGGGCAACGCCACCCAGGTGGCATCGCTGAACGAGCTGCTGGGCCTGGCCGATATCGTCTCCCTGCACGTGCCTGAGCTGCCGTCCACCCAGTGGATGATCGGCGAGAAGGAAATCCGTGCCATGAAGAAGGGCGCGATCCTGATCAACGCCGCCCGCGGCACCGTGGTGGAGCTGGATCACCTGGCCAATGCCATCAAGGACAAGCACCTGATCGGCGCCGCCATCGACGTGTTCCCGGTCGAGCCGCGCTCCAACGACGAAGAGTTCGAAAGCCCGCTGCGCGGCCTGGACAACGTCATCCTGACCCCGCACATCGGTGGCTCCACCGCCGAAGCGCAGGCCAACATCGGCCTGGAGGTGGCCGAGAAGCTGGTCAAGTACAGCGACAACGGTACTTCGGTGTCGTCGGTCAACTTCCCTGAAGTGGCCCTGCCGGCACACCCCGGCAAGCACCGTCTGCTGCACATCCACCAGAACATCCCGGGCGTGCTCAGCGAGATCAACAGCCTGTTCGCGGCCAACGGCATCAACATCTCGGGCCAGTTCCTGCAGACCGATGACAAGGTCGGTTACGTGGTGATCGACGTGGACGCCGAGTACTCCGACCTGGCGCAGGAAAAGCTGCAGCACGTGAAGGGTACGATTCGCTCGCGCGTCTTGTTCTGATACTGATCGCTGCTGCAGAAGGCCCGGACACATCCGCAATGCTGCTCCCTCAAGCCAACAGGGCCGTTTCGCTATCCCTCGCGGCTGCCCTAGGCGCCGGACCGGTGAGCCGCGATGGGCGGCGATCCACTCTGTGGGAGCGGCTTTAGCCGCGATGGGCGGCGATCCACTCTGTGGGAGCGGCTTTAGCCGCGATGGGCGGCGCAGCCGCCCCAATGGCTGCAGCCCGATTTACAAATGATCCGTTGGGGCCTGTGCTGGGCCGGCTACGCCGTCCATCGCGACTGAAGTCGCTCCTACAGTCACGCCGCCGCCCCCCTGCACGCCTTGCAGGCAAAAACTCTGCGCCCCGCCAAACATAACGCCACCGGCACGGTCATAGGCACCGTTCGACCGGGCCGGCAGGCACTGCGCAGAATGCCCGGCGCCTGCCATTCACACGATAGAAGGGACACTCCATGCGTTCATCCATAGGTGTGCTGCTTGCAGTACTGATCAGTCCACTGGCCCAGGCCGAGCTGCTGGACGAAGTCAACGACCGGGGCGAACTGCGCATCGCGGTACTGGCTGATGCCGCGCCCTACGCCTTCAAGGACGGCGAGCACATGACCGGGTTCGACGTGGAACTTGGCCAGGCCCTGGCCCGCGAGCTGGACCTGCGCCCCGCCTTCATCGAGGTGCCTGCCGAGGAGGTGATGGCCGGCGTGCAGAGCGGCCTGTATGACGTGGCCCTGGACGAGCAGTCCGTGCCTGCCCAGGCCGAGCTCGACACCAGCGAGCCGTACAGCACGGCCGAACGGGTGATCCCGTTCCAGAAAGACAATCCTGCGTTCAAGAGCGCGGTGAACAACGCGCTGCAACGCCTCAAGGATGCGGGTCAGCTCGCCGAGCTCGAAGCCCGATGGCTCAAGCCTGAGGCGACGGCAGCTCAATAGGCCGACCTTCGAGCAGGGCCAGCGCCTGCTCGGCGGCATCGAGCTCCAGCTCACTGAAGACCTGCACACCTTCACGCCGCAACAACGCTGCAGTGACCCCCTCCCCCGGCACCTTGACGCCGCTGAACGTGCCGTCGTAGGTGAGGCGGTTGCCGCACGAGGGGCTGCCTGACTTGAGCACCGCGATGCTGATGGCGTGCCGGCGCACCAGCGCCAGCGCCTGTCGGGCACCGGCCAGGAAGGCGGCGCTGACGTCATCGGCGGCCAGCGTGAGGACCTGCGCGGCGCCATCGAGCACCTGCGCCCCCTGGCCACCGGG
>NZ_DAMCCR010000135.1:0-9269 GCF_032058845.1 Pseudomonas sp. | reverse complement strand
CGCGCCAGCGTAGCGCCGGCCAGCCAGGGCATGTCGCCCAGCAGCACCGCTGCAGCTTCTGCACCGCTGCCTGCCAACGCGCCGATCCCGGCCGCGAGGCTCGCGCCCATGCCACTGTCGGCCTGCTGGGCATGCACCACCCTGACCGCTGGCGGCACACCTAACGCCTCGGCATCGTCGTGCCCGGCGATGACCACCCACACCTCATCGAACTGCGCCTGCACCCGGCTCAGCGTCGCGGCCAGCAGCGCCTGGCCATCGGCCAATCCCGCCAGGCGCTTGTCACTGCCGAATCGGCGCCCGCGTCCGGCAGCCAGTACCAGAGCGGCACAGGGCGCAGCCGCAATCGCTGCAACCTCTGAGCGGGAAGGATTCAGTTGCTTTGAACGCATGAGGATCACTCTCGGTCGGACCTGAATAAGCAGCTGCGCTGCACATAACGACAGTATTCCGACCGTGAGGCTTCAGAAATGAGCGATTCCGACTGCATTCCGGCCAGCCAGCCGCTGGCGCTGACCATCAACGGTCAGCAACACACGCTGCAAGTGCCGCCCTGGCTGACCCTGCTTGACCTGCTGCGCGAGCAGCTTGACCTGACCGGCTCCAAGAAAGGCTGCGACCACGGCCAATGCGGTGCGTGCACCGTGCTGCGCAACGGTCAGCGCGTCAATGCCTGCCTGACCCTGGCGATCATGTGCGACGGCGACAGCATCACCACCATCGAAGGCCTGGCGGTCGATGGCCGCCTGCACGCGGTGCAGGACGCCTTCATCCGCGATGACGCGTTTCAGTGCGGTTACTGCACGCCCGGGCAGATCTGCTCGGCCGTGGCCCTGGCCAGTGAGGGCAAGGCCCTGAGCCGCGCCGAGATCCAGGAGGGCATGAGTGGCAACCTGTGCCGCTGTGGCGCCTACGGCAATATCGTGGCGGCTGTGGAAGAGGTGCTTCCCACGTTGATTGGCAGTGATCAGGGAGGGGCGCGCGCATGATGCCTTTCGCCTACAGCAAACCTGCCGACATCGACGCTGCCGTGCGCCTTGCCGGCCCCGACGCACGCTTCATCGCCGGCGGCACCAACCTGCTCGACCTGATGAAAGAGAACGTGGCCCGACCGCGCCGGCTGATCGACATCACCGGCCTGCCGTTGCGCCAGGTCAGCGAGACCGCCAGCGGTGGCCTGCTGATCGGCGCCCTGGTAGGCAATGCCGAACTGGCCCGACACCCGCGCATCGAGGCCGATTATCCGCTGTTGTCCCAGGCCATTCTGGCCGGTGCTTCGCCGCAGCTACGCAACATGGCCAGCAGTGGCGGCAACCTGCTGCAACGCACCCGTTGCCCGTATTTCTATGACACCGGCACCCCGTGCAACAAGCGCGAACCTGGCAGCGGCTGTTCGGCGCGCACCGGCCTGAACCGCAACCACGCGATCTTCGGCGCCAGCGAGCACTGTGTGGCCACGCACCCGTCCGATATGTGCGTGGCCCTGGCCGCGCTGGAAGCGACCGTGCACGTCCAAGGCCAGCAGGGCAGGCGGCAGATCGCTTTCGCGGACTTTCACCGCCTGCCTGGGAATGCGCCTGAGCGCGACAACTGCCTGGGCGATGACGAACTCATCACCGGCATCGAATTAAACCCGCCATGCTTCCCCGCGCATGTGCATTACCTGAAAGTGCGCGACCGGGCGTCCTACGCGTTCGCCCTGGTCTCGGTGGCCGCCGCGCTGAAGCTCGACGGCGATCGCATCGGCGAGCTGCGCCTGGCCCTCGGCGGCGTCGCTCACAAGCCGTGGCGCCAACCGGACCTCGAAGCCCGCTTCCAGGGCCAGCCCGCCACCGCAGAGACCTACGCCGAGATCGCCCGCGCCATGCTCAGCGGCGCCCAACCGCTGGCCCACAACGCCTTCAAGGTCACCCTCGCGCACAACGCCATCATCCGCGCATTGGCTACGGCCCAGGCGCGTCAGACAGGAGCCACCTCATGAGCGCGCAACCCGTCAGCGGACAACCGCTGGACCGTACCGACGGCCCGGCCAAGGTCACCGGTCAGGCTCGCTATGCCGGTGAGTTTCCCGACGAAGGCCTGCTTTACGGTAGCGTGGTCAGCGGGCATGTCGCCCACGGCCGCATCCGCCGTATCGACTGCAGCGCAGCCCTCGAGCTGCCTGGCGTCGTCGAGGTGCTCCACCACCTCAACCGTCCACCCATGGCCGGTGACGATGAGGCGTACCAGGACCAGGATGCCGCGGACGGCCATCCGTTCCGGCCCTTGTTCAATGACCGCGTGTTGTACAGCGGCCAACCCCTGGCGCTGGTGATCGCCGAGAGCCTGGAACTGGCGCGCTATGCCGGCAGCCTGGTGCAGATCGACATCGACCCTGAACCGCACCAGACCGACTTGCCCGCCGCCCTGGCCGATGCCTACGACGCGCCGACCGAGCTGCCCAAGCCCCGCGGTGATTTCGCCAAGGCCTATGCCAGCGCACCGTTTACGATGGATTCGGCCTACAGCACGCCGAACGAGCACCACAACCCGATGGAGCCCCACGCCTCGACGGTGCTCTACCAGGACGATGGCAGCCTGCTGATCCACGACAAGACCCAGGGCACGCAGAACAGCCAGGCCTTCGTGCAGGAGATCTTCAAGCTCGACAAAGCACAGGTGCGCGTCTGCGCGGCCTATGTGGGCGGTGCGTTCGGTTCCGGGTTGCGCCCGCAGTACCAACTGGTGCTGGCCGTGATGGGCGCGCTGAAGCTCAAACGCTCGGTGCGCGTTACCCTGACCCGCCAGCAGATGTTCACCTTCGGCTACCGCCCACGCACCCTGCAGCGCCTGCAACTGGGCGCGGACGGTGAGGGTCGCCTGCTTGCCATCCGTCACGAAGCCACGGGGCAGACCTCGCGGTTCGAAGACTTCAGTGAAAACGTGGTGCCGTGGAGCGGCATGCTGTACCGCTGCGATAACGTCGCCATGGCCTATCAACTGGTACCGCTTGACGTCTATACGCCGCTGGACATGCGCGCCCCGGGTGCCGCCCTCGGCCTGATCGGGCTGGAGTGCGCCATGGACGAGCTGGCCGAGCAGGTGGGCATCGATCCGGTGGCGCTGCGCCGCGTCAACTTCACCGACACCAATGGCAACGAAGGCAAACCGTATTCGAGCAAGGCGCTGATGGACTGCTATGAGCAGGGCGCTCGGCGTTTCGGCTGGGAGCAGCGCAACCCTGCGCCGCGTAGCCAGCAGGACGGCCATGAGCTGATCGGCTGGGGCATGGCGGGCGGTGTCTGGGAATCGATGCAGATGAAAGCCAGCGCCAAGGCGCGGCTCGATGCCCAAGGCAAGCTGTGGGTCAGCAGTGCGACCACCGACATCGGTACTGGCACCTACACCGTGATGACCCAGATCGCTGCCGACGCAGCCGACATGGCCATGCACGACATCACCTTCCAGCTTGGTGACAGCTCGCTGCCGACGGCGCCGCTGCAGGGCGGCTCGTTTACCGTGTCGTCGGTGGGGTCGGCGGTGCGCCAGGCGTGTCAGCTGTTGCGCGGCAAGCTGGTGGAGCTGGCCAAGTCGCGCTTCCCAGCGTTGGCCGGTATGGCGGCTGAAACCTTCCAGGTGCGTGACGGCCAGCTGCACGTCGGCGAGCAGACCTTCGCGCTCGGTGACCTGCTGCAAGGCGCAGAGGACACCGCGCTGGAGGTGCAGATCACCGCAGAGCCAGGGTCCAAGCGCCAGGGCTTTGCCTGCGCGACGCATTCGGCGGTGTTCGTCGAGGTGCGCGTGGATGAGGCCTTGGGCACCGTGCGCGTCAGCCGCGTGGTCAGCGCGGTGGCGGCAGGCCGGGTGATCAACCCGAAAACAGCGCGCAGCCAGATCCTCGGCGGTGTGGTGTGGGGCGTGGGCATGGCCTTGCACGAGCAAGCCGAGGTCGACCACGGCCTGGGCCGCTGCATGAACCACAACCTGGCCGAGTACCACATCCCGGTGAACGCCGACATGGGCGAGGTGGACGTGCTGTTCGTCGACGAGCCGGACGAGATCGTCAACGAGCTGGGTTCCAAGGGCGTTGGTGAGATCGGCGTGGTGGGCGTTGCGGCCGCCATCGCAAACGCGGTCTACCACGCGACTGGTCGACGGATCAGGGACTTCCCGCTGACCGTGGACAAGGTGCTCGGCTGAAACCCTTGGGCCGGCGTCGCCGCTGAACTCGGCGACACCGGCCTGGGGCGCTCCACCTTCGCTCATGCACCGCGCAGTGCTTGACGCGCTAGCTGGATTTGCACTCATTCGTCGCCGCTGAACTCGGCGACACCGGCCCGGCGGCACTGCACCTCAGCCCCTGCACCGCGCAGTGCTTGACGCGCTAGCTGGATTTGCATCCATTCCATCCGCTCCGGATAATCGCCTGCTTTGCCCGGAGCCCGTCCCATGCAGACCAGAAGCCTGGTTGCCGAAATGTTCATCGCGCTGCCAACGCAGGTCTGGATCTTGCCGGTGGCGGGAGCCATTGCCTACTTCGGGCTGCGTAGCGCCGCACGCCGCGGGCAATCGGGCTCGGCCCTGCAAGCGCTGACCTACCTGCTGCTGCTGGCCCTGGCCATCGTGCCTAACGGGCTCTATGCACTGATGCCGTCTCTGGTCGACAACGGCGACCTGCAAGCCGCTGGCGTGGCATTGCCCAACTATCTTGGGCGGTTTTACCTCGATGCGTTCTATACGTTTGCGGGTTGGGCCTCTGCCTGGGTAGTACGGAGCAAATTCGGTCGCGACTGACGCGGCCGCAACACTTATTGACCCAAGGAAGGCGTCGAGATGATGCAGTGGATTCGGTCATTCAACCGGGCAGCCGAGCGCTTTGGCCAGCGTTTCAGCGATCGGCAAATGCGGACATTGGCTCTGGCCGTGGCAGCGTTGTACTTCTGGCTGCTGGACAAGGTGCCCAGTGGGGTCACGGCCGCGTTGCTGGGCTTCTGGATGACTCTTTTGGTCATGTCGTTCACGCGTAGGGGTCCACGGCGCTCCTGAGCAACGGACCGTTGGTCTGCGACCGCGCGTGACGTCGTTTGCCGGGTGCAATCTAGTGGGGCCAGCCTTGGGCCCAGGCAGCCTGATCGGTTGCGTACGAGCGATGAATCATTCAATCGGAGTCAATGATGTCCTGCGTCTATACCTTGATGGATTCCCCGGTGGGCGTGCTCACCCTGGTGGCCCGTGACCAGCACCTGGCGGCGGTACTGTGGGAAAACGAGCGGGAGAACCGCGTACGGCTGGGCGAGCTGCAGCGCGATGATCAAGACCCGGTGCTGCAGGAAGCTGCGCGTCAGTTGGGCGACTATTTCGCCGGCAGCCGCAAGTCCTTCGACCTGCCGCTGAGCTTCACCGGTACTGACTTCCAGCGCGATGTCTGGGCGGCGCTGCTGACCATTCCCTTTGGCGAGACCCGCAGCTACGGCGAGATTGCCCGGCAGATCGGCAAGCCCCAGGCAGTGCGCGCAGTAGGTGCAGCCAATGGGCGTAATCCGATTTCGATCATCGCGCCGTGTCATCGCGTGATTGGTGCCTCGGGTCGATTGACCGGGTTTGCCGGTGGCCTGCCGGCCAAGCAACTGCTGTTGAAGCTGGAAGGCGGGCAGGCGGCAGGGCTGTTCTAAGCCTGTTGGTTTTTGGTTTCGCCTTGTCACGCTTCGCTCGAGACGTCCTGGGTGCGACCTGCAACTGTTGTTCATAGCTTCCAGGGCTGCAACCTGTGCCAACGCTGCTCACCCCATCGCCAGATGCACCAGCACCCCCAGCGCCAGCAGGATCAGCATCGCTCCCGATCCTCGCCGCAACGCAGGCAGTGCACGGGCGAAGCGGCGCATCACCTGCCGATGGCCGAAAAGCCCCGCCACCAGCAGGTCCCAGAGCAGCACGATGCTGAACATCCATGCCGAATAGACCAGCTTCCAGCCCAGACTGGCGGCGCTGACCATGCTCGCCAGGCTGGCATAGAACAATGCGTTCTTCGGATTGAGAATCGCGCAGACGAAGCCCGCCAGCAGGTTGCTCAGCCAGCCCCGGCGCCCCACCGCGTCAGCCTGTGGCGTCAGCAGCGTTTGCTCACCGGCCTGTTGCAGAAACAGCACACCGACGTACAGCAGGTAGGCGCACCCGGCCAGTTGCAGGGCCGTGAACAGCGCGCTGCCTTCGCGCAGCAGCGCCAGCCCGGCAAACGCCAGGGTAATGAACACGCCGTTGGCCAGCGCGATTCCCAGGCAAGCGCCGCTGGCGACCTTCCAGCCGGACGTGGCGGCATTGCGCACCACCAGGAAGAAATCCGGCCCGGGCGACAGCAACGCCAGGAAATGGGCGAGGGCGATGAGCAGGAACTGTTCCATGGTGCGGACTCGTGAACGGAGGAGGCCGCAGGGTGGCGTGGCAGGGGGGGCGGTGTATTGAACAATAGTGCAGTCGCAACAGGGCTGGAGATCAGCCGTGTCGCCCTACGCGGACAGCGTTCGCACGCTTTTCCTGTTGGAGCGACCGGTCCGGCGCTCCGGTTAGTCGCGATGGACGGCGTAGCCGGCCCAGCACAGACACCATCGGTTCATCTGGCGAACCGATTTGCAGCCATCAGGGCGGCTGCGCCCCCCATCGCGGCTAACCGGAGCGCCGGACCGGCCGCTCCCACAGGTTGTGGTCAGCATCCGCCACGCCGATAGGCTCCCGGCGTGGTCCCGGCATGGGCCTTGAACACCCGTTGAAAGTGGCTCTGGTCGGCAAAGCCCAAGCGATACGCCACCTCGGCCAGTTCACAGCCTTGACGCAGCAGCGTGCGAGCGCGGTTCACGCGTGCGTTCAGCAGCCAGGCATGCGGGGTCAGGCCTGTGGCGCGGTGGCAGGCACGGATCAGCGCGTAGCGGCCAAGCCCGGCCCAACGGGCCATGGCGTCCAGGCTCGACAGGGCCAGTTGTTCGTCTGCCAGCGCCTGCAGGTGATCGATCAGTGCCAGGGCAGCGTGCTCTTCGGCCGGGGCCATGGGCAGCGCGGCGAAGGCATGTTCGTCAAAGGTGCCGATGAAGTTCACCAGTGCGGTTTCCTTCTCCAGCGCGCAGGCGTCGGAAAACAGCAGCGCGGTGAGTTGGCAAAACTGCCGGTACAGCGCCCTGTCCTGACTGATGCACGCCGCTGTACCAGGCGTTTGTTGCGTGACGCCGGACTCCTCACGCAGTTGCTGCAGCCAATCGGCATCCACATGCAGCATCTGGTAGCTCCAGGCCGCGCCGGGCTCGGGGTTGCAGGCATGTACCCGTTGCGCCGGCACCAGCACCAGCGTCCCCGGCGTCAGCCGCTGGGTGCCGGGCGCCGCACCGCGAAAATGACTGACCCCGGCATCGACCGCGCCAATCGAGAAGGTGGGATGGCTGTGCGCCTTGTAGCAGGCGCGGCTGTCGCAGGCGCGACGCGCTTCGACGAAGGGCAGGGCGGGGTCGTGCCAGTGTTGACGGTCGGGCATGGGCAGCAGCACGTGGGGTGGGGGCGAGAGAAGTCTACTCGCTGACACTGTGCCGGTCATTTCCCAGACGACTGTATCTAACGCGATCAGGGCGCGCCGCAGAGACTGTTCAGGCCCCTGAGGAGACGAAAAATGGACCTGTCCATCCTGTTGCTGTTCCTGCCTGCCTGCTTCGCCCTGAACATGGCCCCCGGGCCCAACAACCTGCTGTCGTTGCACAACGCCAGCCGCTACGGCCTGCGCCGCGCCTGCATCGCCGGTGGCGGCCGGCTGGTCGCTTTCAGCGGCATGATCGCCTTGGCCGCCATGGGCCTGGCAGTGGTGCTGCACACCAGCGAGTACCTGTTCCTGCTGATCAAGGTGGCGGGTGCCGGTTATCTGTTCTACATCGCCTGGCAGCTGTGGCGCGCGCCTGTCGGCGCCGAAACCCATCCAGCAGAGCCTGCGCGTGGCGGCTGGCAGCTGGCGCGCCAGGAGTTCTTCGTGGCGGCAGGCAACCCCAAGGCCATCCTGATTTTTACCGCGTTTCTGCCGCAGTTCGTCACGGTCGGCAGCGCCACGCCGGTGAGCGAACAGTTTCTCTGGCTGGGTTCGCTGTTTCTGCTGCTCGAATGGGTGGCGATCGCTCTGTACGCCGGGCTTGGCGCGTACCTGCAACGCTGGTTCGAGCAGCCTCGCGCGCGCCGAATCTTCAATCGCGCCAGTGCCGGGCTGCTGGGTTGCGCAGGCGTGGGCCTGCTGGCAGCAAGGCGCTAGCGCGCAAACACCACGCACCTCAATAGCTCCAGCGCAGCCCCACGTTCGCCCCCACGCCACGCTGCTCACGCCCGTCCAGATCCTGGCTGTACTGCACGCCGCCATGCACGCTGAAACGTTCGCCCAATACCGCCACCACGCCGGTCTCCACCTGCATCGAGGTGTGCCGGTAATCGGTCTTGAGCCGATCGCGCTGATCGAACACCACGGTGTCGCGCCCACCGTCGCCGTGCCACAGGTTGACCTGCACATAGGGTTGCAGCAGCGCGGCGCCATCGAGCGGCAGGTCGGCTTCCAGGCGTGCGCCGAGGCGGGCGGTCAGTTCGGTCTGGTGCTCGAAGTCGACCCGCGACACCTGATCGCGTGCGCCATCCAGTGCGGTGCGTTGCGCAATGACCTGCGCCTGCGGCTCCAGGCGCCAGCGTGGGGACAGCGGGATCGGATAGCCGGCCTCGAGCGAAGCCGTCCAGACATCGCCATCGAGGTCGAGTTGCCCACCGCGATCCGAGCGGGCGCGGCCGTCGAGGCGGCTGTACTGCACCACGCTGTCGAGGTAGGCCTGCTGCGGGCTGATCACCGTCCAGTACGCCGCGACACTGTCGGCGTCCAGGCGCAGGTCGCCGACTTCACGGTTTTCCTGGGCCAGGGCAAAGCCTTTGACGTCACCGTCCAGCCGGCTGTGGCCCACATAGAAGCCGACCTGCTGCCGGTAGCCGCCAGCGGTGGTGAAGGCGAACAGGTCCTGGCCGATGCGCCAGCCGCCGATGTCGCCGTCGAAGCTTGGATTGACGGTGCCACTCCATTGCTGGCGGGTGCGGCCGCCATAGGCCTGGCCCCAGCTGGCCGGCAAGGCCCCTGAGCCGGTCAGCAAGCGCTGATCGCCCTGGCGCTGGTGGAAGGTGCCCAGTGCTTGCCGGGCGGTAAGCGCGGCCGCACGCGGCGCCACGCTGTAGACTGGCACCTCCGGGCGATACAGCGGCACAGCGTTGCCAGGGGCGGCGACGGGCAGCTCGGCCTG
>NZ_DAMCCR010000134.1:0-9335 GCF_032058845.1 Pseudomonas sp. | reverse complement strand
GTGCGCCCTGCCGGCAGGCGCGCCAGGCAAACACCACGAACAACCCGGCCATCAACGCAGCCGCCGTGCTCTGCCGAGCGATCAGCGGCATGAATCGGACGCCACGCGCTTGTCCCTAGCCGGTCAACTCGGCGCGCCGTGCGCCCTGCCGGCAGGCGCGCCAGGCAAACACCACGAACAACCCGGCCATCAACGCAGCCGCCGTGCTCTGCCGAGCGATCAGCGGCATGAATCGGACGCCACGCGCTTGTCCCTAGCCGGTCAACTCGGCGCGCCGTGCGCCCTGCCGGCAGGCGCGCCAGGCAAACACCACGAACAACCCGGCCATCAACGCAGCCGCCGTGCTCTGCCGAGCGATCAGCGGCATGAATCGGACGCCACGCGCTTGTCCCTAGCCGGTCAACTCGGCGCGCCGTGCGCCCTGCCGGCAGGCGCGCCAGGCAAACACCACGAACAACCCGGCCATCAATGCCAGCATCATCGGCAGCCCATGGGGTGCGGCGCTCATGGCCGCGCCGCTGACCAGCGGGCCGACCAGGCTGCCGACGCCCCACAGCAAACCCACACTGGCATTGGCCATGACCAGGTCACGACCGCTGAACTGCTGGCCGATCAGCACCAGTGCCAGGGTATAGATGCCGCCGGCCACCGCGCCGAGCAGCACCAGCATCGGCCACAGCAGCCACTCGACCTGCAACAGCCACGGCAAGCCGATCCCGATTGCCATCGCCACCGCGCCACAGGCCAGGTGCAAGCCAGCGCGCTCGACGCGGTCGGCCAGCCAGCCCAAGGGCAGCTGGAACAGCATGTCGCCGGCAAACACCACCGTCACCATCAACGCCGCCACGCCTACGGCAAAACCATGGCTGGTGGCATAGATCGGCATCAGTGACAGCACCACCGCATCGAAGAACGAGAAGAACAGCACGCCCATGCACAGCGCCGGCGCCACGCGGAAGAAGCCGGCCAGGCCAAAGCCGGCCTCCTCGTCGTGATGCACGACCCGGTCGTTGGGCACCGTCAGCACAATGCACAGCAGGGCCAGGCCATAGCAGGCCGTGACCAGCCAGATCAGCCACGGGCTCTGCGCGCCGAGCACCGACAGCAGCGCCGGGCCCAGCACCTGAAAGCCGGTGAAGCAGGTGGCGTACAGCGCCATGATCTTGCCGCGGTTGTGCTCGGGGCACAGTTCGTTGACCCACGACTCGCCCAGAATGATCGCCACCCCCATGCCCAACCCCAGCGCCAGGCGCAGCACAGCCAGTTGCCACAGCGTGGCGAAGCCCCAGTCGAGCAAGGCGATGCTGGCGGTGCACAGACTGAAACTGAGCAGGTAGATGACGCGGCGGGTCAGGCGTCGGCAGCAGGCGTCGACCAGAAACGCCGAAAGCATCATGCCCGCTGCCGGAATCGCCGAAACGATGCCGATTTCCAGCGTGCTGGCCCCGGCTGCCTGCAAGCGCAGAGACACCAGCGGCAAGGTCGCACCCAGGCTGAAGCCGACCACCGAGACCGCAAACAACAGCCCCACCAGCAAACGCATGTTCATCCCTTCTCCTCAGCGGCTTCGTACACGGCCGCGCCCTATCCAGTCAACGTACAGCTGCTTTCAACGCACAGCGCTTCACGCGCAGGCACAGAGGCGCCACGCCGACAGTGGCCGGGCAGCGCGAATCAGCAACGTGGCAGATGCGGGGAAAAGGTGAAGGCGAACAGCACGCTGCGCCGACGCTTGAGCACCGTGTCGCTCGGCCAGGTGCAATGCCGGGCCTGTGGATCAGGCGGGCACGTTGGCGAGGACAGGGGGAAGCGGTGCATGAGGTCGGCTGCAGGAAAGGACAGGAGCCGCGACTCTAGGCCAGCGGCCCTGGCTCGTCAATCAGGCTAGTGGGCTAATGCCGCTCAGTGGGGAGCACGTCATTCGCAGCAGGAGCCACTCCGCCGCCAAGTGCCGCGCTGTCGCGCAGAGCTCTGGTTTTGCTGTGAGAGCGGGCGGTCCGGTGCTTCCCAGAGATCGCGGTATACAGACTCATTCGGTCCGCAATGCGTACTCGCTTCTCGCGATAAAGCGGTTCGGGTAGGAGCGGCTTTAGCCGCGATGGGCTGCGAGGCAGCCTCAATGGCTGCAGCATAGTGTCAGGCGATAACCGTCGCCTGGATCAGGACGGCTGCGCCGTCCATCGCGACTGACCGGAGCGCCGGACCGGTCGCTCCACACCGACCGCGCTTTCCAGAAGAATCACTTCGGCCCGCCCAACCCGGTCCCCTGGAGCGGTCGTTTCGGCCGCTTCTACAGGTTCCTGATGCTTCGCCCCATGGCAGCCTCATCATCGCATCAGCGTTTACGTGTCGAAGGCAGGAATATCGTCAACAACCCGAACAACGGCAGGAACGAACACACCCCATACACGTATTCGATCCCCCGCAGATCCGCCACATAGCCCAGCAGCGCCGCACCAATACCGCCGAAGCCGAACATCAGGCCGAAGAAGATCCCGGCGATCATGCCCACACTGTTGGGCACCAGTTCCTGGGCATAGACCACGATGGCGGAAAACGCCGAGGCCAGGATGAAGCCGATGATCACGCTGAGCACGGTGGTCCAGAACAGGTCCGCATAGGGCAGCGCCAGGGTGAACGGCGCCACGCCCAGGATCGAGAACCAGATCACCGCCTTGCGCCCGATGCGGTCACCGATCGGGCCACCGAAAAAGGTGCCCGCCGCTACCGCGCCGAGGAACAGGAACAGGTGCAACTGCGAGCTGGCCACCGACAGGTCGAATTTCTCGATCAGGTAGAAGGTGAAGTAGCTGGTGAAGCTGGCCATGTAGAAGTACTTGGAAAACACCAGCAGACCGAGGATCACCAGCGCCGCGATCACCCGCCCGCGCGACAGGCCGTGGGTCACCGGCACCACCTTGCGCGCCTTGGCCTGGCTCAGGTGCCCGGCGTACCAGCCACGCAGTTTCAGGGTCACGCAGAAGAAGAACAGCGCCGCCAGGCCGAACCAGGCCACGTGGGTCTGGCCGAACGGGATGACGATGGCCGCCGCCAGCAGCGGACCGAAGGCCGAACCGGTATTGCCACCGACCTGAAAGGTCGACTGGGCCAGGCCGAAGCGCCCGCCGGAGGCCAGGCGCGCGATCCGCGAGGTTTCCGGGTGGAAGGTCGATGAACCGATACCGACCAGCGCCGACGCCAACAGAATCATCTCGAAGCTGCCGACGAACGCCAGCATGAGAATGCCGACCAGCGTGCACAGCGTGCCCAGCGGCAGCAGGTTCGGCGTTGGCCGACGGTCGGTGAAGAAGCCGACCCAGGGCTGCAGCAAGGACGCGGTGACCTGGAAAGTCAGGGTGATCAGGCCGATCTGCGTGAAGCTCAGGTCGTAGTTGACCTTGAGCATCGGATAGATGGCCGGCAGCACTGCCTGAATCAGGTCGTTGATCAGGTGCGCCAGCGCGCAAAAGCCGATGATCGACATCACCAGGGTATTGGCGGGGTTCGCCGGGCTGGAGGCGGTGGAAGTCTGCGTACTGCTGCTGGCCATGGCCGAATCATCCGTGGGCGTAGGGAATGAAAAACGATTATCCGGAAACAACTAGTTACTTAGCTACCTTTTTTACCGCCTATCCGCCGTGTACTTGCAAATGGTTCTCAATATAAATAGCATCGCTGGCACATTGCCTTTCCTCCCTTTTGGCCTTTCTCACGTCCTTGCAGAGTCGACCGAACGATGAGCCCGATGCCCGCCTTGCAGCCCACGCCCGACCCCGATCAGGACGCCTTGGAGTGGTTCACGCTGCTGCAACAACCCGGCTGTGCCACGCAGTTTCGCCAGGCGTTCGCCACCTGGTGCGCCGACCCGGTCAATGCCCAGGCCTATGCTGCTTTACAGGCTCGCAGGCTGCCAATCAAACCCGTGCTGGTTCGGCCCCGCCCGCGCCCGCGCCTGCTGGCAGTGCGCAACGGCCGGGCCGGTCTTTACCTGGGCGTGCTCTTCGTGCTGATGCTGGCCGCCCTCGCCTACCTCTATTGGCCCTGGGCCGAGCGCCTGGCCAGCCAGGTGCACACCGACGCGGGCGAGCGGCGCATGGTGCACCTGAGCGAAGGCTCGACACTGCACCTCGATAGCGCCAGCGCCATGAACCTCGACTTGCGCGGGCGCGTGCGCCATTTGCAGCTGGTCCAGGGCCAGGTGCTGCTGGAGGTCAAGCTCGACGGGCGGGAAATGGACGTGAAGGTGGGCGATACGCGGATTCAGGTGTTCGGTACGCGCATGCTGATCGCGCGGCACGCCGACTACGATGAACTGGTGGTATTGAAAGGCCGGGCCGTGGTCCAGCAAGGCGCTGACCAGCGACTGGTGTCGGCCGGCGAGCGAGTGAGCTTCAATGACGCCGGCCTGCAGAGCGTTGAGAAAGCTGACGTCAAAACGGCAGAGGCCTGGCGCCAGGGTCGTCTGATCGCCAACGACATGCCGCTCGGCCATGTGCTGGAGCGCCTGGCTGGCTACCAGGGCCAACGGCTGTGGCTGATGGACGAGCAGACTGCCCAGCGTCGGGTCAGCGGAGACTTCGACCTGGACCGCAGCGCTGCCACGCTCGAACGCCTGGCAGGCGAACAGCACGTGCAGCTCAATGACGTGCTTGGCCACGGGCTGCTGGTGCGTTGATCGGTGGATCTGGCTAAGTTTCTGAAAGCGTGCAGATTTTTTTGAGGAGAGTGTTGACAGAGGGCGTGCTGAAGAGAATAATGCGCGCCAGTTGGCTACATAGCTCAGTTGGTTAGAGCATAGCATTCATAATGCTGGGGTCCGGGGTTCAAGTCCCTGTGTAGCCACCAAACACCTGCTTAGCGATGCCCGCATCGCCAAGCAACAAAGAAGCCCGCCTTGTGCGGGCTTTTTTGTGTCTGGCATTCCTGCTGAGCCCGCCCCACTTCAGTCCTCCCCCACCACAGATTGCCGCGCTGATTTGCGCAGTCCCAGCCGCAGGTAAAGTGCGAACGATTTAACAGTTCGCGCTTTCGGCTCGTGCAGCCCTGAACTCACGCCCCAATCGGGTATCTACAACGCGGCTTCACGCGCTAGCCCGTTGCAGCGACTTGGCAGGTGCAGACTGGCTATTCCAGGACGACATTCAACCTTTGATGGACCACTTCAAGGAGCATCACCCATGGCCGACACTCAGCACACACTTTCGCCAGATACTTCACTCAATGAAAAGTGGCAGGAACGCTTTGCCTTTTTCGAGCGATACGGCGGGCCGCAGTCGCCGCACTATCAGGCGGCCTTCAAAGCGCTGCCTGGAAAAAAACGTCGACTGATCGCCATGAACGTCATCGCGTTCTTCTTCGGGCTGATTTACCTGTTCGTCTTGGGTATGTGGCGCAAGAACCTGAGCTTGATCGGGATCGGTCTCGCCATTGGGCTTGTCCTGGGCCTGATCGAAGTTGCATTCGATTTAACGCTGCCTCGCGGGGTGGATTTTGGCATCAATGGCGGCATCGCAGCGATGTACGGCATGAGCACCAACTATGGCTATTACCTGACCCGCGTCAAAGGCTCCAAGAGCTGGAATCCATTCGAAGGCATGCGCTGGTTCTGAAAGTGCCCAGGCGGGACGAATACCTGCAAGAACGCGCGGCGAACACACCCACCGCGCGCCGCACGACCGTAGGGTGGCATGCGGGTACGGGTAATGGGCGCCGGGCGCGGACTGCCGCCGTGGCCTGGTGTGAGCACAGCATGAGCGCGTAGCGGGCCACGGTGAACAAGGCTCAGCCTTGCGCAGGGCAGGACTTTTCCGAAAGCGTGATCTGAGTAATCGGCGCGCCATCGTTATCGATATAGCGATAAGAAATCTGATTGCCAAGCGCCAGTACCATCAAGTACGCCGTCTGCTTGCACAGCGTGCGCATGATCTGCTGGTTCAAGAAGCTTTCATAATACCCTTGTTCGCCTGGCTGGCCTTTGTAGCCAGGCAAGGTGATGGTGTATTCGAGCTTTTTGTCCGCATAGACGATGTTATCCACCGTCGATTCGGCATCCAATATCAAGGGCAACTGCTTTTTCTGTTTCTCGACGACTTCGGCAAGTACCTTGTCAGCGTCCTGAGCGAATGCAGGCAATTCGGCAGAGAGGGCCAAACAACCCATCAGCAGCGCTGTAGCCGGTTTCAGACATTTCAAATCGATCAACTCCTTGATATGGATGATGTGTGGCGTAGCGTGGACACAAGACGACTGAGCGCATATACCCATGTGGCACAGCCATCCCTCAAGCTTTCAAACGATCCCCAGCGCCTCCTTGACGTCTGCATCCCCCATCGGCGAATAGGTCTCATAGGTTTTTGCCGCTTCTGCGCTGATGGCAACCTCACGGTCGAACTGATCGACACGCTTGCAAAAAGGGCCAACGCCATAAGTGAAGTAGATAAGCTCGTCGGTGGGCGCAGCATAGCCGGGCTGATGCCCCACGATCCGCCAATCCCCTTCGCTTTTCCTATCGAACAACCCATAGGAATCGAGAATCAACGGACGCCCGAGACGCTTGAAACTCGATAGAAGCGAGGCATCCGGGGTGCTCGCCTGCTCACAAAACACCTCTGCCACATGGCCCAGGCTGTTCTTCGTCATGATTCTGCCGAAATAAAATACACCGCCCTTCGATGAGAAGCAGAACAGATCACCGGGCTTCACATAGCGCAAAAGCGTTTTTGGTTTGTTGGCCCATTTTTGAAATTTTATTTCCATCACCGTTCTCCGCCAGCCTGAAGTCATCAACCCGAACAATGCACCTGTATTGCAAACAGAACCTGGTGTGCCTTCGCGCCACGACTGTAACCGTCATGAATACCGCGCGCAGTCGACCCGTCAGACAACGGCAAGTGTTTCAATCGACTTTCATACGCCAACTTGAATGCGCCTACCAACTTCGATAGCCCGCCGTATCAATATGTATGCGTCCCGATGGATAACGTCCCAAGCCCATGTTCCAGTCGGCGCCATGGTCTCGCCAGAAGGTGTAGAGCAGCGTCAGGTCCGTGTCAGGCGGCAGCAACAGGTCTACCGCAAAAGCGCGCAGATGGGCACTCTGCTTCGCACCGCCGGCGCAGGCATTGAGTGCCGGACCACGGTAGGCCGAGACCACTTCGAATGAAGACAGGATGCCCGCCTGGCGTACATGCTGGAGCAGCTCAAGGGTGGTACGCACCGCAGGCCATTGCGCCGAAGGTGGAATGGCGAACGGGTCGGCATGGCACAGGCGCCAGTCGGACGCCGAACGCAACAGCTGGTCGATCGGTACGACGCCATACAGGCGTGCCTCGACCAGCATGTCGCGAAACGCACGGGTCGGGTGGTCGCCGGCCCAGCGAGCGAACGAGAGCAGGTCCCGGTCATCGCCAGCAGCGCTGGCGTCACTGCTGAGCAGCGACACCAGGAGGAACGATAAAACCGTGCTGGGCATCACGACCGTTGCTCCCGCATGCACTGACTCGTGCCAGCTCCTGCGTCGTTGCAATCAACGGCCGTACATCACCGACTGCATGCGCGACTGCGCGTCCTGCACGGCCTTGCCCTGGGCATTGACCGCCTGCAGGCGCGTATTGAGCTCTTGCAGCACTTTGGGGTCCTGCACGGTGATCTGCGAACCGTTGATCTGGATCTGCGCCTTGTTGGCCTCGACGTAGTCGCCCACGCTCGAAATGGCATCCATCGCGGTGTTGATCTGCGGCAGCACGCCCATGAAGGCGTTGGTCGGCGTGCTCACGGTGCGGTCGTAGGCTTTGTCGTAGACCGGTTTCAAGTCGTCCGGCTGCTTGAGCTTGGCATGTGCGGCGTCGGCCTCTGCCCGGTACTGCTTGAGGTGCTCACCCATCTCGTTCAAGCCGTTCTTGGCGGCTTGCAGATCATTGCGATGCTCGATCACATCGTTCAGCGAGCGCACCGAAATGGTTTTGACGAGGTTGCCCAGCGGCTTGACGCTCTCATCCATCTTGCCGTTGAAGTCAGTGATCACCGCGTAGTGCGATGAATAGTCGCCAAAGGCCTTCGATTCCTCGGCGGTCGGCTTGGGAACATGAACCCCGGGCTTGTCGAGGATGCGGGTCTGCAGGAACTGCTTGAAGGCCGCGCGCTGGTCGGGCTCGCTGTCACCGCACGCGGCGAGGACTAACGGCAGAGCGAGGGCGAGTAGCCAGTGCGGGCGGAATGCGACGTGCATGTCGGTGGATCTCCGGAAGGAAGGAATGGTCACCGGATTAGTCATGCCAAACGCCGGGAAGTTTTACCCCCCGCTCGCAGACTGTGCAGTACCGCACATCACTCAGTCCTCAAACAACGTGCACGCCATCACCAGCGCATCTTCACGCCCGCCCGCCATGGGGTAGTAATCTCGACGCCGGCCCACTTCGTTGAACCCGTAACGCTCATACAGCCGGTATGCCGACTGGTTGCTCGCGCGCACTTCCAGGAAGCATTCGCGGCCGTTGAGCTGCCAGGCGCGGGCCATGAGGTGTTCGAGCAGGCGCAGGCCCAGGCCGCGGCCCTGGTTTTCAGGTTTGACGGTGATGTTGAGCAGGTGGGCTTCGTCGATGATCACGTTCACCACCCCGTGGCCCACTTGCTGCTGGCCGTCGAACATCAACCAGACCTCATACGACTTCAGCGCATCCTGAAAGATGCCGCGGGTCCAGGGGTGGCTGAAGGCGGCGTATTCGATCTTGAGCACGGCATCGAGGTCCGCCTCGGTCATGGGGCGGAACGTGATCGGGTCACTCATTCAACAGGTTTCCAGCGCGCCATCAGCTGGCGCATGGCTGTCCAGACATCGGCCTTGCGCTGCGGCTCGTCCATCAACAATTCAAGACCTGGCAGCGCCCAGGCAGCGCCCAGGCCATCGACCTCGAGCAGTTGGTAATACGCCGCTTCCTCGGCCGCGCCGGCAAAGCGTATGGCGGGCAGGCCGACCAGCCACAGACAGCCGCATGGGGCGTCTTCCAGACGCGCCTGGACGAAGGCTTGCACGAACTCGCGTGCAGCGTCCGGCCCCTGGTCCATGGTGCCGCGCACCAGCATCGGCCAGCGCACCGGCTCACCGACGATCTGCGGGGCGTCGGGCAGGCCCGCAGCGCGCAGCATGTCCTTGAGCAGCAGGTAAGAAGGATCGCGGCTCTGAAACGGCTGGCCGGTGGCCAGCTCGACCAGCAGCAAACAGTGCCCCGCGCGCAGCAGTTGCAAGGCGAAGCGTGGCGGCGGCACACGCGTGGGGCGTGTGGCGGGGGCCTTGCCCTCGGCCTCGGCGCCTTTGACGGCCGCCTTGAGCGCCGGCT
>NZ_DAMCCR010000133.1:0-9338 GCF_032058845.1 Pseudomonas sp. | reverse complement strand
ACAGGTCGCGCGCCTTCCCATGGCGCTCGGCAGGTGGAACGTAATCGACCGTGTGGTTTTCGACAAACTGCTTTTGCGAAGACGGCTGGGACATAGTTTTTGAGCTCGGAGGTCGTTTTTATCGTTGTAGGAAACCGCGTCGGGGCGGCCTCTCAGCTGAAGACCATATTATGGTATTCCAACTTTTTGACAACACTGATCCGTTGAAAATCTCTGCGACTGATCCGTTTCAGCACGCTGCTCAAACTGTATGGATTTCTCTACAGCCCACGTAAACAGGGGCCTTGCGCCGCCCATCATGTTTTTCAGACGCCTGAAATTTATGCTTGCAATATGGGTATTACGGTATACCATCAGACACATCAACGATAAAAAGCGGCTCACCGCTACCCCTTCGAGGACCCTGCCATGATCGACGCAACCGTCTATAAAAACGTCTTGGGCTCGTTCCCTTCCGGCGTCACCGTCATCACCACCCTGGATGACGACGGCGCGATCGTCGGGCTGACCGCCAGTGCCTTCTCGTCCCTGTCGATGGAACCGCCGCTGGTGTTGTTCTGCCCCAACTACACCTCTGAATCCTACCCAGTGCTGATCAAGCAGAAGCGCTTTGCCATCCACCTGCTCTCAGGCGAGCAGCAGGCCGAAGCCTATGCGTTCGCACGCAAGGGCAAAGACAAGGCCGATGGCATCGAGTGGACCTTGAGCGCGCTGGGCAACCCGATTCTGGCCGGTGCCACTGCCGTCATCGAGTGCGAGTTGTGGCGCGAATACGAGGGCGGTGACCACGCCATCATGGTGGGCAAGGTACAGAACCTGATCGTGCCCGAGCAGGCGCAGCAGCCAATGATCTACTGCCGCGGCAAGATGGCCAGCCTGCCCGCTTTCGCCTGACTCCTTCTCTCTATAGCGCCGGCGCCGGGTGCGCCTGGCGAGCTCCCTGACGTCTGCCCTGGCAGACGACACCTTTCACGCGTCGAGGAATACCCCATGAAATTTTCGCTGTTCGTGCACATGGAACGTTGGGATGACAAGGTCAGCCACCGCCAGCTGTTCGAAGACCTCACCGAACTGACCCTGATGGCCGAAAAAGGCGGGTTCAGCACGGTATGGATCGGCGAGCACCACGCCATGGAATACACCATCTCGCCCAGCCCCATGCCGCTGCTGGCCTACCTGGCCGCGCGCACCGAGACCATCCACCTGGGCGCCGGCACCATCATCGCGCCGTTCTGGAACCCGATCCGCGTAGCCGGTGAATGCGCCCTGCTCGACGTGATCAGCAATGGTCGTATGGAAGTGGGCCTGGCCCGTGGCGCCTACCAGTTCGAGTTCGACCGTATGGCCAATGGCATGCCCGCCACCGATGGCGGCAAGGCCCTGCGCGAAATGGTGCCGGTGGTCCGCAAGTTGTGGGAAGGCGATTACGCCTTCGAAGGCGAGGTCTACAAGTTCCCGCTGTCGACCAGCGTGCCCAAGCCTGTCCAATCCGGCATGCCGCCGATGTGGATCGCCGCTCGCGACCCGGATTCACACAACTTTGCAGTGAAAAACGGCTGCAACGTGATGGTCACCCCGCTGATGAAGGGTGACGAAGAAGTGCTGGACCTGAAAAACAAGTTCCAGGCCGCGTTGGATAACAACCCGGACGTGCCACGCCCGCAACTGATGGTGCTGCGCCACACCCACGTGCACAGCCCGGAAGAGCCAGAAGGCTGGAAGATCGGCGCCGAGGCCATCTCGCGCTTCTACCGCACCTTCGATGCCTGGTTCGGCAACAAGACCACGCCAGTGAATGGCTTCCTGGAACCCAGCCCCGAGTCGAAGTTCGCCGAAGTACCGGCGTTCGCGCTGGACAACATCCGCAAGAACACCATGATCGGCACCCCTGAAGAGATCATCGCGCGCATCAAGTACTACCAGGAACTGGGCGTCGACGAGTTCAGCTTCTGGTGTGACAACAGCCTGCCGCACGCCGAGAAGAAAAAGTCCCTCGAGCTGTTCATCAAGGACGTCGTGCCAGCCTTCGCCTGAATTCCCATTGCCTGAATGATTGCAGGATGTGCCCGCTCTGGAGACCTGAAGGTCTCCCGGTGCGGGCTTTTTTATGCAGGTGATGGTGACCTGCGATACAGATCAGTTGCACAACACCAAAGCAGTAGACCTTTGGTCATGCATGGTCGGGATTTTCGCGGCAAGCACTTGCAGAACAAATATTATGGTATACCATCAGACAACAAGACCCGATAACCTCCTCAGGAGCCGCTCATGAGTTTCGAAATCCGCAAGATCGTCACCTACTCCGAAGAAACCCGCATCGAAGGCTTTAAGGCCACCGACAAGCCCGTGACCATGGTCGGCCTGGCCGTGGTGATGAAAAACCCGTGGGCGGGTCGCGGTTTCGTTGATGATCTGAAGCCTGAAATCCGGGCCAACTGCTCGGAACTGGGCGCGTTGATGGTCGAGCGTCTGATTGCTGCCATCGGCGGCGCGGACAAGATCGAGGCCTACGGCAAAGCCGCCGTGGTCGGCGCCGATGGTGAAATCGAACACGCCTCGGCCGTGATCCACACCCTGCGTTTCGGCAACCATTACCGTGAAGCGGTACAAGCCAAGAGCTACCTGAGCTTCACCAACAAGCGCGGCGGCCCTGGCACCTCGATCCAGATCCCGATGATGCAGAAGGACGACGAAGGCCTGCGTTCGCACTACATCACCCTGGAAATGCAGATCGAAGACGCCCCGCGTGCCGACGAGATCGTCGTGGTTCTGGGCGCTGCCGACGGCGGCCGCCTGCACCCACGTATCGGCAACCGCTACATCGACCTGGAAGAACTGGCTGCCGAGAAAGCCAACGCTCAATAACAATAACCAGACGGGCCGGCGTGACGATTGAATGCGCCGGCCTGCAAGGAGCGTCATCCATGATTCAGCCTGTCGCTGAACGTACGCCGGCCGGGACCAGCTACCTGAGCCAAGGCCAGGGGCATCCCGTGGTACTGATCCACGGCGTGGGCCTGAACAAGGAAATGTGGGGCGGGCAGGTCGTTGGCCTGGCCAACGAACACCGCGTCATCTGCTACGACATGCTCGGCCACGGCCAGAGCCGCGTGCCGGCCGCCGACACGCCGCTGGAAGGCTATGCCGAGCAATTGGCCGAGCTGCTTGACCACCTGCAGATTCCCCAGGCCACCGTGATCGGGTTTTCCATGGGCGGTCTGGTGGCTCGCGCCTTTGCGCTGAACTACCCCCAACGCGTGTCGGCTCTGATTGTGCTCAACAGCGTGTTCAATCGCTCTGCCGAGCAACGTGCCGGTGTCGTCGCACGCGCCGCACAAGCCGCCGTGCTGGGCCCGGACGCCAATGTCGACGCCGCCCTGGACCGCTGGTTCAGCCGTGAGTACAAGGCTGCCAACCCCGCGCAGGTCGCCGCGATCCGCCAGACCCTGGCGCAGAACGACCCGCAGGGTTATCACACCACCTACTCGCTGTTCGCCACCCAGGACATGTACCGCGCTGACGACCTGGGCAGCATTCTGGCGCCGACCCTGATCGCCACCGGCGAGCTGGATGCCGGCTCCACGCCCGCGATGGCCCGCCAGCTGGCGGCGCGCATCCCGAATGCGCACAGTGTGGTACTTGCCGAGCAGCGCCACATGATGCCGGTGGAAGCACCGCGTGACGTCAACAAGATGCTGCTGGACTTCCTCAAGCAAGCGCGCACCCTCAACGAATCCGCAAAGGGGATTGTTGCATGACCCTCACACGTTTCCAGATGTGCATCGACGGCCAATGGGTCGACGCGCAAAGCGGCAAGACCTTCGACAGCCTCAACCCGGCCACTGCGCAAGCCTGGTCGCAACTGCCCGATGCCGACGAAAGCGATGTGGAGCTGGCCGTGCAATCGGCCCAGCGTGCCTTCGACAGCAAGGCCTGGCGCGGTCTGACCGCCACTGCGCGCGGTAAATTGCTGCGTCGCCTGGGCGACCTGATCACCGAGAACAAAGAGCACCTGGCTCAGCTGGAAAGCCGTGACAACGGCAAGCTGATCCGTGAAACCCGTGGCCAGGTCGGTTACCTGCCCGAGTTCTTCCACTACACCGCAGGCCTGGCCGACAAGCTCGAAGGCGGCACCTTGCCGTTGGACAAGCCCGACCTGTTCGCCTACACCGTGCACGAGCCGATCGGCGTGGTCGCCGGGATCATCCCGTGGAACAGCCCGCTGTACCTGACCGCGATCAAGCTGGCGCCAGCGTTGGCGGCGGGCAACACCATTGTGCTGAAACCGTCCGAGCACGCCTCGGCGACCATCCTCGAACTGGCGCGTCTGGCGCTGGAAGCCGGTTTCCCCGCTGGCGTGGTCAACGTGGTGACCGGCTACGGCCCGACCACCGGCGCTGCCCTCACCCGCCATCCGCTGGTGCGCAAGATCGCCTTCACCGGCGGCGCGGCCACTGCCCGCCACGTGGTGCGCAGCAGCGCCGAGAACTTCGCCAAGCTGTCGCTGGAACTGGGCGGCAAGTCGCCGAACATCATTTTCGCCGACGCCGACCTGGACAGCGCCATCAATGGTGCAGTCGCCGGCATCTATGCCGCCTCCGGGCAGAGCTGCGTGGCCGGTTCGCGCCTGCTGGTGCAAGACGAGATCTTCGACGAATTCGTCAGCCGGCTGATCGAGCGCGCCAAGCGCATCCGCATCGGCAACCCGCAGGATGAGACCAGCGAAATGGGCCCCATGGCTACTGCCCAGCAACTGGCCGTGGTCGAAGGCCTGGTCGCTGCGGCCAAGGCCGAAGGTGCCAAGCTGCACCTGGGCGGCAAGCGTGCCGAGGTCGAGGGTGATGGCTGGTTCTACGAGCCGACCCTGTTCGAGTGCGACAGCAACTCGATGAGCATCATGCAAGAAGAGGTGTTCGGCCCGGTCGCGGCGGTGATCCGCTTCAAGACCGAGGAAGAGGCCCTGGAAATGGCCAACGACTCGCAGTTCGGCCTGGCCGCCGGCATCTGGACCCGCGACCTGGGCCGCGCTCACCGGCTGGCGCGCGACGTGCGCTCGGGTATCATCTGGGTCAACACCTACCGCGCGGTTTCCGCCATGGCACCGATCGGTGGGTTCAAGAACAGCGGCTATGGCCGCGAAAGTGGCATCGATTCGGTGCTCGCCTATACCGAGCTGAAGACCGTGTGGATCAACCTGTCCACCGCGCCGATGCCCGACCCCTTCGTGATGCGCTAAGAGGTAATGCCCCGATGATCGAACCTGGCATCTATAAAGACGTGATGGGCTCGTTCCCGTCCGGCGTCACGGTGGTCACCACCCTGGACGCCGACGGCGGCATCGTCGGCATCACCGCCAGCGCGTTCAGCGCGCTGTCGATCGATCCGGCGCTGGTGCTGTTTTGCCCCAACTATGCATCGGACACCTACCCCATCCTGCGCGACAGCAAGAAGTTCGCGATTCACCTGTTGTCTGCTGAACAAACCGCCGAAGCTTATGCCTTCGCGGGCAAAGGCAAGGACAAGGCCAAGGCCATCGAGTGGCACCTCAGCGAGCTGGGCAACCCGCTGCTGCCCAAGGCCACGGCGATCATCGAATGTGAGCTGTGGCGTGAATACGACGGTGGCGACCACGCCATCATCGTTGGCGCGGTGAAGAATCTGGTGCTGCCGGCCGAGCCGGTCACACCAATGGTCTATCACCGCGGCAAACTCGGCGCGCTGCCGCCGTTGGGCTGATCTACCCTGTGCAGGTGTTCGCTGGCCGCGGCAGGCAGTTGCCGCTTCAGGCGCCCTCTTACACACTGCACACCCTTTTGGGGGCTACGCGACTCACCCTCGGTTGTGGCCCCCGTTTTGTTTTGGAGCACCGCAGATGAGCAACGAGAAGTACGAGAAAGGCCTGCAGATTCGCACCCAGGTACTTGGCGAGGAGTACGTCAACCGCTCGATCCAGAACGCTGACGAATTCACCAAGCCTCTGCAGGAGCTGGTCACCGAGTACTGCTGGGGCCATGTCTGGGGCCGTGATGGCTTGTCGCTCAAAGAGCGCAGCATGATAAACTTGGCCATGATTTCCGCGCTCAATCGCCCCCACGAACTCAAGCTGCACATCCGCGGCGCGCTGCGCAACGGCCTGAGCCGTGAACAGATTCGCGAGATCCTGCTCCAGGTCGGCATTTATTGCGGCGTGCCCGCGGCGGTAGACAGCTTCCGCCTCGCCCGCGAGGCCTTTGCCGAAGCCGATGCCGAGCCAACCCGATAACAACGGGCTGTTTGAACCACTGCAGGAAGCACACGGGGTTCCGGTGCTTTCGTGATGTTGGCGCACAGCCTCTATTAGAGCGCACTTGATGAAACGCCAGCCCCTCGACGACAGCTTCAAGGTCAACCGCAACCCCGTCACCCTTCGCGAAATCGTGCTCGACAAGCTGCGCGGCGCGATCATGAACTTCCATCTGCTCCCGGGCGACCGCCTGGTCGAGCGCGACCTCTGCGACCGCCTTGGCGTGAGCCGTACTTCGGTGCGCGAAGCCTTGCGCCATCTCGAATCCGAAGGTCTGGTGGAGTTCGCCGACGCCAAAGGGCCACGCGTGGCCATCATCACCCTGGAAGACGCCCGCGATATCTATGAACTGCGCTGCGTGCTCGAAGGCCTGATCGTCCAGTTGTTCACCCTCAACGCCAAGAGCAAGGACATCCGCGCCCTGGAACGGGCACTGGAAGAGAACCGCGAGTCGCTCGAACAAGGCGAACTGCAGCAGGTGCTCGAATCGGTGCAAGGCTTCTACGATGTGCTGCTCGAAGGCTCGGGCAACCGTGTCGCCGCGCAGCAGTTGCGCCAATTGCAGGCGCGCATCAGCTACCTGCGCGCGACGTCCGTGTCGCAGCAGAATCGTCGCGGCGCGAGCAATCGCGAGATGGAAAAGATCGTCGAGGCGATCAAGAGTGGCGACCCACAAGCGGCGCATCAGGCATCGGTGGATCATGTCCGCGCCGCCGCTGCCGTGGCGCTGGATTACCTGCGCCAGAAGCAGGATGACACCACGCAGATACGCCCCATTGCCGAACCCTTCACGCTCAAGGCTCCTCGCATAGGCCGCTGAACATGCCCAACGCCCCGCGCTTTTGCCCTCATTGCACCCAGGCGCTGGTTCGGGGCGTTCCCGCCGGCGACACCCACGAGCGTCTCCATTGCGCGTGCGGCTACATTCACTACGTAAACCCCAAGATCATCGCCGGCTGCATCATCGAGCGCGAAGGCAAGTACCTGCTGTGCCAGCGCGCGATCCCGCCGCGGCCGGGCACCTGGACACTGCCAGCCGGCTTCATGGAGGCCGGTGAAACCACCGAAGACGCGGCCTTGCGCGAAGTCTGGGAAGAGACCGGGGTACGCGCCGAGATCGTCTCGCCCTACTCCATCTTCAGCGTGCCGAAGATCAGCGAGGTGTACATCATTTTCCGCGCCATGACCGTCGAGGAAACCGGCGAGTACGGCCCGGAGACCTTGACGTACCGGTTCTTCGAGCCTGATGAAATCCCTTGGAACGAGATCTACTACCCCGCCATCCGGCAAATCCTGGAGCGCTACATTCTCGAGCGTCAAGCTGGGGTGTACGGCATGTACATGGGCAACGACGACACCGGGAAAGTGCACTTCATGCGCTGATAGGCGTAGTGCCAGGCTTGCGCAACTGCGTCAGCTGAAATACTGTACGCACATACAGCCACCAAGGAAGCCTTTCATGGCCAGCACCGCGTCGCAGACCCCCAGCAGCTATGTCCAACTGGGCACCCGCATTCAAAAGATCATCAACGGCCCTATCGCTCAACGCAGCCGGGCGGCGTTGATCTTTCGACAGGCCGATGAGTCCGCGCAAGACTGGGAAACCCTGCTGGAAGAGATTGCGGAAAACGATAATGTCACCTTGGCGCACCGCGACGATGGCGGAGTGCAGGTGTTCTGGACCGTGCCCAAAGATGACTGAATCGCCTGGTTGCGCCTACACCAGCGCTTGCAGGTAAGCACTGGCCTGGCGGTAGCGCGTGAGGCGCTGCCAGTCGGCGGGCCCCGGTTCGGGGATGCGGGTCAGGTCGCTGTTATCGGCAAGGTCCGCCAACTTGACCGCGCGCGCCAATGGGTCGCTGCCCAGGCGCACCACGAAATCTTCATAGGGTTCGTCGGCCCGACGGCTGAGCGCCAGCAGCGCGGCAAGAATCTTCAGGTTGAAGCCCTCGCGAGCAAGATCGGAAAGGCTCAGGCGGGTGTCTTCGATCACATCGTGCAGCACGGCAACGATGCGTTCTTCGGCCGTAGACATCCGCTTCATTACCCGCAGCGGATGCAGGATGTAGGCTGAACCACCTTTGTCGACCTGCCCGTCATGGGCAATGGCAGCGATGACAATGGCCTTTTCCAGTGTAGACATGAGGCCTCCCCGCTTATGCATATGCACGTTCAAGCATAGCTGGGAGGACACGCTCCATGCGAGCCGTGCATGTGCAGGTCGATAGGCTCAACGTGCGATGCCATGCTGAATCACCACTGAGTCAGTGCCCAGCCGCGCCATGACATCGGCTTTGCGTACCTCAGCTTCAGCCTTGCTCGAAAACGGCCCCATCAGCACCACTGGCTTGCCAGCACGGTATTCGACCGAAGAGGGAATGCCCTTCTCGATCAGACGGGCAGTCATGTCACTCAGCGCGCCCATGTTCGCGCCTTGAATCACTTCGACATCCCATCCGTCGGGCGCCGGGTGATCAGCCACCGCTTCTGCGCGGCGCTGCAGGTCCGCACCGCCACAGACTTCACGAATTTTCAGATTGCTGCCGGTGTCATCGACGATCACCTCGTACTGGCCGTCATGCTTGATCGCAACGTAGCTGCGGTACGCTTCGAACTGGCCCAGGTCGTCTTTGCCACGCACCTGCCCACACACGGTGCCTTGGGTGTCCATCCGCACGTTGGCGAACTTGGCGGTCTTGGGGTTGCTCAGGTGCTCTGCAACTTGCTTGTGCACCCCTTCGATTTCGTTCTCGCAGCCGACCAAGGCCAGTGCCACTGCTACCAATGCCAGTTTTCGCACGCGTCTATCTCCCGTTTCCAAGCGGCGGATTCTACCATGCCCGACGTGAGGCACTGGCCACCTGACCTCAACGACGAGGCCATGAGGAATGGGCGCTCTACCGAGGCGCGACACAATGCCGCGGCGCGCCTCAGCGTGAGCACAACGAAAAAGGGCGACCCTTTCGGATCGCCCTTTAACTGCCCGCCGAGCGGGACTTTATTTGGTAGGCACAATTGGACTCGAACCAACGACCCCCACCATGTCAAGGTGGTG
>NZ_DAMCCR010000132.1:0-9416 GCF_032058845.1 Pseudomonas sp. | reverse complement strand
GGTGAACCTGGGCGCCGGCCGTGCGCTGGGCGCGGTGCTCGAAGTGCCGGCCTTGCAGGCGATTGCGGCGGGGGGGGTCGGCGAGTCGATCCGCACCGGCGGGGTGAACACCCAGCTGCCCAACAACAGCCTGTTCCAGATCAATCCGCAGGCCAACCCCGGCTACCTGGTGGAGAGCGATCCGCGCTTCACCAGCTACCGGTCCTGGCTGTCGTCGAGCTACATGCTCGACCGCCTGCAGCTCGATCCAGGGCTTACGCTCACGCGCCTGGGCGATGGCTTCTACGAGCAGAAGCTGATCCGCGAGCAGATCGCGCAATTGACCGGCCGACGCTTCCTCGACGGCTACGCCAACGACGAGACCCAGTACCGCGCGCTGCTGGACAGCGCGCTGACCTACGCCGGCAAATGGGACCTGGTGCCCGGTGTGGCGCTGAGCTCCGAGCAGATGGCGCAGTTGACCAGCGACATCGTCTGGCTGGTCAAGCAGGACGTGACCCTCGCCGATGGCAGCGTGACCCAGGCCCTGGTGCCGCAGGTGTATGTGCGCGTGCGCGACGGCGACCTGGACGGCTCCGGTGCGCTGATGGCGGGCAACGTGGTGGACCTCAGGCTGCAAGGCGATCTGGTCAACAGCGGCACCATCGCCGGGCGCAGCGTGCTGGCGATTTCCGCCGCCAATATCCAGAACCTGGGCGGACGCCTCACTGGCGGTGAGGTCGATGTCAGGGCCGGCACGGACCTGAACAACCTCGGCGGTCTGATCGATGCCAACACGCGTCTGAACGCGGTCGCCGGCCGCGACATCAACCTGGTGTCGAGTACCCGCGACACGCAGAGTGACCAAGGCACGGCCACCGGCATCGCTCGGGTGGCCGGGCTGTTCGTGTCCGCGGCCAAGGGCGAGCTGGTGGCCAACGCCGCGCGCGACATCAACCTCAGCGCGGCGCAGATCATCAGCTCGGGCAAGGATGGCAAGACCACGCTGGTCGCTGGCAACGACATCAACCTCAACACCGTCACCCAGAGCCGTGAGCAGAGCGTGCAGTGGAATTCCAGCAACTGGCGCAAGGAGGCCAGCCGCACCGACACCGGCAGCGTGATTCAGGGGCAGGGCGATGTGCGCCTGGTCGCCGACCGCGACCTCAACGCCGTGGGCGCCAACGTCACCAGTGACCAGGGCGGCGTCACCGTGGCGACCGGGCGCGACGTCAACCTCGGCACTGGCGAGCGCTACAACTTCGTCGACGAGGCGCACAAGGTCACCGGCAGCAACAGCCTGTTCTCGAAGAAGACCACCACCACCCGAGACACCCTCGAAGAGACCCGCGCCCAGGCCACTACCCTCAGCGGCGAGACGACCTGGGTCAAAGCCGGCAACGACATCAATGTGCGCGGCAGCAACGTGGTGTCCACCAGCGGCACGACCCTGGTGGCGGGCAATGACGTGAACGTGCTGGCCGCCACCGATCAACTGCGCGAAGAGCACTTCAAGGATGTGAAGAAAAGCGGCCTGTTCAGCGGCGGCGCCATCGCCGTGACCATCGGCAGCCAGCAGCGCAGCGAGAAGAACACCACCGATGGCCAGACTGCGGCCGCCAGTACCGTGGGCGCCACTGACGGCAACGTGAACATTCTGGCCGGCGACCGCTACCAGCAGGTCGGCAGCCAGGTCTCGGCGCCCAAGGGCGATGTCGACATCGCCGCGCAGCACGTCGATATCCTCGAGGCGCGCGACCAGCAGCACGTCAGCCAGGAAACCAAGTTCAAGCAGGGTGGCCTGACCATCACCGTGACCAACCCGGTGATCGAGACCGTGCGCACCGCGCAACGCATGAAAACCGCGTCCGAGCGCACCGACGACGGCCGCCTCAAGACCCTGGCGTTGGTCAACACCGCGTTGGGGGCCGGCAATGGCTACATCGCCTATGACCAGGACCCGGCCATGGCCGGCGGTATCAACATCAGCATCTCGGCCGGTGGCAGCAAGCAGGAAAGCAAGAGCGAGCAGCGCGCCAACTCGGCGGCCGGCTCGTCGGTGCTGGCCGGGGGCGATGTCAACATCACCGCTGCCGGCGCCGGCAAGGACAGCAACCTCGTGGTGCAAGGCAGCCAGATCAGCGCCGGGCACGACGCCAACCTCAAGGCCGACGGCTCGATCGACCTGCTCGCCGCGCAGAACACCGTCGAGCAGCGCAGCACCGAGAAGGGCAGCAGCGGCAGCATCGGCATCGGTCTCTCGCTGGGCGGCCAGCGCAATGGCCTGAGCTTCAACGCAGGCGCTTCGCAGAACCGTGGCAAGGCCAATGGCGACGACCTGGTGTGGAGCAACACCCATGTCGATGCCGGCAACCGGGTGGTGCTCGAGTCTGGCGGCGACACCCGCCTCAAAGGCGCGGTGGTCAGCGGCAAGCAGGTGACCGCCGATGTCGGCGGCGACCTGACCGTGCAAAGCCTGCAGGACGTCAGCACCTACGAGGCCAAACAGACCAGCCTCGGCGTGGGCGTGAGCATCTGTGTGCCACCGTTCTGCATGGGCACCTCAAGCGCCTCGTTCAGCCAGAACAAGGGCGTGCAGAAGTCCAACCTGCAGAGCGTGACCGAGCAGAGCGGTATCCGCGCCGGCGACGAGGGCTTCGACATTCGCGTCAAGGGCAATACCGATCTGGCCGCCGGCGTGATCGCCAGCAATGCCAAGGCCATCGCTGACGGCAAGAACCGCCTGAGCACCGGCACCCTGACCACCTCCAACCTGCACAACAGCTCCAGCGCCAGCGCCGACAGCAGCGGGCTGACCCTGAGCACCGACTTCGTCGGCCAGGGCATGTACGGCGCGAGCAAAGGCCTGCTCAGCAACTACCTGGATGCCGGCAAGGCCTCGGATTCGTCCGCAGGCGACACCCTGAGCGCGGTGAGCGACGGCAACATTCTGATCACCGATGCCTACCGCCAGCAGCAGCTGACCGGGCGTAATGCCGAGCAGAGCGTGGCGAGCCTCAATCGCGACACGGCCAATGCGCACACCGAGGTCGGCCGGCAGGACCTGGGCAAGCTCCAGCGCACCGCCGAGGCGGAGCAGACGATCAAGAACGAGGCGTATCGGCAGGGGGTGCAGTTCACCGATGAGGCGTACCGCACCATGTTCCGCCACCCGGCAGACATGTACGCCTTGATCCTGGACGAAAACGGCGTGCCCAAGGAAGACGCCGACGGCAAGCCGCTGTTCCGCAAGGTCGGGGACGAAGAGCGCAAACACCTGCAGGCCGATGACAAGAATGTGGTCAACGTCGCCCTCAACGGCATCTTCAACGACGACAAGGCGGCCGCTAAGTACGCCGCCCAGCACCGTGACGCAAACGCTACCGGGCCGCAGTACTTCATGTGGTTCCCCCAGGCCGGCAATGCCTTGTCGGAACTGCTGATCGCCGCGTACCAGAAGAACATGGACAACAGCTTCTTCGGCCTGACCAATTACACTGCCGCCACGCAGCAGCTGCTGATCGAATACGGTTCCACCGGCCTGCACCTGACCGAACACAGTCGCGGCACCATGACCGGCGGCAACGCCAGGCAGGCGCTCTACAACACGCCGGGCACCGAGGGCATGCTGAGCAAGACCACCGTGAACAACTACGGCGGTGCGTTCAACGTGTACACCGCGGATGAACAGCTGGCCTACCTGCAGAACCGTGCAAGCGTCACCGATGCACAACAGCGTGCCGACATGGTGCTCAAGTACCAGGTGCACAACAACGATCCGGTGGGCCGTTGGTTCTTCATCGGCAACAACCCCGGCACCGGTGGCGTCATTCCGAAAGACAGCAACCTGCTCAAGGAGCTGGCCAACGTCTTCACCGGCGACACCACGGTGCACAGTTGCTACGGCCATGGCGCGCAGAGCTGCGCCCGCTATTGGCCGACCATCGTGCCCTTGCTGGTACCAGTCACCCCTCGTTCGTCAGGAGATTGAACATGCGCTTCAGAGTCGTCGCACTGCTGGTACTGCTGGGCCCCCTGGTCAGCGCCTGTACCGAGGCAGCGTTCAAGCCGCCCAAGGCCGATGTCGAGCAGTGGCACAAGCCCGGGGCGAGCAAGGCCGACGTACTGGCGGCCATGCGCGCGTGCGGCGAGCCCAATGCATCAGGCATCGACCCCAAGGCCGGCGCCCAGGAACGGGCGGAACGCTTCGTGTGCATGAAGCGCGCAGGCTTCACCCGCCGTGATGGCTTCGATATGTGTGCACTGCCGACCGTGGAGCCGTTGAAGGCCTGCCAGGCGCTGCAATGAATCGTCCAACCTTGCAAGGAGAACGCAGCATGAACCCTTTCACATCGACGCTATTGAAACCGGCGCTGTGCGCCGCCGTGCTGGTGGCCTTGAACGGCTGCGTGACCATGTCCGGCGTATACACCGTGACGGCCCAGGACGCCTCGGGCAAGCCGATCCCGAAACTCGGCAAGATCGTTGCCGAGGGCCGGCACATCTACACCGCGCGCAACGCCATGTGCAGCATCGCGCCCGACGCCACGGTGATCATCCGTAACGCCGATACCGGTGAAGAGCTCAAGAGCGAAAGCCCTCACCACTGCTGATTGCATCGAGGAGGGACGTTCATGAGAGCACTGCTGATCCTCGGCCTGGCCGTGGCCGCAAGTGGCTGCGGCAACGTCTCCAACATCCGCGCGTTTTCCACCGACTATGTCGAACCCAGCACCGGTGACACCGCACGCCTACGTGTGCTCACCAACGGCATGGTGCGCGGCATACCCGGCAGTGACTGCATCGACTGGCGCGTGCCCGGCGCCGGCGTGATGGCGGTGGCCAAGCCCGGCTTCGCCGACCGCAACAACGGCCGCAGTCTGGGCATGCCCACCAGCAGCTGGCGCCTGGACGAGCCGGTGGCCAGCGCCGAACTCAAAGTGCCCGCGGGCAAGCCCTTCACCCTGAATTACCTGAGTGAGGGCTACGGCTCGGCAGGCCGGACGCGCAGCTGCCGGCAGTCGTATCACTTCGTGCCCAAGGCCGGGCAGGACTATGAGGTGATCTTCTACGAGGCCGGCGGGTGTGTGGTGGTGTTGGAGCAGTTGCATACGGAGGGCCGGGTCGAGGCGGAGCCGATGCAGAGGGCGGGGTTGTGTCGGATGAGCGACGTGCTCTAGCACGCCCTGGCGGGCAAGGTGCCTCTCCTGCATTCCCCAAGGCCAGGCCACCAGTCCATCGAACTGAACGCCCCTTCGCAGACGCGGTTCTCAAATGAGACATCCAGTGAGTTCTGCGGAGCTTTTTTGCGAGCGACCGGGCTCAAGAAGGAGAGGGTTCGAATGCTTTCCAGTCGCTTCTGGTGGCAGCAACCAACGCATCCCAGTCATCGGGAGGGTTGCCCCGGCCAAGCATTTTCTCGAACACGGCATAGGGATCGGATTTGCTGCCTGCCGATATCAGGGTGTTTTCGTCATTGACCCATGCGTAGACAATCACCCTGGATTTCGAGTCGTAGCGAAAGAACAAGCGGAATCGCCTACCGATCTTTGCCCGTCGCCAATGGCGGTAGGCTACGCCCAATGTGTTGCCCTGGCGGAACTCCTCGCGTGAAGGATCCTCCGGCACCACGTTCAGAATCAACTGGCTCAGGGCTCGAAACAGTTTGACGTTGGCATTGCTTTCGAAGCGTTGCGGGTCATTTTTTTCGGCCCTTGCGGCAGCGTCTTGCAGCTTGCGCAACTGTGCGATCACACCCTCATGGAACAACAGTGTCCAGCCGTGCCGCTGCATCAGAGCGCAACCTCACCGTCGATCGCGTCATCCAGATTTACATCGCAGCCTGCGTTGGCGAGCATGCTGTACGCCAGATCCTCAGGTAGCGCGGAGAGGTTGCGCCCGCTGCGGATGTCCACCTCCAGCAAATCCAGAAATGCACCGATGGCAGGGTCTTGGTGAATGGCTTCCACCCGGCTGACCACCACTTCACCGTCGCGCACATCAAATGCGATCTTGCTACCGGTATCGAGGCCCAGTCGCTGGCGAACGGATTTAGGAAGGGTGATTTGGCCTTTTGATGTCAAGGTGGCGATTTCGTAGATGGCAGGCATGAGCATTCTCCCGGATAGGCTCAATGGATGGTAAGGAAATATCCTTACATGATCAATCCTTGATCGTTCTGACGAGCACAGGCATAGGGCGCAAGGTCAGGAGTGCACCAGGATCGGTGCAGCAGTCCCGGGGCCTGACGATTGGCTATGAGAGGGATGGACGTGGTAGTGCGGTTGGCGTATCTGCTCTGAGACCGACGTTCCAGCCGCCGCAGGTGAGTGTGAGGAGGGTCACCGCGTGGCGACCGTCCAACCGCTCCTCAGCAGGTTCTAGTCACGGTCAGGACCACGGCAGCAATGCGTTCAGCGCAGGCGTAAGTGTCGGACTCCAGCTCCTCGCCAAACACGTCCGGATCGACTTCGCGGTACGACCATGTGAACCCTGGCTTCTCGATCAAGGGTTGGGCGCTTTCCAAGAACAGATCGGTGCCGTCCACCCAAGGTGTGCCGGTGTAGAGGAGGAGGGTGCCACCGGGCGTCAGACGCTCCAGCGCCTGCTCGACGATGCGCACCGCAAGCTCGGACCCCAGCCGATCCCCACCATGCCGATAAGCGCGTTTTTGCGTGTCCTGCATGTACGGCGGGTTGGCCACGATCAGGTCGAACTCGCCCGACGTGCCACTCAACAGATCGCTGTAGCGAGGCGGCACATTGTCGACCTGCGCCAAGGCCGCATTCACGGCGGTGAAGCGCAACGCCATCGGGTTGATGTCCAGTGCCTGCACCTGGGCCTGGCGCCTGGCACCGGCGATCACGATGGCACCTGCGCCGCTGCCACAACCGATGTCCGCCGCCGTGCGCACGGGGTGGGTCGACGTCCGCAAGTGCGCCTCGATCGCCTGAGCAAACCGGTACGTATCAGGGCCGAAGAACACCGAATCGGCAGCCTGGGTCGGAAAGCCGGAGTGCACGAACAGCCGCTCACCCAGCCGGGAATAGCGCACGTTGCTGATCCACTGCCCAGCGTGGGCACGCAACACTTGATTCTGACGCAGCGCCGCCGCCTCTGCGCCGGGTAACAACGCAGCGTCAAATGGGCGATTCCAGCCGAAGATATCCCGCATATCGCGCGCGATCGCGTTCTGCGCCCTGCTGTTGTTGCGCTGGTGGGTCAGCGGCGTCACGGTGGTGAACCGGTAATCGTCCGCCAGCAGTTTCCTGCCCATCTGCAGCAGTGCCAGGTCGTAGCCTCGCGCCTCATCGTCCGGGGCCGGCTGGGTGATGGACTGATTCATACCGCCAATGACCCTTCCGCCAGTTTCCGGGCATACACGCGTGTGGCACTCAAGCCTTCAGGCGTGGCGTGCTGGGCGGGCGACAACAACTCGATCAGCGTGTGCGTCGCCACGGCAGACCGTGAAGCGGCCGCCGATGATGCCGCATCAGGCGAAACGCGACGGCGGAACTGGGCACGGAACGGGTTCTGCCTCCTCAACGCATCGGCATCCAGCCAATCCCCCGCGATCCAGTCCCGCAACAGCTGCATCTCATAACCGTTGAACACCCCGAACATCGGCGCCCCTGGTCCGTCCATCAGCTGCCAGAATCGACTGTCGGCCGGGTCCTGGTCATGCTTGATCCAGCCCTTGTTCTCCAGCACCGTCAGAAACTCACGGCAGCGCCCAGGTTCGGACAGCCATTGATTCACGGTCAGCCCATCGAGGCGGCAGTAATCGGAATGCAAGTGCTGACCAAACGAGCGCTTGCGCTCGAGCATGTCGACCACTTCCTGCTCCAGATCGAAGCCCGCGATCACCGCCTTGGTGCCCTTGCCCAGTTCATTGAGCAGGTAACCCGCGCGCATCCGCGCGATGAAGGCATCGCGTGAATCATCGGTCGGCAGCAGGTCCAGCACCGTATCCACCGCCTTGCGCGCATGGCCGGAGCTGGCGTTGTCGATGGTGACGTGGAGCGTGAAGTAATACGGGTCGATCCCCAGCTCGTTGAGCTCGAACGAAGAGATCAGCAGATGCAGCGGCAGTTGCTCATAACCCAGGTTGTAGCCCAGCAGCTCCGGCAGGTACTCATCGCCCAGATGCCCGAGCGCCAGCTGGATGGCGCCCTGCACGTAGAGCGACTCTTCGAGCACTTCGGTCGGCGCGCAGTCGTGATCGGCCAGCAGCTTTCGATACAGCACCACATGATTGAGGCCCGGATCGCCATCACCCAGCTCTTCCAGGTAGGTGCGAATCAGATGGTGGTAGCGCCAGTCATTGGCATGGGACAGCGCGTTGTACAGCCACGCGCCATCGACCAGCTTGGTGGGGGCCACGTGTTGCAGGAAGTGCAGCGCATGAGCCTTGCATCGGAAAAACTCGCGGCCACGCCCGGCGCGTCGACCGTCCAGGTAGTCGCGGTAGGCGTGGGCCACTTCCTGGCCGTTGTGCTCGATCCATGCGGGGAGAGTGTCGAGGTTTTCAGGCAGGCCCGCGATGTCGTCACCAAGCCCCTTGGCGAGCATGAGCTGCGCGTCCAGGAACTCGCGAGCGGTCGCCAGCTCGGTGGTTTGAGGGTCTCGCAACAGGGCGTGATAGACCGCAACGGGCAGTGAAGGGGCCGGCAGCGTGCTGGATGTGAGGCGTTCGGCGACGGTTGGCAGGGCAGTCATACAGGGCCTACACGGTTTTGTGGTTTCAAGATGTGAGGGTGGGGTGGGGGGATTGATTCAACGGTATTTGCGTTGGTCTGACGGGTGACCGGCTGGGGGTGCGTGGGTTGGGGGGAGGGCTGCTTGGGTTTTCGGTAGCGGGTATGCTGCGTGCCTGCCGGAACCGCGGGTTCAGGGACGATGGCTTTACGGGGGAGTGGCTGTATGCAGGCGAGACTGTTGTTGGTTGGGCTGGCGGTGGCCTTGAGCGGGTGTTTCAGCACGATGGGGCATTTGAGTGGGGAGCGGTGCGTGTACCACGGCACTCGGTTGTCGTGGGCGTGGGCGAATGATCCGAAGCCGTTGGCGGGGTGGCCGTTTTTGATTGATACGCCGTTTTCGATTGTGCTGGATACGGTGTTGCTGCCGTACGATTTGACTGCGTTTTTGCCTGAGGGGATGGGTGGGGGGCGGCAGGATTGTGTGATGCGGGGGGTGAAGGTGATGTGATCGCGGGGCGGGTCTTGGAGATCACGTCACTGGCGCTGGTGTTTGACGCCTGCTCGTTCAAGCCCCTCCAGCTGCCCGCCGGTGACGCGGGCGCGTGGACCAAGCCCTGGCGCGAGTGGCGAGGACCGTTCTAGCGTTGCTGACATACGGTTACCGCTATGGCATTTCTGGGTCTGGGGCTGTCAGTTTTTTTGTGTGCAGGCCGGTAACGGCCTGCCGCCAGGCAGGCC
>NZ_DAMCCR010000131.1:0-9629 GCF_032058845.1 Pseudomonas sp. | reverse complement strand
AACGACCCGCACGCTCCACTGCTGCCGCTGCAACCGGAAGGCCAGGCCCAGCCGAACCTGGTCGGTGCCTGATCGGCAGGTGAGGGCGATGGCGCTGCGCCGCTGAGCCTGGCCAGCCGCGCAACCTCGCCATCACCGCGCCACCCACGCCCGAGCCCTGCACGCCGCAGCGCTCGGGCGTTTTCCTATCTGCCTGGCGGCAAACTGCACCACGATGGCGCAGGTTGCAGGCCCGATGCACTCGGATCAAACCCGGTATTGCCGCTGCCAGCATCCTCGCTGGCGGGTGCTGAACGGCCAATGCAACAAACTCCCCCTCAGTGCTATGTCCTCGGGCCGCCATGCGTTAGCATCCCCCCCTTGAACCCGCGCCGGCCGCCCGGCCGCGCCAACAATAAGATTCGCTTCTTTTCTTGCTAGGGGACCTGGTGATGATCAAGAAATACCTTTCGCGCCTGCTGGTGGGCGTTACCGCATTGGCGGCCGTGACCTGCGCACAGGCCGGCGCCATCGATGACGCGGTCAAGCGCGGCACCCTGCGCGTTGGCATGGACCCGACCTACATGCCCTTTGAAATGACCAACAAGCGCGGTGAAATCATCGGCTTCGAGGTGGACATCCTCAAGGCCATGGCCAAGTCCATGGGCGTCAAGCTGGAAACCGTCTCCACCGCCTATGACGGCATCATCCCCGCGTTGATCACCGGCAAGTTCGACATGATCGGCAGCGGCATGACCCTGACCCAGGAACGCAACCTGCGCCTGAACTTCAGCGAACCCTTCATCGTGGTCGGCCAGACCCTGCTGATTCGCAAGGAGCTGCAAGGCGAGATCAAGTCCTACAAAGACCTCAACAGCGACAAGTACCGCCTGACCTCCAAGCTCGGCACCACCGGCGAGATGATCGCCAAGAAGCTGATCGGCAAGGCCCAGTACCACGGCTACGACAACGAACAGGAAGCGGTCATGGACGTGGTCAATGGCAAGGCGGATGCCTTCGTCTACGACGCACCGTACAACGTCGTGGCGGTTGAAAAGGCTGGCGCTGGCAAGCTGCTGTTCCTCGACGAGCCGTTCACCTTCGAGCCGCTGTCCTTCGGCCTGAAGAAGGGCGACTACGACAGCATCAACTTCATCAACAATTTCCTTCACCAGATCAAGCATGACGGGACCTACGATCGGATCCACGACAAGTGGTTCAAGAACAAGGATTGGCTGAAGGAAATGGAATAAGGCGCAGCGCGTCTGCGGCAATTGGGGCGCTGCATGTTGCAAGGGAAAAGCTGGGCTTGCGCCTGGTGCCAGTCAGCCTGGTGATCGGGGCCGGTGCAATCCAACGTGGCTGAGGCCGCATACAGGATTGCGCCGATCTGTGGGCGCCAACGGTCTTTCAACCGCGTTGGCTGCCGAAATGTAGGAAGCGGCGGGTCCGGCGCTCCGGTCAGCCGCCCTGAAGGCTGCCACTTCGATTTTCCTGCTGTTTCGCGGCGTTTGGATCGGGGCTGCTGCGCCGCCCATCGCGGCTAAAGCCGCTCCTACAGGAACCGCGCTGACAGTCCTTGTAGGAGCGGCTTTAGCCGCGATGGGCTGCACTGCAGCCCCGATGATGACAGCGCAGAGTGACTCACTGGCACCAGGGCGTGCGCTCTACCTTTACTTGCAACTTGCCGCTAGCCACCTGCCGCTTAGTTTTTGGAGCATCCCCCCCTGTGATCAAACACAACAAAGCCCAATGGCCCTGGCACGGGTTGACCGCGCTGGTGCTGGTTGGCCTGGCGATCAGCCTGTACCTGGCCACCTCGATGATGGCGTACGAATGGCGCTGGAACCGCGTGCCGCAGTACTTCGCCTATCAGGCCGAAGAAACCCAGCGCGCGACCGGTTTCGGCACCGTCCAGGAAATTGCCGTTTCCGGCAGCAACGCCACCGTCACGATCAAGACCGAAGACGGTGATCAGCAACAGGTCCAGGTGCAGGCCGACAGCGTACTGCTCAGCCGCGGCGACGACGTGGCCGAAGGCGATGCCTTGGGCGTCACCCGCCACTGGGCTGCCGGGCCACTGGCCTGGGGCCTGTGGACCACGCTGTGGCTGTCGGTGGTGTCCGGTGCCTTCGGCCTGGTCATCGGTCTGTTTGCCGGGCTCTGCCGATTGTCGAACAACCCGACCCTGCGCGATCTCTCGACGGTCTATGTCGAGCTGGTGCGCGGCACGCCGCTGCTGGTGCAGATCTTCATCTTCTACTTCTTCATCGGCACCGTGCTGAACCTGTCCCGCGAGTTCGCCGGGGTGGCGGCGCTGGCGTTGTTCACCGGTGCGTACGTGGCCGAGATCGTGCGTGCTGGCGTGCAGTCGATCGCCCGTGGCCAGAACGAAGCGGCGCGCTCGCTGGGCCTCAATGCCAGCCAGTCGATGCGCCATGTGATTCTGCCCCAGGCCTTCAAGCGGGTGCTGCCGCCGTTGGCCGGGCAGTTCATCAGCCTGGTCAAAGACACGTCCCTGGTCTCGGTGATTGCCATCACCGAACTGACCAAAAGCGGCCGTGAGGCCATCACCACCTCGTTCTCGACCTTCGAGATCTGGTTCTGCGTGGCGGGCCTGTACCTGCTGATCAACCTGCCGCTGTCGCACTTGGCCAGCCGGCTCGAGCGGAGGCTTGCGCAAAGTGATTGAAGTCCGTGACCTGCTGAAAGTGTTCGATACCCGTGGCCAGGTGGTGCGCGCGGTCGACAACGTCACCACCCGGGTGAGCAAGGGCGAAGTGGTCGTGGTCCTGGGCCCTTCGGGCTCGGGCAAGTCCACCTTCCTGCGCTGCTTGAACGGCCTGGAAGGCTTCGATGCCGGGCATGTGTCGATCAACGGCCTGCCGCTCGATGACCCGAAGACCGACATCAATGCCTACCGCCGTGAAGTCGGCATGGTGTTCCAGCATTTCAACCTGTTCCCGCACATGACCGTGCTGGAAAACCTGTGCCTGGCGCAGAAGGTGGTGCGCAAGCGTAACAAGGCCGAGCGCGAGGAACGTGCCCGCGCCCTGTTGCTCAAGGTCGGTATCAGCGAGAAGGCCAACGAATACCCGTCGCGCCTTTCTGGCGGCCAGCAACAGCGCGTGGCGATTGCCCGCGCGCTGGCGATGGACCCCAAGGTGATGCTGTTCGACGAGCCCACCTCGGCGCTTGACCCGGAAATGGTCGGGGAAGTGCTCGATGTGATGAAGACCCTGGCCCTGGAAGGCATGACCATGGTCTGCGTTACCCACGAAATGGGCTTTGCCCGTGAGGTGGCCGACCGGGTGCTGTTCTTCGATCACGGCAAACTGTTGGAAGACGCCGCGCCCGACGCCTTCTTCGACGCCCCGCAAGATCCGCGCGCCCAGACGTTCCTGCGCCAGGTGCTGTAACCCGAGGTGACTCGGTCCTACAGGGACCGCGTTGGCCGGGAGAAAGTGATACGTCAGGAAGACGCAGTCCCTGTGGGAGCGGCTTTAGCCGCGATGGGCGGCGCAGCCGACCTAAAGGCTGCCACTTCGATTTTCCTGCTGTTTCGCGGCGCTTGGATCGGGCCGGCTTTGCCGGCCATCGCGACTGAAGTCGCTCCTACAATCGACTGCGCATTTCTGCAGTTCGGCAGCCCAACGCACCCCCTGTAGGGGCGGCCGGTCCGGCGCTCCGGTTAGCCGCGATGGGCTGTGCAGCAGCCCCAAGGCTGCAGCCTCCATTTACCTGCTATTGCGCGGCGCCTGAATCGGGCCGGCTTTGCCGGCCATCGCGACTGACCGGAGCGCCGGACCGGCCGCTCTACAGGGACCGCGTTGGCTGCCGAGATGCAGCCCTTGGGGCTGCTTCGCAGCACAGCCACTTCCCCCCCCCTTGTTCACAAACTGAACTTGCCCACCATCGCCCGCAGTTGCTGCCCCAGCGCTTCCAGCGCGCCACTGGCCGCGGCAGTCTGTTCGCTGGTCGCACGGGTGCGGTCGGCGCCCTCGCGCACGCCCATCACGCTGCGGTTGATCTGCTCGGCCACCACACTTTGCTCCTCGCTGGCCGTGGCGATCTGCTGGTTCATGCCCTGAATGCTCGACACGGTTTCGGTGATCTGCCCCAGCGCTTCGCCGGTCTGGCGGCTGAGCGCAACGCTCTGTTCGGTCAGGCGTTTGCTGTGGTCGAGCAGGTGGGTGACGTTCTCCGTGCCGCTGTGCAGGCTGGTGATCAGCTGGCCGATCTCCTCGGTGGACTGCTGGGTGCGCTGGGCCAGCCCGCGCACCTCATCGGCCACCACGGCGAACCCGCGCCCCGCTTCACCGGCGCGGGCTGCCTCGATGGCCGCATTGAGCGCCAGCAGATTGGTCTGCTGCGACACGGCGGTGATGACTTCCAGAATGCTGCCGATGCGTTGACCCTCTTCCGACAGATGACGCATGGCCGCCAGGCAGGTATCCATGTGCCCGGCCAGTTGCTCGATCTGCTCGATCGACTGCGCCACCACCTGATCTCCCACCTGGGCCTGCTGGTCGGCCCGGCAGGCAGCCTGCGCGGCCTGCTCGGCGTTGTGCGCCACTTCATGCACGGTGGCGCTCATCTGGTTCATGGCCGTCGCGACCTGCTCGGTCTCTTCGCGTTGCCGGCTGGCCTGCTCCTGGGTTGCCTCACTCACGATGGCGAGCTCACCTACCGCCACGGACAACTGCTCCACGCCTTCTTCCAGCCCGCCGATCAGCTCACGCAAACCGCTGGTCATGTCGCCCATGCTGTGCTGCAACTGGCCCAGCTCATCCTGGCGATTAGCACTGTCCATCGTGGCCAGATCGCCCTGGGCGATACGCCCGGCCTGGGTCAGCGCCTGGTCCAGCGGACGGGTGATCTGCAGGCTGATCACCCAGGAGGCGAGCAAGCCGATGACCAGGGCCAGAAAGGCTATGACCGTCATCAGACTGCGTGCGGCGACCGCTTCCTGGTCGCGCAACCGGGTCTGCAGATCGCCCATGGCCTGGTTGAGGTCCATCAGCTGGTTGCCAAGGATTTCCAACTGGTTATGGATGCGCTCCACGTCAATCGCCTTGCGTGCATAGGCCAGCAAGGCTTCGCGGTATCGGCCGATCTGGCCCAGCAGCGGTGCCGCGCCTGGCAGCTTGAGGTTGGCCGTACCGAGTGCCGCATTGATCAGCTTCATCTGGGTTTCGGCGCTCACCAGTGAGGCCTGGCCGATCGCCTCGAACGTTTCCAGTGGGTCGCTCAGATAAGCCGCATTCTGGCTTTGCTCGTTGGCGACTTCCAGGTGGCGGCTAAGGGTCTCGACCAGATTGACGACCTGCTCCACGCCGCGCGGTGCATCGGACTCGCCCAGGCGTTCGATCAACTGCTCTTGCAGGGCGTCGATCTGACTGGCCAGTTGGTCGGCGTTCTGCGCCTCGACCTGGTGCAGTTGCTGGCGCTCCACGACCAGCCTCTGCAGGTCGACATAGGCCTTGCGGTAGGCCTGCAGCTCTTGCTGCTTGTCAGCGATCAGGCGCTGCGCTTCCGGCTCGTGGTACTGCTGCTGCATGGTGCCGGCCAAGGTGTCCAGGCGATCGAGCTTGTCGCCCATGGCGATACGGCTGACGTCGTCAGAGAGCACGCGGTAGGTGATGCGCTCACTGCGCAGGTCCTTGCTGTAGTCACTGAAGTGACCGATCTGGATCAGTTTCTCCGAGCTTTCGATGGCATCGCCCAGGGCCAGCCAGCTGCTGAGGGTGGTGATCAGGGTGAACAACAGCACGGTGGCGAAGCCCAGGGCGAGCTTGAAGCGTACGCTGAGGTTGCCGAGGAATCTGTCTAGTCGTCCTATCATGAGCGCTTCTCCGTGTATGAGTCAGGTGACGCCAGCAGTCAGGGCTAGCGTCGACGTCAGCTCATCGGCGGGGAAGGGGTCAGACTGGACCTGCAAATGCTGTGGGAAATTTCCACATGGGTTGTAGGAAGCGGGGCTGCCTTGCACAGCCCCGCCAGCGCCACGGTTACAGCGTGAAGCGCGCCACCAACCCTTGCAGGTGGGTGCCCAGGCGCGCCAGTTCCACACTCGAGCTGGCCGTCTGTTCACTGGCTGCTGCGGTCTGGTCGGAAATGTCACGTACGTTCATCACGCTGCGGTTGATCTCTTCAGCCACGGCGCTCTGTTGCTCGGCAGCGGTGGCAATCTGCTGGTTCATGGCCTGGATCGACGACACGGTGCGGGTAATGGTCTCCAGTGAGCCGCCGGCGCGGCGGGTCAACTCGACGCTGCTGTCAGTCAGCCCACGACTGGCGTCCATCACCCCGGCCACCCGCTGGGTACCCTGTTGCAGGTTGGCGATCAGCTCTTCGATTTCCTCGGTGGACTGCTGGGTGCGTTGGGCCAGGCTGCGCACCTCGTCGGCGACCACGGCGAAGCCGCGCCCGGCCTCGCCGGCCCGTGCCGCTTCAATGGCGGCGTTGAGCGCCAGCAGGTTGGTCTGCTGCGCCACCGACTTGATCACATCGAGCACGCTGCCAATCTTGTCGCTCTCCTGCTTGAGCTCGCTCATGGCCTCGCTGGAGTTGTTCACTTCACTGGCCAGGCGCTCGATCTGAGCGATGGCCTGGGCCACCACGTGATCGCCCTCGCGAGCTTGCTGGTCGGCCATCACGGCGGCTTCAGAGGCCTGTTCGGCGTTGCGTGCCACCTCCTGCACCGTGGCGGCCATCTCGTTCATGGCCGTGGCGACCTGATCGGTTTCGACCTTCTGGCTGTTGACCCCGGCGCTGGTCTGGCCGGTCACCGCCGACAGCTCTTCGGCGGCGCTGGCGATCTGCGTGACGCCATCACCGATACCGCCGATCAGCTGACGCAGGCCCTGGGTCATGTGTTGCATGCTGGCCTGTAGCTGGCCCAATTCGTCGCGGCGGTTCACCTGGAGCGGCTGGCTGAGGTCGCCATTGGCCACCCGCTCGGCGGCGTTCAGGGTCTGGCGCAGCGGCACGGTGATCTGCCGGGTGATGATCCAGGCGGCGAGGATACCCAGCAGAATCGCGACCGCGGTGCTGACAGCGAGCAGCAGGCGGGCCTGTTGGGCGTCATGATCGCGAGCTGCGGTCTGGGTTTCGATGAGCGCCTTGCTGTTGTCGAACATCACCTGGCCCTGATTGGCCATGTGCTGCAGCGCGTCTTCGCTGGCAGTCTGGGCGCTGGCGACCTGATTCACCGCGTCGCGATAGGCCACCAGCGCTTGCGCGGCGTCTTGCAGCAGGGGGGCATAGTCGGCGGGCAGGCGGCCGGTTATATCCGCCAGCACGGTCATGGCTTTGTCGATGGCGACCAGTGCAGTCTGCTGGCGCTCGGCCTCGCCGCTGTAGGTGTAGCCGCGCACTTCGAAACGGGCCCGCTGCAGTTCCTGGCCAGCCTGCACGGCGCTGGCATACTGGCCGATATCACCTGCCTGCTGCAGGCGTTGCTCGAAGGTTGCAAGCACGTCTGCGGCCTTGTCGGCACTGTCGCCTAGCACCTTGCGGCTGGCTTCACGGCGTTGTGCGGCCTGCTTGAGCTGGTCGAAGGCCTGGCGATATTCCCCGATAGCCTGGCGTTGCAGCTCCACGTGTTGCAGATCCGAAGGTACCGCAAGGCGCTCGCTGACCGATTGCAGCTGCTGCTCGAGCTGATCGAGGGTGGCGTCCATCTGGGTGATGGCGTCTTCGTTGCCTTTGCGCTGGTACTGCTGGCGGGTAATGCGCAGGTCTTGGGTGAGTTGCAGGACTTGTGACAGGTTGCCCAGCTTGTCGCCGCGCTCGATCACGCTGCCCAAGCCCGTCCATCCGGTGAAGGCGGCAGCCAGGGTCAGCAGCAGGACCAGGCCGAAGCCCATGCCCAGCTTGCGGTTGACGCTGATGTTGTCCAGTAGTTGGCTGACAGGTTGACTCATTGCCGGTTACCCCCTTGGTAGTGGCTGACTGACGTCCTTGCGGTGCTGTCAGGGTCATCGGCCCAAGGGGGGTAAACTTTATGACCGAATGCTGAGTGGTCGTTCAGAACAGGCGCGACAGCAGCGCCGTTACTGCCGTTTCGACCCGCAGGATACGTTCGCCCAGCTGGACCGGTTGCAGACCGGCGCGGCCCAGCAGATCGACCTCATAGGGAATCCAGCCGCCCTCCGGGCCGATGGCCAGGGTCACGGGCTGGTCGACGCCACGCGGGCACATCGGGTAGGCGCCGGGGTGGCCTACCAGGCCCAGCGTGCCCTCGGCGATGGCCGGCAGGCGATCTTCAACGAACGGCTTGAAGCGTTTCTCGATGATCACCTCAGGCAATACCGTGTCGCGCGCCTGTTCGAGCCCAAGAATGAGGTTCTCGCGGATGCTTGCCGGTTGCAGGAAGGGGGTCTGCCAGAAACTTTTCTCGACCTTGTAGCTGTTGAGCAGGATCAGCCGCGGCACCCCCAGCGTGGCCACGGTCTGCAACAGGCGGCGGAGCATTTTCGGCCGCGGCACGGCCAGCACCAGGGTCAATGGCAGCTTGGCCGGGGGCGGCTGGTCGAACATGACCTGCAGCTCAGCCTCACGGCTTTCCAGGCGCAGTACCGTGGCACTGCCCATCAAACCATCAATGCGGCCCACCCGCAGGGTATCGCCGACGCAGGTGCGATGAATGTCCTGCATGTGGGTCAGGCGCCGGTCGCTGAGCACGACGCGGTCGGCCGAAATGAAATCGGCCGCTTCGAGCAACAACAGGTTCATGGCTGCTTCGCTGGCGGCGGGGTGTCCGCGTCCGCTTCATCGTCGCCAGGCTGGCGACGCTTGCGCACCAGGCTGCCGAACAGCACGCCCACTTCGAACAGCAGCCACATCGGCACCGCCAGCAGGGTCTGCGAGAAGATGTCCGGCGGGGTCAGGACCATGCCGACCACGAAGCAGCCGATGATCACGTAGGGGCGGACCTTTTTCAGGTACTTCACATCGACCACGCCAATCCACACCAGCAGCACCACGGCCACCGGAATCTCGAACGCTACGCCGAAGGCGAAGAACAGGGTCATGACGAAATCGAGGTAGTTGGCGATGTCGGTCATCATCGACACGCCTTCCGGGGTGGCGGCGGCGAAGAAGCTGAAGATCAGCGGGAAGACCAGGAAATAGGCGAACGCCATACCGGCGTAGAACAGCACGATGCTGGAGATCAGCAGCGGAATGGCAATGCGCTTTTCATGGCGGTACAGCCCCGGAGCGATGAACCCCCAGACCTGCTGGAGAATGAACGGCATCGCCAGGAACAGCGAGACGATCATGGTCAGCTTGAAGGGCGTCAGGAACGGCGAGGCCACATCGGTGGCGATCATCGTGGCATTGGCCGGCAGGTGGTCGCGCAGCGGTGCCGAGACCAGGGTGTAGATCTGCTGGGCGAACGAGAACAGGCCGATGAAGATCACGAAGATCACCGCGACGCAGCGCAGCAGGCGGGTTCGCAGTTCGGTCAGGTGCGAGACCAGCGGCATGGGCTGGTCGTGGTCGGGAAGTTCGCTCATGGGGCTCGTGGCGGCTGTGGCGGTTCGGGAAGGGCAGGCGCAGTCGCTGCCGGCTTGTCGAGCGAGAGCGAAGGCGTGGGCACTGCCGCGTCGGGCGCGGCTGGCGCTTCTGCCTCCGCTGGGCGC
>NZ_DAMCCR010000130.1:0-9704 GCF_032058845.1 Pseudomonas sp. | reverse complement strand
GGGCCTTCGCCCAACTGCGGGCGCTCGTGCAGCTCGCCGTGATAGACCGCCGGCCCACCCAGCTCGACGCCCAGCGCGCCAGCGCCTGCGGCCATCACCGGCCCGGCATTGGGGCTGTCCCACAGCGGTGCCTGGCGGCGCCAGCAGGTGAGCGCCAGGCGGGTCTTGCCCAGCAACGCGTAGGTCAGCGCCACCAGGCGCGCTGGCAGGTAATTGAGCAGATCGTCGATGCGCGCAGCCGCCCAGCCGAAGCGCTCGAAGCGTGGGTTGCGATAACCCCACATGGCGTCGAGCGTGTTGCTCAGGCGGTACAGCACCACGCCCGGGGCACCGGCCACGATGAACCAGAACAGCGTGGCGAACACCGCGTCGCTGCCGTTTTCCAGCACCGACTCGGTGGCCGCGCGCGCCACGGCGGGCTCATCCAGCTCGGCGGTTTCACGGCTGACCAGATAACCCACCCGGCGCCGCGCTTCGGCCAGATCGCCCCGGTGCAGTGCGTGGGCCACCGGCAGCACATGCTCGCCCAGGCTGCGCAGGCCCAGTGCGCAGTACAACGCCAGCACGTCGACCAGCCAGCCGATCACCGGCAGCCAGGAGAGGATCAGCGCCAGCAACGTGATCGGCAGCACGGCCAGACACCAGGCGCTCACACCATGGCTGCGCCAGCCTCGGCCACCGGGGTTGAGCCGACGCTCCAGGGCGTTGGCGAAGTGGCCGAAGCCCACCAGCGGATGACGCCGCGTGGGTTCGCCGAGCAAGGCATCCAGCGCCACCCCGGCCACGCTCAACAGGGCGATGCTCATGGACGTTCTCCCCAGTGGTTCTCGAACAGCATGTCGGCCAGCGGGCGTTCTTCGGCCCAGTGCTCCTGCACCAGCATCGGCGCCGGGTAGAACGCCTTGACCGGCCCCAGGCACAGCACCGCGACGGCCTTCGCGCCAGCGGGCAGGCCCAGCAGGTCGCCGAGCGCCTGCGGCTCGAACAACGACACCCAGCCCATGCCCAATCCCTCCGCACGAGCGGCCAGCCAGAGGTTCTGGATGGCGCAGGCCAGTGAGGCCAGGTCCATTTCCGGCAGCGTGCGGCGGCCAAAGATGTGCGCCTCGCGCTGGTCCATCAAGGCGGCGACCAGCAGTTCGGCACAGTCCTGGATGCCTTCGACCTTGAGCTGCATGAAGTCATCGGAGCGCTCGCCCAGGGCCTCGGCGGTGCGCAGCCGTTCGGCCTCCACCAGTGCCTGGATGCGGCTGCGCAACGCGCGCTGGGTGATTCGGATGAAGCGCCAGGGCTGCATCAAGCCGACGCTGGGCGCCTGGTGTGCGGCGCTGAGCAAGCGCTGCAGCAACTCGGGCGCGATCTCGCCGCCGGCAAAGTGGCGCATGTCACGGCGCTCGCCGATGGCGCGGTAGACCGCAGCCCGCTCGGCGTCACTGAAAGCGTGTGGGTTCATGGGGTTGATGGCGCGCTGGCCGCCTCGGGATCGGAGGGCAAAGAGACCTGGAGAACAAACGCCGTCAGCCGGCCCTGACCGGAGACTGCCCCGTTGCGGGGGCAGGTGGCGCACGCGAGGTCACGCAGAGCCTGCTCGCTCATGGTCGCAACAGCGCGGCGGCCGCCTCGGGGTCGGATGGGAAATAGAAGTGCACGTAAGACGCGGTCATCCGCCCTTGACGGTACACCGCTTCATTGCCGCGCCCGCCATTGGGGCTCAGGCCGCGGGCAATGGGCGTCTGCTCGGTGGTGGTCAGGGAGTGATGATACGTGTGCCCGCGCAGGGTGCCTTCAGGCAGCGTCACCGCTTGCAGGGCCAGGGCGGCCAGGCGCTTTTGCATGGTCGCCTCGCCCGGCAGCAGGCCCAGCAGTTCAGCGCGTTCGCCGGCAACGTCGGTCAGTGCGTCGAGCAGATAGAGCATGCCGCCGCACTCAGCCAGCAGCGGTTTGCCCGCAGCATGATGTTCGCGGATGGCGTCCAGCATTGGCGTGTTGGCAGCGAGCGCATGGTGGTGCAGCTCGGGGTAGCCGCCGGGCAGGTACAGGCTGTCGACGGCCGGCAGCGCCTGGTCATGCAGCGGCGAGAAGAAGTGCAGTGTGGCGCCCTGGGCACGTAGCAGGTCGAGGTTGGCGCCGTAGGCGAAGGCGAAGGCCTCGTCACGGGCAATGCCAATGCTCACGCCGGTCAGCGTAGGGGCGATGGCCACCGGCTGCGGCGCCTGGAAGGTCACCGGGGGCGGCAGTGCAGCGTCGCAGCTCTCGCCCAGCGCCTGGGCGGCAGCGTCCAGGCGCAGGTCGAGGTCATTCAGCTCGCTGGCCTGCACCAGGCCCAGGTGGCGGCTGGGCAGCTCGATGCCGCGCTCGCGCGACAGGCCACCGTACCAGCGCAGCCCTTGGGTCAGGCTGCCTTCGAGCAGCTGTGCATGACGCAGGCTGCCCACCCGGTTGGCCAGCACGCCGGCAAATGGTAGGTCGGGCTGGTAATGCGCCAGGCCCAGGGCCAGTGCACCGAAGGTCTGCGCCATGGCCGTGCCATCGATCACCGCCAGCACTGGCACGCCGAAATGCCGGGCCAGGTCGGCGCTGGACGGTGTGCCGTCGAACAGGCCCATCACGCCCTCGATGAGGATCAGGTCGGCCTCGGCGGCCGCTTGCCAGAGCAGGCGGCGGCTTTCGGCTTCGCCAATCATCCACATGTCGAGCTGATACACCGGCGCGCCACTGGCGCGTTCGAGAATCATCGGGTCGAGAAAGTCGGGCCCGCATTTGAAAACCCGCACCCTGCGACCGAGGTTGCGGTGCAGCCGCGCCAGGGCGGCCGTGACCGTGGTCTTGCCTTGCCCGGACGCCGGTGCTGCGATCAGCACCGCCGGGCAGTGTCGCGGTTCACTCACAGTTCCACGCCCTTTTGCGCGCGAATCCCGGCCTGAAAGGCATGCTTGATGACACCCATCTCGGTCACGGTGTCGGCCAGCTCGTTCAGCTCGGGCTTGGCGCCGCGACCGGTGACGATCACGTGCTGCATGGGCGGGCGCGCTTGAATGTCGCTGAGCACCTGATCCAGGTCCAGGTAGCCGTGCTTGAGGGCGATGTTCAGTTCATCGAGCACCACGAACTGCACGGCCGGGTCTTGCAACAACTGCCTGGAGACGGCCCAGGCGGCTTCGGCAGCGGCGATGTCACGTTGGCGGTCCTGGGTTTCCCAGGTGAAGCCTTCGCCCATCACGTGGTAGCTGACCTGCTCAGGGAAGCGCCGAAAAAACAGCTCCTCCCCGGTGCTGTTGCGGCCCTTGATGAACTGCACCACGCCGCAGCGCATGCCGTGGCCCATGGCCCGGGCGAGCATGCCGAAGGCCGAGCTGCTCTTGCCTTTGCCGTTGCCGGTCAGCACCAGCAACAGGCCGCACTCGTTGGGGGAATTGGCGATGCGATCATCCATCACCGCTTTCTTGCGCTGCATGCGTGCCAGGTGGCGTTCGTCGCGCTCGGGGGATTCGCTCATGGGGGTCTCCGCGGGCCGTGGCGCTTCAAGCGAGCGCCGACAGGTCGATAAGGCAGGCAGGCACAGGGGCGCGCAGCAGCCATGGCCGAGGCCACGGAGCACCGCGCATCACCCTCCGTGATGCCGTTCAGGCAGTGACAGGCCGGTCTCCGGGCTCGTGAGCGGGGCCTTGGGCCACCGGCCTGCTGCGCGTTGCGCTTGCGCGAGGCCAGACTCACCTACCGTTGCGGGGGCAGCGCCGGATTCGTGCGAACGACGCACCCACCGGCTTCCCAGTTTCACCCCGTTGGCAGCATGTCCATGGGGCACCTGAAACAAACGGCGAAGGTTAGAGGGTTGCACTCGGAGCGTCAATGAAGTGGGTGGGGGTCGGGGGTGATTCGATGCGGTGCCTGGCGCCAGAGGATGTTGACAGAGCGATGGGTGCTGCTGCTCTGGCAAGGAGATCGAGGTGGCAGCGCCAGGCCGGTTCGCCGCCATCGCAACTGAACTACCCCCTCCCCGGCTGCCTCTGATTTCCAAGCGGTATCCCATTTCCGGAGGGTTGGTGCATGTTCCAGATGCGTATCGGTTTGCTTCTTGCCTTGACTACCAGCCTGGTCGCCTGCGGCGAATCCGCCCGGCTGCAGGTTTCTGACGGTATGGGCCCTGCACCCGAGCTGCCGGAACCGAACAAGACCCTGATCCCCACGGTCAACATCGCCCCTGCGATCGGCTGGCCCAACGGCGCTCAGCCGATCGCAGCCAAGGGCACTCAGGTCAAGGCCTTCGCCACCGACCTCGACCACCCGCGCTGGCTCTACGTGCTGCCCAACGGCGACGTGCTGGTGGCCGAAACCAATGCGCCGCCCAAGCCCGATGACAGCGCCGGCATTCTCGGCTGGATTACCGAGAAGGTAATGCAACGCGCGGGTGCCGGTGTACCGAGCGCCAACCGCATCACCCTGCTGCGCGACGCTGACCACGACGGCGTCGCGGAAATCCGCACCCCCTTCATCGAAGGGCTGAACTCGCCTTTCGGCATGACCTTGGTGGGCAACAATTTCTACGTCGCCGACACCGACCAACTGCTGCGCTTCCACTACGCAGAGGGCGCCATGCAGATTCGCGACCCCGGCACCAAAGTCGTCGATCTGCCCGGCGGCCCGCTCAATCACCACTGGACCAAGAACGTCATTGCCAGCCCGGACGGCAGCAAGCTGTACGTCACCGTCGGTTCCAACAGCAACGTCGGTGAAAACGGTCTGGACAAGGAAGCAGGGCGCGCCGCGATCTGGGAGGTCGACCCTGCCAGCGGCAAGCAGCGCCTGTTCGCTTCAGGCCTGCGCAACCCCAATGGCCTGGCCTGGGAGCCGCACAGCGGCGCCTTGTGGACGGCGGTCAACGAGCGGGACGAGATCGGCAGCGACCTGGTGCCCGACTACATCACCTCGGTCAAGGACGGTGGTTTCTATGGCTGGCCCTACAGCTACTACGGCCAGCACGTCGACACGCGCGTCGACCCGCAAGATCCTGCCAAGGTCGCCAGCGCGCTGGTGCCGGACTACGCCGTGGGCCCACACACGGCCTCGCTCGGCCTGACCTTCATCCAACCCGGTGCGCTGCCGGCGCCGTTCAGCCAAGGCGCCTTGATCGGCCAGCACGGCTCATGGAATCGCAAGCCGCTGAGTGGCTACAAGGTGTTGTTCGTACCCTTCGATGACGCAGGCAAACCGACCGGCCAGCCGATGGACCTGCTGAGCGGATTCGTCAATGAAGAGGGCAAGGCGATGGGCCGACCCGTGGGCGTGGTGAATGACCCGCGCGGCGGTGTGCTGGTGGCTGATGATGTGGGCAACGTGATCTGGCGGGTCACGGCCAACGCGAAATGAGCGCCTGAAACGTATCACGGGTGGCTCGGCTCATTCGACCGATCCACCCGTGATACCTGCGCGTAGCCGCTGCCTTTACGGATTCTGCGCCAGATGCCCTGCCGGAATGATCCGCTTGGCCTGCAGATAGGCCTTCGACCAGTAGCTGTTGGACAGGTAATCAAGGCGCACCGTGCCGCCGGTGCGCGGCGCATGCACGAAGCGCCCTTCCCCGACATAGATCCCCGCATGGCTCACCTGAGAGCCGCCGTTGGTCGCGAAGAACACGATGTCGCCTGATTGCAGCGCATTGATGTTCACGCTCGGCGCGCGCATCACGATCATTTCCCGTGTTGAGCGCGGCAGGCTGATGCCGGCGGCATCGTTGTACACGTACTTGATCAGGCCACTGCAGTCGAAGCCTGAATCTGGCGTGTTGCCACCCCACCGATAGGGCGTACCGACCAGACCAATGGCGCGGAACAGCACGTCAGAGGCCACCGGCGAGAAGCTCGGCTGCGTGTTGAAGGTGATCTGCGGCTTGATCACCGGGGCTGGAGCAGGTGCTGGTGCTTGACTGGAACAGGCAGCCAGCAGCGCAGCGGACATCAGGAAAGCAAGGCGCACCATTGTTTTCATGGTCGGAACGTCCTGTCGGGAACGGGTCGGCCATAGCCGAAAAGAGTTGAGAAGTTAGATTAGACGTATTCTGTAAATGCGCACGGCGGCTAGCTTTTCAGCTAACCGCCGTGTGTACCGACCACAGCGCTACGTGATTAGTTGCGTGCGATGTTGGTCGGTGCCATGGCCAATGCGCGCTTGGCCTGCATGAAGGTCTTGCTCCAGTAGCGATCGCCCAGGCTGTCGATACGCACTCCGCCGCTGCGGCGGCTGCTGGAGTGGATGAACTGATTGTCACCCAGGTAGATGCCAGCGTGGCTGACACGGCCGCGACCGTTGGTGCTGAAGAACAGCAAGTCGCCAGGCTTGAGCTTGTTGCGCGCTACTTTCGGCGCATCGACGTTGATCATTTCGCGGGTGGAGCGCGGCAGTGACATGCCGGCTTCTTCACGGAACAGGTAGCCGATGAAGCCGCTGCAGTCGAAGCCCGATTGCTCGGATGTGCCACCAAAGCGGTAGCGGGTGCCGATCAGCTCTTTACCGCGTTCCAGAATGCTGTCTGCCAGGACCGGCATCTGATAAGGCTGGCCGTTGCTGGAGAAGGTGGGTTGTTCGTCTTCGAAGGCAGCAAGGTCCTGCTCGGTGAAGACGGAAGAGGCCGATGGCTTGGCCTTGAATTGAGCCTGGGTGGCGACGTGCGGGGTGACCTGCGGCTGTGAAGTAGGCGCTTGTTGTGAGGCGCAGCCAAAAAGAAGGGTCACGAGTGCAAGAGGCACGAGGGGTGCGAAGCGATTCAGCATGGGCACGACCGTGGCTTGAGTGGTTTTTGAAGGTGGAAACTATGCCGCCTATCGGAGTGATATGCAAATTTTATCGAAATAAATGTGACTTTTCGTGTTGACCGAGATCAAAGGCAACGAATCGATACTTTGCGCCCCAATTACCAGCCCAGCGTTTCTTTGAGAAACGGGATTGTAAGCTTGCGCTGCGCCTGCAACGACGCCTGATCGAGCCGCTCCAGCAGGTCGAACAGCGCGCTCATGCTGCGCGTGCCACGGGTGAGGATGAAATGCCCGACCTCGTCGGTCATCTGCAGGCCGCGACGCGAAGCGCGCAATTGCAGAGCGCGCAGTTTGTCTTCGTCAGAAAGGCCGCGCATCTGGAAGATCAGCGCCAGAGTCAGGCGCGACTTGAGATCCGGCAGGCGGATCGGCAGCTCACGGGGGGAACTGGAGGCGGCCAGCAGCAGGCGGCGGCCGCTGTCGCGCAAGCGGTTGAAGAGATGGAACATGGCCTCTTCCCAATCGGCCTTGCCAGCGATCACGTGCAGGTCGTCGATGCACACCAGCTCGAACTGCTCCAGGTGATCGAGCAACTCGATACCGCGATCGAGCAGTTGCGCCAGAGGCAGGTAGACCGCTGGCTCACCCAACTGCTGAAAACGGTGGGTGGCAGCCTGCAACAGATGGGAACGCCCGACGCCCTGCTTGCCCCACAGGTAGATGAGGCTTTCGGTCCAGCCGGCATCGGCCTCGCACAGCCGCTCGACATAGCCCAGCGCGGCAGCATTGGCGCCGGGGTAATAGTTGATGAAGGTGGCGTCATCGCGCAGGCGCACACCCAAGGGCAACTGGATCGGTTTCATGCTGGCGGGCGGTCACGAGGACCCAGGGGGCCTTAGGTGAAAAGACGGCAAAGTCTATACCTGCTGTGCGGGGCGCACAATCACGCTGTCCGGGAGCGGCAGGAAAATCAATGGCTTGGGCGATGTGCACAGGTGGCAGGTCGGTGCGTGCTGGCGCGGTGCTGTTGAAGCAGAGCTGGGCCGTGCTGCTTATAAAGAAGCGATGGGCGCCGCAGCCGGCCCAACCTTGGCACCCCTGGCACCCGGCTCCTACAGGGCGCGCAGTGTTGGCCACGGTGAGTGTTCGGGCGAGCACGGGCGGGGACAGAAGCGGCCGGTCCGGCGCTCCGGTCAGCCGGCCCAACCCTGCCACCCCTTGGCATCAGGCCTGAACCAGACGGTACAGTGCACCTCCAGTGGCCGTGCCGACCACCCCGCCTACCAGCGGAACTGCAGACCCTCGAATGGCGGCTCCGGCACCGGCGCCGGTTCACCGCCAGCACCGTTCGACAGGGAGACCGGCGCTGATACCGCCGGTACGGGCTGCGCATCATTCTGCACTTCCTGAAGCTTGCCCAGCGCCAGTTGCGCCCGCAGCTGCTCGCGATTGCCGCTCACCGCGTAGGTCAGGGTATCGCCCGTGACCCGCTGCAGCCGTGGCGCGTAGGCTTCCAGTACACGCCCCAGCTCGGCATAGCGCGCCAGGTTCATGCCCTGTACGCGCACCTGCACGCTACTGCTGCTGCCGGGACGCACCACATAACGCGGGGCCAGACGATTACCAATCGCCAGCATCACCGCATCGGCCAACGCGGCAGGATCGGCGCCCTGGGCCGTGCCCTGCTCGCGCTGGTCACCCAACCACAACTGCCACTTGGCTTGCCATTGACCCTCAGCCTGCTGCGCGTGAACCGCCAGCAGCGCATTGGCCCCATAGCGCTCCGACGCCTCGCGCAAGGCGGCAGGCTGCTTGGCTTCCAGCTGTTTGGCGTCGGCGACCAACTGCTCTTGCAGATCACCCAGGGGCAAGCGCAGAGGCAGGCCGCGATGCTGCGCCGCGCGGCGCAAGGCCTTGGCGTCGGGCTGGCCATCGCCGACCAGATGGCTGCCCTCGGCAGTCTCGAACAGCCACCACCCCAGGATGGACGGCCGGTTGCTGCCCCACAGCGCCAGCCCAGCCTTGCGCAAGGCACGCTCGGTACTGCCGGGATCGAACTCCACCAGCAGGCTTTCTGGCGTGCCACCCTCGAAGCCGAACTGGCTGATGATCGGCTGCGGGTCCTTGCGCAGGCTGGCCAGGGCCGGGCTCTGCGCGGCGCTGGCATCGCCGGTCAGACGCTGGACCAGGGTGTCGAAGGCGTGACCGGTGGCCTCGGCGCGGGCTTGCTCGCCCTGGCCCTGCACCGGTTCGCGCACCTGGTACAGGCCGGCCACGGTGTCGGCCTGGGCGAGGCCGGCGAGCAGGGCCAGGCTGGCCCCCATCAGGCAGGTGATCAAACGCATGCGGCACTCCTGGTTGGGTCGGGGGAAGGTGCGGCGGCGAAGCCTGGCGGATCGAATCAGCGCTGGCAACCCCGGGGCACTCTTGCTCTGGTCTTCAGCGCCTTTTCCTACGGTATACACAGCATTGCACCTGCGCACGGCGCTGCCGGATTTTTACTATTTACCACCCTGCCCGTCGGCGTGAGGATGGCCGCTGCGTGGCAACCCTGATAAAATCGCGCGCCTTCGCAGACCGCTGACGTCTCCGGCAGCTGGCCACTCATCGCCGGCCTTGCCTGTCAGGGTCGTTTTCCTGAATCCCTCCCCGTTAAAGGCCTGGATCAATGAGCAAGCAACCCTCCCTGAGCTACAAGGACGCCGGTGTAGACATCGACGCCGGCGAAGCACTGGTCGAACGCATCAAGGGCGTGGCCAAGCGCACCGCACGCCCTGAAGTCATGGGTGGCCTGGGCGGCTTCGGCGCCCTTTGCGAGATCCCGGCCGGCTACAAGCAGCCTGTGCTGGTCTCTGGCACCGACGGCGTCGGCACCAAGCTGCGCCTGGCGCTGAACCTGAACAAGCACGACAGCATCGGCCAGGACCTGGTCGCCATGTGCGTGAACGACCTGGT
>NZ_DAMCCR010000129.1:0-9835 GCF_032058845.1 Pseudomonas sp. | reverse complement strand
CCCGCTTCCTGGCCCTGCTGCCCTACACCGACAGCCACGGCCGCTGAGACCGGGTTTATCGACAAGTAGCAAGGGATACGCATGCGAGCGTTAGCTGATTTCATCATGCGCGGTCGTGTGCAGGCCACGGTAGTCGTGGTCGGTTGTGCGGCATTGCCGCTGCTGTTCTGGTTGAGTGCCGCCGCTGTGAGCCTGGTGTTCCTGCGGCGCGGTTTCAAGGATGCTTCGCCGGTCATCGCCTGGGCATTATTGCCGGTGCTGGCCTGGTGGAGCCTCGGCGATCCGCTGGTCCTGTTCGGGATGTGCGGAACGTTGGGCCTGGCAGCGCTGTTGCGCGCCGGGCATTCCTGGAACCGGGTGCTGTTGGTCAGCGTCGCACTGGGCCTGGTGTATGGGTTACTTCTGAGTTCGGTGTTCCGCGAACCGATTGAAGCTCTGGCGCGAGCGCTTGAAAAAGCCCTGCCGCAGATGCTCAACGGCTTCTACCAGAAACTCTCGGTAGAAGAACAAGCCCGGCTCGGAACGCACCTGTTCCCCATGGTCACCGGAATGATGGCAATAGGATTGCAGGTCATCTGTGTCCTGACCTTGATGTTGGCTCGCTACTGGCAGGCTGCGTTGTACAACCCCGGTGGTTTCGCCCGCGAGTTTCAGGCGGTGCGCTTCACCCCGGTGCCGGCAATGATGTTGCTGGCAGGTGTCATGTTCGGCCCGACCCTGGGTTCGGGGCTGGCGTTGTTGACACCGTTGTGCAGCGTGCCGCTCGCGCTCGCAGGCGTTGCCCTGGTGCACGGTCTGGTAGCGCAAGGACGACTGTCGAGGTTCTGGCTGGTTGGCTTGTATGTAAGCCTGTTGTTCATGCAGTTGACGTATCCGTTGCTCGTGGTCCTGGCCATTGTCGATAGCCTGATTGATTTTCGCGGTATCAAGTCCCGTCAACGCGACGATGACCCCGCGAACGGTGAAGGTTAAAAGTTAAGAGGTTTTACCAAATGGAACTGATCCTGCTGGAAAAAGTCGCTAACCTGGGCAACCTGGGCGACAAAGTTAAAGTCAAATCCGGTTACGGTCGTAACTTCCTGCTGCCGTTCGGCAAGGCCGTTAGCGCCACTGCCGCCAACCTGGCTGCATTCGAAGAGCGCCGTGCAGAGCTTGAAAAAGCCGCTGCAGACCGCAAAACTTCGGCTGAAAGCCGTGCTGCCCAACTGGCCGAGCTGGAAGTGACCATCACTGCCACCGCTGGCGACGAAGGCAAGCTGTTCGGTTCGATCGGCACCCACGACATCGCTGACGCCCTGACCGCCTCCGGCGTTGAAGTGGCTAAAGCTGAAGTTCGTCTGCCGAACGGCACCATCCGTCACGTCGGTGAATACGACGTTGCCGTGCACCTGCACAGCGACGTTGAAGCCACCGTTCGTGTGGTTGTGGTCGCTGCCTAAGCTGCGATGATCGGCTGGCCCCTCATGGGGCTGGCCGGTTAACATCGGGCACGCTCCTGCATTGCAGGTCGTGCCCTTTGTCGTTTTCATCCCCCCAGATTTTCGCGTGGCCATGAACGAACTCAGCACCCCCGAGCAACTCGACCTGCAAACCGCCGCCCTCAAGGTGCCGCCCCATTCCATCGAGGCCGAACAGGCCGTGCTCGGTGGTCTGCTGCTGGACAACAGTGCATGGGAGCGTGTGCTCGACCAGGTCTCGGATGGTGATTTCTATCGGCATGACCATCGCCTGATCTTCCGTGCCGTGCACAAGCTGGCGGATCAGAACCAACCGTTCGACGTGGTGACCCTGCACGAGCAGTTGGAGCAGGAAGGGGTGTCCTCGCAGATTGGCGGCCTGGCGTACCTCGCCGAGCTGGCCAAAAACACGCCCTCGGTTGCCAACATCAAGGCGTACGCTGCGATCATCCGCGAGCGTGCCACGCTGCGCCAACTGATCAGCATCAGCACGGACATTGCCGACAACGCCTTCAACCCGCAGGGGCGCAATGCGGCCGAAATTCTCGATGACGCCGAACGGCAGATCTTCCAGATCGCCGAGGCGCGGCCGAAGACCGGTGGCCCGGTGGGCGTCAATGACCTGCTGACCAAGGCCATCGACCGCATCGACACCCTGTTCAACTCCGACAGCGACATCACCGGCATCTCCACCGGCTATACCGATCTGGACGGCAAGACCAGCGGCCTGCAGCCGTCCGACCTGATCATCGTTGCCGGTCGTCCGTCGATGGGCAAGACCACCTTTGCCATGAACCTGGTAGAAAACGCCGTGCTGCGCAGCGACAAGGCGGTACTGGTGTTCTCGCTCGAAATGCCTGGTGAATCGCTGATCATGCGGATGTTGTCCTCGCTGGGTCGGATCGACCAGACCAAGGTGCGCTCCGGCCAACTCGATGACGATGACTGGCCACGGCTCACCTCCGCGGTGAACCTGCTCAACGACCGTAAACTGTTCATCGACGATACCGCCGGCATCAGCCCATCGGAGATGCGCGCGCGCAGCCGCCGCCTGGCCCGTGAGCACGGTGAAATTGGTCTGATCATGGTCGACTACCTGCAGTTGATGCAGATCCCGGGTTCCTCCGGCGACAACCGCACCAACGAGATTTCCGAGATCTCCCGCTCCCTGAAAGCCCTGGCCAAGGAATTCAACTGCCCGGTGGTGGCGCTGTCGCAGCTCAACCGCTCGCTCGAACAGCGCCCGAACAAGCGTCCGGTCAACTCCGACTTGCGTGAATCGGGCGCAATCGAGCAGGACGCCGACGTGATCATGTTCGTCTACCGCGACGAGGTGTATCACCCCGAAACCGAGCACAAGGGCATCGCCGAGATCATCATCGGCAAGCAGCGTAACGGCCCCATCGGATTCGTGCGTCTGGCCTTCATCGGCAAGTACACCCGCTTCGAGAACCTGGCGCCGGGTAGTTACAACTTCGATGACGATGAGTGACGGCGTATAGCTGCTGAGCGAATGTCGACGCTCAGCTACCGCTCTTAAGCACTGACGTGCGACGACTCGTTCTTCAGCTGTGGCGGATAATCCGACCACCTTGCAGCTCAATCACCCGATCAAAGCGCCAGAGCGCTTCGCGATCATGCGTCGCGCAGACGATTGCGCGTCCCTGGAGCCTGTCAAACAGCAAGTCCCAGGTTTGCTCAGCGGTAATGGCGTCAAGCCCGCTGGTGGGTTCGTCGAAGAAGTTGAAGTAGCCGGGATGATTCAGCACGCGCAGCAGAGTCAGGCGGCGAGCTTCGCCTCCCGAGATGGACTCTGCTCGGGCGTCCAAAGTCAGGTCGTACCAGGCCGTGTCCAATTCGAGTCTTTCCAGCCAGCGTTCGATCTGACTGCGATCGTGGGCGCGATCAAAGAGCACTGAACGTGGCAACGGACCCGGTACGAAGCGAGCGTCTTGCGGACACAGCCGTAACTGATCGAACTGCTTGTCGGCCGCGAGCCCGGCGAGGCTCTTGCCATCCAGATAGACGTGCTCACGAAGGGGCTGAAGGGTGCCGGCCAAGGCGTGCAGTAGCGTCGACTTGCCACAGCCACTCGGGCCGACGAGCGCGATACGTTCTCCGGGCTGGAGCACGAGCGCTTCATCGAGCTGTAATTGCAGCGCGTCACGACTGCGCAGATGGCATGGGGCGAGGCACAGTCCGATCTCTGACGGCGGCGGTGCTGCAGTGGCCGCAACAGGAGTGGCGTCGAACGTGGGCAATCGTAACCAGTATTCGAGCCTGCGTTTGTCCAGCCGAAACTGGTCGAGCAGTTTCCAGCCTTCGGCCAATTGCGTCACGCTGGCCAGTAGTCCGCTGACCAGCGTAAACAGCGCGACCAGTTCGCCAAGGCTCAATTGCGGTTGCGCCAGTGATTGGTCGTGCATGCCCCACAGCAGAAGGCCGCCGCTGCCGACCCCGATGAACACTACGCGCAAGGCAGTCAGCCAGCCCCCACTGTAGGCGACCCGTACTGCCGCATCGGCGTAGTCGCAGAGTGTGGCGTTAACCGGCTGCATGGCCGCATCTTCGGCCCGTTCGAGCTTGACCACCACCGCGCTGGCGAATGTGTCCACCCACTGCTCAGCCAGAGCGTCCTCATTGGCATTCACCGCATCGATGTGCGGACGACGCCAGCGTACGAGGCGGTCATTGGCCCAGAGAAAGCCCAGGCTCAACGGCACCAGGCCGATCAATACCGTGCTGGCCCCCAGATAGACGAACAGGGTCAGGAGTACCGCTGCTTCGGCGAACACGGGCCATGCCGAGCCGATCAGGAATCCCAGCCATCGTTCCTGGGCAGTGATGCCCCTATCCAGCACCTTGACCAAGGTGCCGCCATGGAGTTGTCCATAAGCCTCGAAATGCTTGTCCAGCAGTGTGCGGCACCAGCGCATGGACAGTTGCTTCACGTGTGATTGGCAAAGACGAGACAGGCTCCAGGCCTGCAATGGGGTCAGCGAGGCTTGCAAAACGATCACGCATAAGAAAACGCCCAGCAGTGCATGAGTTGAGTTGGGTGCGTCAGGCAAACTGTCGATGATGTCCGCAAGTACCAATGCTGGAACGACCGTCGTCACCTTCAGGATCAGTGTCACGATCAGCGCGGCAAGTACACTACTTGGAAATGCCATCTCAAACTTGTTGGCCATTGAATGCACTCTGTGGAGAAACCGGAATACCGGCCCTGCTTAGATGGAAGCGTTCCAGTCCCGGGATATATACTTGCAAAACCGTAGCGAGATCGTCTTGTTCAAAGAGCGTTCGCTGAAAGACCGGCCTCGTGCTGCGCTGAAGTGCATTGGAGATGAATTCGATCTGTTCAGCGACATCACGTTTTTCGTGAGCAGGATGGAGTGCGTCGACGGCACAAGGAGGCACAGGTCGAACAAGTGCGGCCAACCGACTGGAACGGTTCAACAGCTGTTTCGCGGTGTGATCTTCATGCACTTCGGTCGCGCTGTATAGTTGTTCGGACTGCAACTGCTCTGTCACGGCGCGGTACAACGCTGTGTGTGGGCTCAGCGAACAGCCAGAGCCTATCGTGCACAGCGGTCTGCGCTGCTGTTCGTCGGACACGGCAATGCAAAAGGGTACATCGAAGAAGTCGTGGGTCAGGAAGATATCCAGTTGGCACGCACTGGCGTGCAGACTGCGGTCATCAACGAAGGTCTCTTCCAGGAACGACGGCGAAGGGCGGTAGAGCCTGGGTAGCGGGGCGAGGCCGCACAGGCCCAGGTAATACATCGACAATGCGTGGCGTTCGATGGCCTCGTTCATGGCGTGCAGCAGGGCCTCGCGCCGAGTGCAGCCCAGCGCCATGCCCGAGTTGCTGGCGTACTTGGCGAGGTAGCCGACATCGGTGTTTTCGATAGCGCGCACCTGCTCGACCGAGGGGGCGACCATGACGGCGGGAACAAAGATCTGTTCGTCACTGTGCAGCCCTTTGAACTCGAAACACGGGAGTTGGCGATCCTTTGGCAAGGACTTGAGTAGCCCATCGTCGTGTGCTGCGAGAGAGGCGAGCACCTGATCGCTGGAAACTACAACAGGCGCCGAGCGCTCCATGAAGTAGTGCTCGATACTTTCAGCCAGGGCACCCACCATGCAGTGCAGGCCCTTGCCGGCACCGCAGGAAACTTCCTGATAATGCGCGTCGTACAACTGGCAAGTCGCGACCAGATCATGTTCGCCATGACGTTCCAGCGCTGCTTCTAATGCCAATACCTGCAGCAAGTGATCAAGGCGGTGACGGGCCTGACGCACATCCAGTTCTCGTTCGTTAAACATTGAGGCCTCCTTGAAAGAACCAGAAGGGCGTGGTTCCCTTCTGGCTCACCCCTTTTACAGTTGATTGAGGAATTCGGTTTCCGCATCGATGAACAGGTAGTTCACTACGCGTGGAACCTGAGGAATTGCAATTTCACTGCGACGACGTCCCATTGTATTGACTCCATTTGGTGTGGTGATAAGCGCTGTAGTGCGCAGGTTCTTTTTATCACTCAAAATTTACGTCAATCAAGGTTGAATGCTTTTTTAATTAGGTAACTTTGAGTAGGAATAATTACCTTGCGGTGAAGTATGTTTCCTGAAGATTTCCCGAGTTGATTACATAGTCGTTGTTATTTAATGATTTAGCCGCGTTAATGGGTCGGTCAGGCAAATCATTCAGTAACAAATGCTTAAGCCTGGGCCCTTCGCGGCAACGGACAGCGCGGCCTTACGCAGCTTGTCGCCCTTCATCAAGCGGCGCGATGATCATTTCCACTCACCCACGACGCGTTGCGAAACCAAGTGTCGGACGGGGCATTAATTCCTACCCATACCGTCGGATTTGGTCATTTTTTGTGCTATTCTCCGCGCCCGCGATTTCCCTGTACTCCAAAGACTGGTCACTGACATGCACGCAGCCAAGCCTCTCTACGACTATCCCAAATACTGGGCCGAATGCTTCGGGCCCGCGCCGTTCCTGCCGATGAGCAGGGAGGAGATGGATCAGCTCGGCTGGGATTCGTGCGACATCATCATCGTTACCGGTGATGCCTATGTCGATCATCCCTCGTTCGGCATGGCGATCATCGGCCGGCTGCTGGAGTCCCAGGGTTTTCGCGTCGGGATCATCGCCCAGCCTGATTGGCAGTCCAAGGACGACTTCATGAGGCTCGGCGAGCCGAACCTGTTCTTCGGCGTCGCGGCCGGCAACATGGACTCGATGATCAACCGCTACACCGCGGACAAGAAGATACGTTCCGATGACGCATACACGCCAGGCGGCCTGGCCGGCAAGCGCCCGGATCGGGCCAGCCTGGTGTACAGCCAGCGCTGTAAAGAAGCCTACAAGCACGTGCCGATCGTGCTCGGCGGCATCGAGGCGTCGTTGCGCCGCATCGCCCATTACGACTACTGGCAGGATCGTGTGCGTAACTCGATTCTGATCGATGCCAGCGCTGATATCCTGCTTTACGGCAATGCCGAGCGGGCCATCGTCGAGGTCGCCCAGCGCCTGTCCTACGGCCAGAAGATCGAAGACATCACCGACGTGCGCGGCACGGCGTTCATTCGCCGCGACACGCCCAAGGACTGGTACGAAGTCGATTCCACGCGTATCGACCGGCCGGGCAAGATCGACAAGATCATCAACCCCTATGTGAATACCCAGGACACCCAGGCCTGCGCCATCGAGCAGGAGAAGGGAAATGTCGAAGATCCGAACGAAGCCAAGGTCGTGCAGATTCTCGCCAGCCCGAAGATGACCCGCGACAAGACGGTGATCCGTCTGCCATCGATGGAAAAGGTGCGCAACGACCCGGTGCTCTACGCGCACGCCAACCGCGTGCTGCACCTGGAAACCAACCCGGGCAACGCCCGCGCGCTGGTGCAGAAGCACGGCGAGATCGATGTGTGGTTCAACCCGCCACCCATCCCGATGACCACCGAAGAGATGGACTACGTGTTCGGCATGCCCTACCAGCGCATCCCGCACCCGGCTTATGGCAAGGAGAAGATCCCGGCCTACGAGATGATTCGCTTCTCGGTGAACATCATGCGCGGCTGCTTTGGTGGCTGCACCTTCTGCTCGATCACCGAGCATGAAGGGCGGATCATCCAGAACCGCTCGGAAGAGTCGATCATCCGCGAGATCGAGGAAATTCGTGACAAGGTCCCTGGCTTTACCGGGGTCATTTCCGACCTCGGCGGGCCCACCGCGAACATGTACCGCATCGCCTGCAAGAGCCCGGAAATCGAATCCGCGTGCCGCAAGCCGTCCTGCGTGTTCCCGGGCATCTGCCCGAACCTGAACACCGATCACTCCTCGCTGATCCAGTTGTACCGCAGCGCCCGCGCATTGCCGGGGGTGAAGAAGATCCTCATCGCCTCTGGCCTGCGTTACGACCTGGCGGTCGAGTCGCCGGAGTACGTCAAGGAACTGGTCACCCACCACGTTGGCGGCTACCTGAAGATCGCCCCGGAGCACACCGAGGAAGGTCCGCTCAACCAGATGATGAAGCCGGGCATTGGCAGCTATGACAAGTTCAAGCGCATGTTCGAGAAGTACTCCAAGGAAGCGGGCAAGGAGCAGTACCTGATTCCCTACTTCATCGCCGCCCACCCGGGCACCACCGATGAAGACATGATGAACCTGGCCCTGTGGCTCAAGGGCAACGGCTTCCGCGCCGACCAGGTGCAGGCCTTCTACCCGTCGCCGATGGCCACCGCCACGGCCATGTACCACTCGGGCAAGAACCCGCTGCGCAAGGTCACCTACAAGAGTGAAGGGGTGGACATCGTCAAGAGCGACGAGCAGCGTCGCCTGCACAAGGCCTTCCTGCGCTATCACGATCCGAAGGGCTGGCCGATGTTGCGTGAAGCGCTGGAGCGCATGGGCCGCGCCGACCTGATCGGCCCGGGCAAGCATCAGTTGATCCCGCTGCACCAGCCGCAGAGTGACAGCTACCAGAGCGCCCGGCGCAAGAACTCGACCCCGGCCGGCAGCCACAAGGTGGGCAAGGAACAGAAGATCCTCACCCAGCACACGGGCCTGCCGCCACGCGCCAGCGACGGCAGCCAGCCGTGGGACAAGCGCGAAAAAGCCAAGGCCGACGCCTTTGCCCGCAATCAGCAGGCGGCCAAGGAGCGCAAGGAAGCGGCCAAGGGTGGCAAGGCGGTGAAGGGCAAGAAGCCGCGCCAGCCGGTCATTCCGCGCTGAGCAGACGATTCGGGGGCCGCAAGGGCCCCCGAATCGTTTATGGCTGAAAGAAAAGCATGCGCTTCAGGCCGACTCTCCATCCTGGTGTTGGCAGGGGAATCTGTAGCAGGACTGGACCGCGCTACACCTGCTACAGGCCTGTGCCAGGCGACGACCATATTCGCCAGGCGGCTCGTCCACAATCCAGTCGACAAATGAGGCGAGCACGCTGAATCTCATTGACCTCGACGCGTGCCTCAAGAGTGGCAAAAGGTCGCGCCTTTCAACATGAATGAAGGATCACTCCGGCCGGGCAAACTCGCAAACCGCCGCGCCACTGGCACCACAGGCATAAGCGGCGAGCATGCCGCGCATCAAGCTTCCAAGGGACATTGCAATTACTCCTAAATGAGCGGTTGTTGCATCGTCTATCAAAGGTGCATCATGCGCACTTAGATTGGTTGTATACAATCCATTGAACAATTCTACCGACTGCCCCCTTGACGCTGTGCTTGATCCACGTCAGCCCAGGTCAGGGCGGAACAGGGCAGTCTCGCAACGAACTACCCTGCCTAGGAGATTCAAGATGTTTGCGAAAGCCGTAGCGGTATCCCTGCTGACCCTCGCCAGCGCCTCCGTATTTGCCGCCGAGTGCTCGGTCACGGTCGATTCCACCGACCAGATGTCCTATGACACCAAAGAATTCACCGTCGACAAAAGCTGCAAGGCGTTCACCGTCAAGCTGACCCATTCGGGCAACCTGCCGAAAAACGTGATGGGCCACAACCTGGTCATCAGCAAGACTGCCGACATGCAGGGCATCGCCACCGAAGGCATGAGCCAGGGCGAAGCCAATGACTACATCAAGGCCGACAACGCCGGCATCATCGCCCATACCAAGCTGATCGGCGCGCCTGAGAAAGAAACCGAAATCAGTTTCGACCCCGCCAAGCTCGAAGCCGGCGGCGACTACAGCTTCTTCTGCACATTCCCAGGCCATATCGCCATGATGAAAGGCAAGGTGGTGGTGAAGTAACCCCTTCGTCTCACAGCAAAAAGGGCGCCTCGCAAGGCTAATGCCAGTCAGTTAAGCGATTGGGGCCGCTTCGCAGCCCATCGCGGCTAAAGCCGCTCCCACAGGATATACGTGAAC
>NZ_DAMCCR010000128.1:0-9871 GCF_032058845.1 Pseudomonas sp. | reverse complement strand
AGGGCCTCGCCCGACCGCGCCGCCTGCACCTGCGGCACCGGCAGGCCCGCAGCGTGCAGATGCGCCAGGGCCGCATGCTGCGCGGCCAGCTCAGCCTCGGCATAGCTGGCGTGGCAGACCTTCAGCACGAAGCGGCGCTGGCCGGTGTCCAGGCGCAGGTTGAGGTCCTGCTGGCTGCCCAACGCCTGCAACTCGCCGCGCAAACCGTAGTGGCGCAGCAACAGGTCATCGGCCTGGGCCGGGCTGAGGATCGGGTTGGGCAAGCTGGAACGCTGCAGCAGAGTGCTCAGGGACATTGCAGGGGCCTCGTTGTTTGCCGCCTATATCGCCATCACGCTTGCCGATATTCAAGGGGCACACGGAAGTAGCGCATAATTGTCGCCTTTCTTCCTGGCGCGACTGTCGATGATTCCCACCCCGACCCCACCCCGACGCCCCCGCTGGCGCAGCCTGGCCCTGCTGGCGCTGTGCCTGGCGCCGCTGCTGTGGCCGCTGCATCACCTGGCCGAGCGCTATTACCAGGACGAACTGGCCTCGCAGAATCGCCAGACCCTCGACCTGTACGTCGCCAACCTGCTCGGCACCTTGCATCGCTACGAAACCCTGCCGCAGATCCTCAGCGACCTGCCGGCACTGCGCGGCGTGCTCAAAGACCCCTTCCGCCTGGAATCGGTGACCAACGCCAACCGCCTGCTCAAGGACATCAGCCAGCAGACCGGCGCCGAAGTGATGTACCTGATGGATGTCAGCGGCAACACCCTGGCCGGCTCCAACTGGGACAAGCGTGACTCCTTCGTGGGCCGTAACTTTGCCTTCCGCCCGTATTTCCTCGAAGCCCTGCAGGGCAACCTGGGGCGTTTCTTCGGCCAGGGCACCACCTCGGCCAAGCGCGGCTACTTCTTCGCCGCCGCCGTGCGTGACAACGGCCGGGTGATCGGCGTGCTGGTGGTCAAGGTCGACCTCGACCATACCGAGACCCTCTGGGGCCGGACCCCTGAGCAACTGCTGCTGACCGACCACAACGGCGTGGTGGTGCTGACCTCGCGCCCAGACTGGCGCTTCCGTGCCACACGCCCGCTGAGCGAGGCCGAACGCCAGGCCATCATCGCCATCCAGCCCTACCCCACCCAGGCACCGCAGCCCCTGCAACTGAGCCCCGAGACCTGGATCACGCAGACCCGCGACATCCCCGAGACCGGCTGGAAAGTCAGCATCCTCGCCCCACGCACGCTGGTCGACCGTTCGGTACAGACGGTGATGGCCATTGGTGGCGCCGCCTTGCTGGTGCTGATGCTGCTGGCCGGTCTGGTGATGCAGAGGCGGCGCCATTACATCGACCGCATCCGCTTCGAGGCCCACGCCAGACAAGAGCTGGAAAAGCGCGTGATCGAACGGACCGCCGCGCTGGAAGGCCTCAATACTCGTCTGAAAAGCGCCGTACTGGAGCGGGAAAACGCCCAGCAGGAACTGGTCAGCGCGCAGGACGAACTGGTCCAGGCCGGCAAGCTCTCGGTGCTCGGCACAATGTCCGCCAGCATCAGCCATGAACTGAACCAGCCGCTGGCGGCGATCCGCAGCTATGCCGAGAACGCCGAGGTGCTGCTCGATCATGAGCGCACCGAAGACGCTCGCGGCAACCTCAAGCTGATCGGCGAGCTGACCGGGCGAATGGCTTCGATCATCGCCCACCTGCGCGCCTTCGCCCGGCGTGATCGGCATGCCCCGGAAAGCGTGGCCCTGCAACCGGCCCTGGACGATGCCCTGGCCCTGCTGGCCAAGCGTCGCCGGGCCATGGCCGTGGAGCTGGTGCGTGACCTGCCGGACGCGACCCTGTGGGTGCAGGCCGGCGAAACGCGCTTGCGCCAGGTGCTCGGCAACCTGCTGGCCAATGCCCTCGACGCCCTCACCGAAAAGGCCAACCCGCGCACCTTGTGGCTGAGCGCCGAGACCCGCGACGATCACGTTCACCTGCTCATCCGCGACAACGGCCCAGGCTTCAGCAGCCAGGCCCTGGCCCATGCCCGCGAACCCTTCTTCACCACCAAGACCCGCACCCAGGGCCTGGGCCTTGGCCTGGCCATCTGCGACAGCCTGATGCGCACCCTGGGCGGCGAGCTGCTGCTGGCCAATCACCCCGAGGGCGGCGCGCTGCTCACCTTGCGCCTGCGCGTGGCCCCTGCGGGCGTCAACCTGCAATCTTCAGAGGACCCTTCGGCATGACCACGCTGATCGACAGCCAGACCCAGGTGATCCTGGTCGACGACGACCCGCACCTGCGCCAGGCCCTGAGCCAGACCCTCGACCTGGCCGGGCTCAAGGTCGCTTCGATGACCGACGCCCTGGGCCTGGCCGAGCGCATCGAAGCCGACTGGCCAGGCGTTGTGGTCAGCGACATCCGCATGCCGGGCATCGATGGCTTGCAACTGCTGGAGCAACTGCACGCCCGTGACCCGGAGCTGCCGGTGCTGCTGATCACCGGCCACGGCGATGTGCCGCTGGCGGTGCAGGCCATGCGCGCCGGCGCCTATGACTTTCTCGAGAAACCCTTCGCCAGCGATGCCCTGCTCGACAGCGTGCGCCGCGCCCTGGCCCTGCGCCGGCTGGTACTGGACAACCGCAGCCTGCGCCTGGCCCTGAGCGACCGGCAGCAGCTGTCGACGCGCCTGGTCGGTCAGTCACCGACCATGCTGCGCCTGCACGAGCAGATCGGTGCCCTGGCCGGTACCCGCGCCGATGTGCTGATCCTCGGTGAGACCGGAGCGGGCAAGGAGGTGGTGGCGCGTGCCCTGCATGACCTGTCGAGCCGTCGCGATGGCCCGTTCGTGGCGATCAACGCTGGCGCGCTTGCTGAGTCGGTGGTGGAAAGCGAGCTGTTCGGCCATGAGCCGGGCGCGTTCACGGGTGCGCAGAAACGGCGCATCGGCAAGTTCGAGTTCGCCAACGGCGGCACGCTGTTTCTCGACGAAATCGAAAGCATGAGCCTGGATGTGCAGGTCAAGTTGCTGCGCCTGCTGCAAGAGCGGGTAGTCGAGCGGTTGGGCGGGAATCAGCTGATCCCGCTCGACATCCGCATCGTCGCGGCCACCAAGGAAGACCTGCGCCAGGCCGCCGACCAGGGGCGCTTCCGGGCTGACTTGTACTACCGCTTGAACGTGGCCTCACTGCGCATCGCGCCATTGCGCGAGCGTGGCGATGACATTCTGGTGCTGTTCCAGCATTTCGCCGATGCCGCCAGCCAGCGCCATGGTCTGGCGCCGCACCTGCTGCAACCGGCGCAGCGCGCCATGCTGCTGCGCCATGACTGGCCCGGCAACGTGCGCGAGCTGCAGAACGCCGCCGAACGCTTTGCCCTGGGCCTGGAACTGGCCCTGGACAGCCCGCCGCCAACGCCGGCCAGCGTTGCCCCGGTGCTGCGTAGCGGCCCGCTGGCCGAGCAGGTCGAGCAGTTCGAGCGCTCGCTGATTGCGGCCGAACTGAGCCAGCCGCACAGCTCCATGCGCAGCCTGGCCGAGGCCTTGGGCATGCCGCGCAAGACCCTGCATGACAAGCTGCGCAAGCACGGCCTGAGCTTCGAGGGCCACAGTGGCCACGACGACCACGAGGAACCGCGTTCATGAGCCAGGCGGCCACAGCGCTGCAGCAGGTGCTGCATCACGACATTCCACTGACCCGCGAGATGGGCCTGCAGGTGCTCGACTGGCAGGCCGGCACGCTGCGTCTGCAACTGCCGCTGGAGGCCAACGTCAACCACAAGCACACGATGTTTGGCGGCAGTCTGTATTGCGCTGCGGTGCTGGCGGGTTGGGGCTGGCTGCACCTGCGGCTGCGCGAGGCGGGAATCGAGGATGGGCACATCGTCATCCAGCAGGGCCAGATCGACTATCCGCTACCGGTAACCACCGCCGCAGTGGCCTGCTGCGAGGCGCCGATCGAGGCAGACTGGCAGCGTTTCCTGACGATGTATCAACGCCGTGGTCGGGCGCGGCTGACCCTGCACACCACGGTGAGCAACCTGGGCAGCGAGGCGCCGGCGGTGCGCTTTACGGGGCAGTACGTGCTGCACCGGTGAGGCCGGCATGCGCGACGGCGCCGGTCCTGTCTGCACACGCGAACTCGCTCGCCAAGCACCTCGCCGATAACCCCGCCTGCCTGATCGATCACAGCACGGGATGGGTTTTCTCGAGCAAGCTCGCAGTCACACCGTTGCCGCCAGCCTGACCAACGCTTCACGCCAGCCCGCCAGCGACGGCAAGGCCAGGAAGAACGGGTTGAGCAGCGACTTGCGCGCCGGGTAGGTCAGCGGCAAGCCGTCCAGCCCCAGCACTTCGCCCCCTGCCCCTTCCAGCACCCCTTGGGCGGCGGCGGTATCCCACTGTGAGGTGGGCGCCAGGCGCGGGTAGCAATCGGCGCTGCCTTCGGCCAACAGACAGAATTTCAGCGAGCTGCCGATGTTGGCCAGGGTCAGCTCGCCTACGGCCTGGGACAGGCCTTCGAGCAAGGTTTCCTGTTGCGGGCTGGTGTGGCGGCGGCTGGCGACCACGGTGAAGCGTTCGCCTGCGCCCAGCTTGCTGCGTACCGAAATCGCCTGCGCGTCGCCACCCACCTCGGAGCGCCAGGCACCCAGCCCATGGCCACCGAAATAGCAGCGCCCGCTGGTGGGCGTGCAGACCACGCCGAACACCACTTCACCGCGCTCGATCAGGGCGATGTTGACGGTGAACTCCTCAGTGCCCGCGATGAATTCCTTGGTGCCATCCAACGGATCGACCAGCCACCAGCGCTGCCAACCGGCACGCACCTCCAGAGGGATGTCACAGGCTTCTTCCGAGAGCACCGGAATCTCCGGCGCCAGCGCCTGCAGACCGGCCAGGATCACGTGGTGCGCAGCCAGATCCGCAGCGGTCACCGGCGAATCATCGGCCTTGGCCGTTACCGCCACGTCAGCACGCCAGTACGGCAGGATCGCCGCACCGGCCACGCGGGCGAGCGCGACTGCTTCAAGCATCAGGTGTTTGTCGTTCATGCGCTGAGCAAGCCTCGTTGGGTGAGCAGGTCTCGCACCAGGTACAGCGCCGCCAGCGCGCGACCTTCGGAGAACTGCGGGTGGGTGGCGAGCGATGACAGCTCGCGCAGGTCGATGCTGTCGACGCGCATCGGTTCGGGCTCATCGCCTTCGAGGCGCTCTTCATACAGATCCGTCGCCAGCACCACCTGAATCTTCTGGCTCATGTAGCCCGGCGACAGCGACAGTTCGGTGATGTGTTCCAGCATTCGCGCGCCGTAACCGGCTTCTTCCTTGAGTTCGCGGTTGGCGGCGGCGAGCACGTCTTCGCCGGGTTCGATCAGACCCTTGGGCAGCGACAGCTCGTAGGCGTCGGTGCCGCCGCAGTATTCCTCCACCAGCACGGCGCGCTCGGCATCGAGCATTGCCACGATCATTACCGCGCCCGGGCCGTTGCCGCTGCCGACCAGCCGCTCATAGGTGCGTTCGACGCCGTTGCTGAAGCGCAACTGCACGGCTTCGACACGAAACAGGCGGCTGCTGGCGACGATCTCGCGGCTCAAGACGGTGGGTTTCTGGCGCATGGGAGGCTCCTTGGCATGAACGGGTTACTATACCGTGGCTGGCTTACCCTACGAGAGTTTCCCATGGCACTTCTTCCCTGGTCCGACATCGACACCGTGCTCCTCGACATGGACGGCACACTGCTCGACCTGCACTACGACAACCAGTTCTGGCTGCAGCACCTGCCACAACGCTATGCCGAGGTGCATGGGGTCAGCCGGGCGATGGCCGAGCTGGAGCTGCAGCCGTTGTTCGAGCGCAATGCCGGCACCCTGAACTGGTACTGCCTGGACTTCTGGAGCCGCGAGCTGCAACTGCCGATTCGCGAACTCAAGCAGGAACTGATCGAGCTGATCGCCTTGCGCCCCGATGCACCGCCGTTTCTCAGCGCGATTCGCGCGGCCGGCAAGCAGGTGGTGCTGATCACCAACGCTCACCGCGATTCACTGTCGCTGAAGCTGGAGCGAGTGGAGCTGGCGCCGTACTTCGAGCGGCTGATCAGCTCTCACGATTATGGTTTCCCCAAGGAAAGCCCGCAGTTCTGGGACGCCCTGCGAGCGGACCTGGGGTTTGATCCGGCGCGTAGCCTGTTCATCGACGACACCCTGGCGATCCTGCGCAGCGCCGGACGCTTCGGCGTGGCGCACCTGCTGGCCGTGCTCAAGCCGGACAGCACAGCAGCGGACCGAGATACCCAGGAATTTGCGGCGGTGGACGACTACCGCGCCTTGCTCGAAGGCTTGTAGAAGCGGGCCGTGGCGACGGTAGGCGCTTAAAGCAACACGTATGACCGTGGACTCATTCGGTCCCCAGTGCCTACTCGCATCCCGCGAAAAACGCGGTCTCTGTAGGAGCGGCTTCAGCCGCGATGGCCGGCGCAGCCGGCCCGATTCAGACGCCGCGAAACAGCAGGCACAAAGAGGTCGCCGCCCTAGGTCGGCTGCGCCGCCCATCGCGGCTAAAGCCGCTCCCACATGGACCGCGTTGCTGTCGAAAAGCCTGATCCGACCATTTGTCAGCCCTTAGCGAAAGACAGTTGGCTCCCACAAACGCGACCCGTGGAGCGGCCGGCCCGGCGCTTCAACACGCCACCGGTATCGACGTGAAAGTGTCACCCTGTGCAGTCAACGTCGCTCCGGGCTATTTACGCAGCAACCGCAACCCGTTGAACACCACCAGCAAGCTCACGCCCATGTCGGCGAACACCGCCATCCACAGGGTGGCGAACCCGGCGAAGGTAATCGCCAGGAAGATCGCCTTGACGCCCAGCGCCAGCACGATGTTCTGCACCAGAATCGCCCGGGCCTGGCGCGACAGCCGGACGAAGGCCGGGATCTTGCGCAGGTCATCGTCCATCAGCGCCACGTCAGCGGTTTCGATCGCGGTGTCGGTGCCCGCCGCGGCCATGGCGAAGCCGATTTCCGCGCGAGCCAGAGCCGGCGCGTCGTTGATGCCGTCACCCACCATGCCGACCCGATGCCCCTGGGCGTACAGCCCTTCGATGGCGGCCAGCTTGTCGGCCGGCATCAGGTTGCCTTCGGCGCGGTCGATGCCCACCTGGGCGGCAATGGCCTGCGCCGTGTGCGGATTGTCGCCGGTCAGCATGAGGGTCTTGATGCCCAGCGCATGCAGCTCGGCAATCGCCTCGCGGCTGCTCTGCTTGACCGTGTCGGCCACGGCGAACAGCGCCAGTGGGCCAGACGCATCGAGCAGCAGCACCACGGTCTTGCCCTGGCGTTCGAGGCCATCGAGGGTGGCTTCCAGCGCCGGAGAGCACAGGCCCAGCTCCTCGACCAGGCGATGGTTGCCCAGGTGGTAGCGACGGCCGTCGATGTCGCCACGTACGCCCCGCCCTGCCAGGGCTGCGAATGCTTCCACCTCAGCCAGTGCCAGCCCTTGCTGCTGACCGAACTGGGCAATGGCGCGTGACACGGGGTGGTCGGAGCGCGCGCCCAGGCTGGCGGCCAGCGGCTGGGCGCGGGCTTCGAACGCCGGGTCCAGTACTTGGAAATCCGTCTGCACCGGCTTGCCGTGGGTGATGGTGCCGGTCTTGTCCAGCGCCAGGAAGTCCAGCTTGCGCCCGCCTTCCAGGTACACCCCGCCCTTGATCAGGATGCCCTTGCGCGCTGCTGCTGCCAGCCCGCTGACGATGGTCACGGGGGTGGAGATCACCAGCGCACAGGGGCAGGCCACCACCAGCAGCACCAGGGCCCGGTAGAGCCAGTCGAACCATGCCGCGCCCATGAACAGTGGCGGCAGTAGGGCGATGACCAACGCCACGGCGAACACCGCAGGGGTATAGATGCGCGAGAACTGATCGACAAAGCGTTGCGTCGGTGCGCGGCTGCCCTGGGCCTCTTCCACGGCCTTGATGATGCGCGCCAGGGTCGACTGCCCTGCCGCAGCGCTGACGCGGTATTCCAGCGCGCCGGCCTGGTTGATCGTGCCCGCGAACAGCTTGTCGCCGACGCCCTTTTCGACCGGCAGGCTCTCGCCGGTGATCGGCGCCTGATCGACGCTCGATTGACCGCTGAGCACCTCGCCATCCAGACCAATACGCTCGCCCGGCTTGACCCGCACCCGCGCATCGATCGCCACCTCGCGCACGTCCACCTCACGCCATTGGCCATCGGCCTGCTGCACCGTGGCCAGGTCCGGGCTGAGCTGCATCAGACCGCCAATCGCGTTGCGGGCCCGGTCCAGCGAGCGGGCCTCGATCAGCTCCGCGACGCTGAACAACACCATCACCATGGCCGCTTCGGGCCACTGGCCGATCAGCACGGCACCGGTCACGGCGATGCTCATCAGCGCGTTGATGTTGAGGTTGCGGTTCTTCAGGGCGATCCAGCCCTTTTTGTAGGTGCTCAGCCCGCAGCCAAGGATCGCCAACAGGGCCAGCGCCGCGACCAGCCATTCGGGGCCGGTCTGGGTGAAGTGCGCCAGTTCAGCAGCCACGGCAGCCACGCCCGACAGCGCCAACGGCCACCAACGGGTACGCGGGGCCGCGCCTGGGGCGGCACTGGCGTCGTCGCCGGTCAACGGTTCGGCGTGCATGCCCAGGCTGGCGATGGCGCCCTCGATCGCCTCGGTGCCGCCCAGGGTGTGCCGGACGCCCAGCACGCGGTTGATCAGGTTGAACTCCAGTTGCTCGACGCCGGCAAGCTTAGCCAGTTTGTCCTGGATCAGGGTCTGCTCGGTGGGGCAGTCCATGGCCTCAATGCGAAAGCGACTGAGCTGGGCGTCGGTACTCGCCTGCTCGGTGAGCTGCACGCGGGCCGGGGCGGCCGTGGTACTGCAGCAGGCACCAGCGCCGTGGTCATGTGCGGTGTGGGAGGTGGCCGGGTCGTGCGCATGCTCATGGCCGTGGTCCTCGCCGTGCGCGTGAGCATGATCGTGATCGTGATCGTGATCGTGATCGTGATCGTGGCGAGGTTTTGGGCTGACGGGCGAGTTCATCGGATCTTCCTTAAAGGGCACCTGTTGCCAAGTGAACACCCTGTAGCCACTATAGGGTCAAGCACCCCCATGGAGAATGTCGATGAAGATTGGAGCACTGGCCAAGGCCACTGATTGCGCAGTCGAAACCATTCGCTACTACGAGCGCGAGCGTCTGTTGCCCGAACCCGCGCGCAGCGAAGGCAACTACCGCCAGTACACCCAGGCCCACGCCGAGCGGCTGACGTTCATCCGCAACTGCCGCACGCTGGACATGACCCTCGACGAAATCCGCAGCCTCCTGTACTTGCGTGACAGCCCCGATGGCCAGTGCGGTAGCGTCAACGCGCTGATCGATGAGCACATCGAGCATGTGCAATCGCGGATCGATGGCCTGGTGGCGTTGCAGCGCCAACTCGTGGAGCTGCGCGAGCGCTGCCGCGAACAAGGCACCGAATGCGCGATCCTGCAGCAGTTGGAGGTCAACGGGGCCGTGACTGCGCCCGAGACCGAGCCGTCGCATGTCGGGCGCAGTCACGGGCATTGAGGGGTTGAGACAAGCCCTGCGTAAGGCCTGCCAAGGTATAGCTTTTTGACAGCTTCCAGTGACGACACGTTTGCATAGGCCCTATGAAGTAGGGTTTTCTCGACGGGTATTTTGACCACTAGCCATCACTTGGAAAGAGGGACGAATGGCGCCCTCAAACCTCCAAACCGGCCCCATTTCGACTCTGCAGCCGTAAATAGGGATTGCGCAAAAAGTTGCACATCAAAACCCCTCTTCCCAGCCCTTGAAACCGCTACAGCCCCCATGCCGCGGGGCTTACAGCCAGGTGCGCAAGAACTTGCGCAGCACTGCGCAACTTCTTG
>NZ_DAMCCR010000127.1:0-10284 GCF_032058845.1 Pseudomonas sp. | reverse complement strand
CGTACGCACGGTGGTGTGAGAGGACGGCGGATGTGAATCCGCCTCCTACTCGATCGCGTAGAGACAGGTCAGTAGTGGGGCGGATCAACGTTTGGGGTGAGTGTCAGGCAAATGCGCTTGTGGTTGTCGAGGTCATAGATGACCCAGGACCGCTCCTCGGTCACCTCCTGGCTCAACGCCTGGACCAGACGGTTGTGAATTTCTTCTTCGGTACCGGACCCGGACAATGCCAGCGTCAGTGTTCGCTCCCACGCGTGGCTATCGCAGGGGGTGGCAGCCTGGCCGCGTTCGGCTTCTTGATGGGCCAACCAGCTCGAAGGCTTCCACAGTGATCGATAGTTGAAGTTCAGGGTGAGGAAAAACAGCACCGTCAGAAAGAACGGAAAGCCAACGAGGAACCAGGTGTAGATGTACTGGCTCTCGCTGCTGAGAAAAGGCAGCGAGGCCAACGCCGAGGCTTCGATGATGCCCGCAAAGATGGCGATGATCGTCAAGGGGCTTATTGATTCGGGTTTGTTCATGGGTGCGGTATCGGAGATAGCTTTGAGAGCTGTGTACGCTGTCGCCACCCTGATTGACACCTGACAGACTTCCCTTGGCTCATAAAGCGGATGAGCGGCGCCATCTGCTCGAAGCACCTGATCCGGCTCAAACGACATGAACTGCAGCGGGTTCCAGTACCGTACTGTTTGAATGTCGATCATATGTAGGAAATTTCCCTACTTCGCGTAGGCGTGATCTGCTGATGCCAATGGGGCCGGACAGGGACTGCTCGTGCGCGTAGTCTTGCTTGTTGTTGCGCTTCTCTAATACAACAACGAAAAGATGGATATTGCATGAACAAAGTGCTGATCGTGGATGATCACCCGGTCATTCGTCTGGCCGTACGGATGTTGATGGAGCGGCATGGTTACGATGTCGTCGCGGAAACCGACAACGGTGTCGATGCGCTCCAGCTCACCCGCGACATGCTTCCTGACATCGTCATACTGGACATCGGTATTCCCAAGCTCGATGGCCTGGAGGTCATTGCGCGGATGAAGGCACTGAGCCCCGAGAGCAAGGTGCTGGTGCTGACCTCGCAGTCGCCTGGGCATTTCTCGATGCGCTGCATGCAGGCTGGCGCTGCAGGTTATGTGTGCAAGCAACAGGAACTCACCGAACTGCTGAGTGCCATCAAGGCAGTGCTATCCGGTTACAGCTACTTTCCAAACCAGGCCATCCATACCACACGTAATCCAGGGGGCAGTACCGAATCTGAAATGGTTGAGCGGCTCTCGAGTCGTGAAATGATGGTACTTCAGCAACTTGCCAAAGGCCGCTCCAACAAGGAAATTGCTGACAGCATGTTCCTCAGCAATAAAACGGTCAGTACTTACAAAAGCCGTCTGTTGTTCAAGCTCAATGCTCGTTCACTGGTGGATCTGATCGAGCTAGCGCAGCGGCATAGTCTGATTTGACCGCTGCATGCTTGTCTGTCATACGAAGGCCTACAAGTCGAAATCGAAGTCCGCAAGTTGCCGCTGCAAACGCCGTTCTTCCAGCAGGTTGTCAATGGTCCGGCGCTTGCTCAGGTCGGCTCTCACGCGTTCGACGGGGGTGGGTGGTTCGTCGTCGCTCACGTCGTCGTCATCAAGCAACTCGTCTTCTTTATCACCGCTCATGGGTCACTCCGCGCCTAAGGGCCATTGGCCGTTCTTATAGCGAGAATGAGCAGTGGGGTAAAAAAGATTTTTTCAATCAGGAGCGCCCGCTCACTCTATTGCCTCAATCGTCCGTCGGCTTGTCCTTGTAATCGCAAAGGTCTTCGATGCGGCAGCTGCCGCAGCGTGGCTTGCGCGCCTGGCAGACGTAGCGACCATGCAGGATCAGCCAATGATGAGCATCGAGCAGATAGGCCTTGGGCACGAACTTGACCAATTGTCTCTCCACCTCAACGACGTTCTTGCCCGGCGCGATTCCCGTACGATTGCTCACGCGAAAAATATGCGTGTCGACGGCCATCACCGGCTGCCGGAATGCTGTGTTGAGCACGACATTGGCCGTTTTGCGACCCACCCCTGGTAGCGCCTCCAGTGCCTCGCGCGTGTCGGGTACCTGGCTGGCATGCCGCTCGATCAGCAGCCGGCAGGTCTCGATGACATTCTTGGCCTTGCTGTTGTACAGGCCGATGGTCTTGATGTAATCGCTCAAGCCTTCCACGCCCAGGGCAAGAATGGTTTCAGGGGTATTGGCGACGGGGTAGAGGCGGGCGGTGGCCTTGTTCACGCCCACGTCTGTCGATTGCGCCGACAAGATCACGGCAATGAGCAGTTCGAACGGCGAGGTATAGGCCAGTTCTGTTCTGGGGTCTGGGTTGTCTTCATGCAGCCTGCGAAAGATTTCCAGGCGTTTGGCAGCGTTCATGGTGGGGTTTCCATGACGACGTCTGGGTGACTGTGCCCTGGCTCGCCCAGGCGTCATCGTTGAGCAGAAGATGCACTGGCCAGGGTGCGAGCGCCGTGGCCAGTCATCGGGAGGAGATTACTTGATGCGCTGACCGGGCTTGGCACCGCTGTCGGGGCTGAGCAGGTAGATGTCTTCACCGCCTGGGCCGGCCGCCATGACCATGCCTTCGGAGACGCCGAAACGCATTTTCCGTGGCTTCAGGTTGGCCACCATCATCGTCAGGCGGCCTTCCAGCTTGGCGGGATCCGGGTAAGCGGATTTGATGCCAGAAAACACATTACGGCGCTCGTCGCCAATGTCCAGGGTCAGACGCAGCAGCTTGTCTGCGCCCTCTACGGCTTCTGCCTTGAGGATCAGCGCCACGCGCAGGTCCACGGCGTCGAAGGTATCGAATTCGATCTGCGCCGCCAGGGGGTCCTTGGTCAGCTCACCATTGCCGGTGGCCACTTCGCTTTGCGCGGCGGCCAGGTCTTCTTTGCTGGCGGCGATCATCGCCTCGACCTTGGCCGGTTCGATCCGGCTCATCAGTGGCTTGAACGGCTTGAGCGCATGGTTCTCGAGGCGCGAGCCCAGGTCGCTCCAGTTCAGCGGTTGCACATTGAGAAATGCCTCGGCGTCTGCGGCCAGCAGTGGCAGAACCGGCTTGAGGAAAATCACCAACTGGCGGAACAGGTTGATGCCCTGGGCGCAGATAGCCTGCACCTCGGCGCCCTGGCCTTCCTGCTTGGCCAATGACCAGGGTGCCTTGTCGGCGATCCAGGCATTGGCACGGTCGGCAAGGGCCATGATTTCGCGCATGGCACGGGCGAAGTCGCGATTTTCATAGGCCTCGGTGATCGACGGCGTCGCGCTGCGGAAGGCCTCGGTGAGTTCCGGCGCGGCGTCACCGCTGACCAGTACGCCGTCGTTGCCTTTGTGAATGAAGCCTGCACAGCGGCTGGCGATGTTGACGACCTTGCCCACCAGGTCGGAGTTGACCTTCTGGATGAAGTCTTCCAGGTTCAGGTCGAGGTCATCCACGCCACGACCGAGTTTGGCGGCGTAGTAATAACGCAGGTATTCAGGTGCCAGATGATCCAGGTAGGTACGGGCCTTGATGAAGGTGCCGCGCGACTTGGACATCTTGGCGCCGTTCACCGTGAGGTAGCCGTGCACGTTGACGGCGGTCGGTTTGCGCAGGCCGGCACCCTCGAGCATGGCGGGCCAGAACAGGGCGTGGAAGTTGACGATGTCCTTGCCGATGAAGTGATACAGCTCGGCCGTGGAGTTCGCGCTCCAGAACGCATCGAAGTCCAGTTCAGGGCGACGCGCGCACAGGTTCTTGAAACTGGCCATGTAGCCGATGGGCGCATCCAGCCAGACATAGAAGTACTTGCCGGGCTCGCCAGGGATCTCGAAGCCGAAATACGGCGCATCGCGGGAAATGTCCCACTCCTGCAGGCCGGCATCGAGCCACTCGGCGAGCTTGTTGGCCACCGCATCCTGCAAGGTGCCGCTGCGGGTCCATTGCTCGAGCATGGCCTGGAAGTCGGGCAGCTTGAAGAAAAAGTGCTGCGAGTCGCGCAGTTCTGGCGTAGCGCCGGAAATCGCCGACTTGGGGTCTTTCAATTCGGTGGGCGCATAGGTGGCGCCACACTTTTCGCAGTTATCGCCGTACTGATCTTGCGCTGCGCATTTGGGGCAGGTGCCCTTGATGAAACGATCGGCGAGGAACATGCCTTTTTCAGGGTCGAAGTACTGAGTGACCGAGCGCGTGGAGATATGACCGGCTTCTTTCAAGCGGGTGTACACCAGCGCCGACAGTTCGCGGTTTTCTTCGCAATGGGTGGAATGGAAGTTGTCGAAGTCCACCAGGAAGTCAGCGAAATCGCCGCTGTGTTCGGCCTGCACATTGGCAATCAGTTGTTCGGGCGTGATGCCTTCCTTTTCGGCACGCAACATGATGGCCGAACCATGGGCGTCGTCCGCGCAGACATAGATGCACTGGTTGCCACGCATTTTCTGGAAACGCACCCACATGTCCGTCTGGATGTACTCGAGCATATGACCAAGGTGAATGGAACCATTGGCATAGGGCAAGGCGCTGGTGACGAGAATCTGGCGTGGCTCGGACATGGTGGCTCGGCTACTTATCTGGCGTTTGAATGGCAAAATGTTGATCGGCCACTATAAAGCGCCGGGCAATATATTTCACCCCGCGTGCACATCTGCTGACGATTGACGGGTTAGCATAGCGCCCCTGATCCATTGACTGTCTTGCAGCGGGAGCCTCCATGAGTGCCGTCACACGTGCCGCAGTAGAAGATGTACTGCGCCAGTACACCGATCCCTACCTGAACCAGGATCCGCTCAGCGCCGGTTGCGTGCGCGCCATCGATATCCAGGGTGGCCGCGTCAGCGTGCAGTTGCAGCTTGGCTATGCCGCCGGCCTGTTCGTCAACGGCTGGGCGCAGGTGCTGACTACCGCACTGGAGAACCTCGACGGTGTCGAGCAGGCGCAAGTGAGCATCGAGTCGGTCATCACTGCCCACAAGGCCCAGGCCCAGGTGCCGGGGATGAACAACGTCAAGAACATCATTGCCGTGGCATCGGGCAAGGGCGGCGTCGGCAAGTCCACCACTGCTGCCAACCTGGCGCTGGCGCTCGCCCGCGAAGGTGCCCGGGTCGGCATTCTGGATGCCGACATCTATGGGCCGAGCCAGGGCATCATGTTCGGCATCGCTGAAGGCACGCGGCCTGAGGTGCGCGAGCAGAAATGGTTCGTGCCCATCAAGGCGCACGGGGTCGAGGTGATGTCGATGGCCTTCCTGACCGACGAAAACACCCCGATGGTCTGGCGCGGGCCCATGGTGTCCGGGGCGCTGCTGCAATTGGTCACCCAGACTGCCTGGGATGACCTTGATTACCTGGTCATCGACATGCCGCCTGGCACCGGGGACATCCAGCTGACCCTGGCGCAGAAGGTGCCGGTTGCCGGCGCGGTGATCGTGACCACGCCGCAGGACCTCGCCTTGCTCGATGCGAAAAAAGGCGTGGAGATGTTCCGCAAGGTCAGCATTCCGGTGCTCGGCGTCGTCGAGAACATGGCCGTGCACATCTGCTCGAACTGCGGCCACGCCGAGCACCTGTTCGGCGAAGGTGGCGGCGAGAAGCTGGCCACTCACTACAGGGTCGACCTGTTGGCATCGCTTCCGCTGTCGATGCTGATTCGTGAGCAGGCAGACAACGGCAAACCGACCGCGATCGCCGAGCCGGACAGCCAGATTGCGCACATGTACCAGGAATTGGCGCGGCAAGTGGGCGCGCGAATCGTTACGCAGGCTGCGGCAGCACCGAACATGCCTACCATCACGGTCAGCGAAGACTGACAGTGCTTCTCTGTGGCGATGGTGACTTGTTATCCATCGCCACAGCGGGTTACTGCACCCAGTGGCCATGATTCCCGCCCATAAAAAAACCCGCCGAAGCGGGTTTTTTCGAAGCGAGGAAGCTAAACCGAATTAAGCGGTTTGAACTTCTTCAGCCTGCATGCCTTTCTGGCCGCGGGTAGCGACGAAAGTAACAGCTTGGCCTTCTTTCAGGGATTTGAAGCCGTCGGACTGGATGGCTTTGAAGTGCACGAACAGGTCATCGCCCGATTGCGGGGTGATGAAGCCGTAGCCTTTCTCATCGTTGAACCACTTAACAGTACCGTTTTGACGGTTGGACATGTGTCTGTCTCCTTGGACAAAGTTGATTTCGGCACAGGAATTGCCCTGGCCGGACTGAGTGCAAAGAGTAGGAAAATTCAGCGATGGGCAGATGGAAATCGTGCATCTAACTAGAGTTCTCGGTGTCACGTGCAGCACAGTGAAGACACCATAACCCACTTTGTACGGCCTGCCAATGGTCTGAGTGCGCATTGTCGGGATTGATCGCGACCGACGGCTCAGGCCACATGTCCCGTGGGGCCGGGCGTGAAACTTTAACCCTGGCGCCGGGACCGGTAAGATGCGCACCTCGTTTTCTTTTCGCACCTTCAGGACACCCCGCCATGAGCATCAAATCGGACAAGTGGATTCGCCGCATGGCACAGGAACACGGCATGATCGAGCCGTTTGTCGAGCGCCAGATGCGCGGTGACGAAGGCAGCCGGGTCATTTCCTTCGGCGTTTCCAGCTATGGCTACGACGTGCGCTGTGCCGATGAATTCAAGGTCTTCACCAACATCAACTCTGCCACCGTCGACCCGAAGAACTTCGATGCTGGCAGTTTCGTCGATGTCAAAAGCGACGTGTGCATCATTCCACCCAACTCGTTCGCCCTGGCCCGCACGGTCGAGTACTTCCGCATTCCGCGCAATGTCCTGACCATCTGCCTGGGAAAGAGCACCTATGCGCGCTGCGGCATCATCGTCAACGTGACCCCGCTGGAACCGGAGTGGGAAGGCCACGTGACCCTCGAATTTTCCAATACCACCACGCTGCCGGCGAAGATCTATGCCAATGAAGGCGTAGCGCAAATGCTGTTCCTCGAATCAGACGAAGAATGCGAAGTGTCCTACAAGGATCGCGGCGGCAAATACCAGGGCCAGCGCGGCGTAACCCTGCCGCGCACCTGATCTGCGCACCTGCGGGGAATTGTTTCCGCGCAAGGCACTCCAATCAGTCAGTAACGCTGCTCGCGCATAATGCGCGGCGGCGCTCGACAGGAGAAGCCTATGAAACTCCATGCTGCTGTCAGTGCGAAGCTGGCGGGTCTACAGCCTAACCAGATTGGCGCGCCTGTGTGGTCACTGTTGGCCCATCCGCCAGTGCCGCCAATGCCGCATTACCTCGGTGGCGTGCCCGGTCAGCCGGATCCGGATCCGGCCCCCATCGAGCCCACGCCGCCAGGTGTGCCCACGAGTCCGGACGAGCCGCCTCCCACCCCGATGGCCTGATCAGCCGGCGACCTTCCAGACCCTGCCAGCGCCCGTCACGAACAGGCGGGCGCCTGCCTGTCTGTCGATGGTCCAGCCGCCGGTGAATTCGCCGAAGGCCGGCAACAGGCTGACCTTGGCATCCATCACGAAGCAGGGCAGGCGCAGCCGTTGCCGGCCCCTTCCGCGCAGTACATAGGCCGGATGCACGTGGCCGGCCAACACCGGGCGCTGCGCGTGCGGATCAGGTTCATGCTGCAGGGCGAAGGGGCCCAGCATCCAGGGCTCTTCCACCACCTCGATGTTCAGCGCGCGCGGCGGGTCGCCGGCGTGCTTGTCGTGGTTGCCGCGCACCAGAATCATGTCGATGTGCGCGTGCGTGTCTCGCCAGGTCTGCAGGCGCGCCAACGTGGCGGGCGCGCGGCCGGTGCGGGCGTGCAGGAAATCCCCCAGTACGATCAGCCGCTCGCACGCATAGTGCCTCAGCAAGGCATCGAGCCGAGCCAGCGTGGCCTGGGTGGTGCCACGCGGCACCGGCTGATGCAGCGCGCGGTAGCTGGCTGCCTTGCCAATGTGCACATCGGCGACCAACAGCGCTTTTTGCGCAGGCCAGTACACGGCTTTTTCAGGCAGCAGCCAGAGTGTTTCGCCACAGTGTTCGATGACCTGGTATTCGCCGACAGCCGTCAGCGGGTCTGCCAGGGGGGCAGCGTGCAACAGCTCATCCACGGTCGGCTACCTTCTCCAGATCAGCCACCATGCGCGCAATGCGGTCGGCGAGTTTTTCACTGCTCATCGTGTCGCGTAATCCTTCTACGAGTAGTGCGAAGGCCAATGGGCTTGGCCGTTTCAGTTCATGCAGGTCCAGGCGCAGGCCGCCTATGCGCTGCAGCTGGCCGTTCAGACGATCGATGTCGAGTTCCTCACGCAGCACCTCGTCACGGGCCTGGCCGAGCAACAGATTGTGCGCATCGTGCTTGCGAAACACTTCATAGAACAGTCCGCTGGAGGCCTGGATCTGCCGCATGCTTTTTTGCGCTGCTGGATAGCCGCCAAACACCAGCCCGGCGATCTGGGCGATTTCGCGAAAGCGCCGCAGGGCCATTTCGCCGGCATTCAGGCTGGCAGTGACATCGTCGAGCAGGTTCTCTGTGGATAGCGCCATGGGCAGGTAAGCTGCCCAATCGACCGTGCTCGGGCTGAGCAGCTCGAAACCGTAGTCGTTGACCGCGATGGAAATCGACAGTGGTTGTGCCTGGCTGACCCGCCAGGCGATCAGGTTCGCCAGGCCCAGGTTGGCCATGCGCCCGCCAAATGGGTAGAGGAACAGGTGCGAGCCTTGGCGGGTCGACAGCGTTTCAGCCAGCAGGGTCGCGACGGTAGGCAATGCTGACCAACTGGCCTGCAACATCAGCAGCGGCCTGACCGCACGCATCTCCGGGCCTTCGAAGCGCCCGTGTGCGGCGGCATCGAGTTGTTCCACCAGTGCCTGGGCCAACTCACTGGACAACGGCATGCGCCCGCCGCTCCAGCGTGCCACTGCGGCTTTGCGTGCCGTGCTGCGGCGCACGTAGGCGGTCATGTTCTCGACACGAACCAGCTCCAGCACGCGGCCGCCGAACACCAGGGCGTCGCCGGGTTTCAGGCGCGCGATGAACGATTCCTCGACACTCCCCAACTGCTTGCCGCCGCCGCCCTTGCTCCAGTATTTGAGCTGCAGGGTGGCGTCGCTGACGATGGTGCCGATGCCCATGCGATGGCGCCGCGCCAGCCGTTCGCTGACCACTCGCCAGCGCCCGTCCGGGTGCAGGTCCACGCGTTGGTAATCAGGGTAGGCCGTGAGCGAATCGCCGCCATGACGGACGAAGTTCAGCGCCCATTGCCATTGGCTGTCGCGCAGCTCGTGAAAGGCCCAGGTACTGCGGACTTCGGCGAGCAGCTCCTCGGCCACGAAACCACTGCCCAAGGCCATGCTCACCAGGTGCTGGACCAGCACATCCATGCACAACCGGGGTGACTGGCGCCCCTCTAGATGCCCTTGCGCCAAGGCTTGACGGACCGCCGCAGCCTCCACCAGCTCCAGGCTATGGGTGGGCACCAAGGTGATGCGCGAAGGGCGGCCAGGCGCATGACCGGAACGCCCGGCACGCTGCACCAGGCGCGCGATGCCCTTGGTCGAACCGATCTGCAACACCCGTTCCACGGGCAGGAAATCCACGCCAAGGTCGAGGCTGGAGGTGCAGATCACCGCTTTCAGCGAGCCTTCCTTGAGGCTGCGTTCGACCCAGTCGCGAGTGTCGCGTGCCAGCGAAGCGTGATGCAGCGCGATCAACCCTGCCCAGTCGGGTCGTGCATCGAGCACGGCCTGGTACCACAGCTCGGACTGCGCGCGGGTGTTGGTGAACACCAGGCAACTGCTGCTCGACTCGATCTGCTCGACGACCTGACGCAACAGCTTCAGGCCCATGTGCCCGGCCCATGGGAAGCGTTCGATATCGGGCGGCAGCAACGTATCGACGTCCAGTCGCTTGTCCTGCCGGCCTTCGACCAGCTCGCCGCCACCCGGCAACAGCACTTCGCGTGCATGGTCGAGGTTGCCCAGGGTCGCTGACAGCCCCCACACCACCAGCCCCGGTTGCCACCGGCGCAGCCGTGCCAGGGCCAGCTGCAACTGCACACCGCGCTTGTTGCCCAGCAGCTCGTGCCATTCGTCCACCACCACCATGCGCAGGCTGGCGAAATCCTGCTCGGCCTGGGCGCGGGTCAGCAGCAGGGTGAGGCTTTCGGGTGTGGTGATCAGTGCCGAGGGCAGGCGCCGGGCTTGCCGGGCGCGTTCGGCAGCGCGGGTGTCGCCGCTGCGCACACCGACCGTCCAGTTGACCTGCAGGTCGTCCAGCGGCGCTTGCAGCGCCTTGGCGGTGTCTGCCGCCAGCGCG
>NZ_DAMCCR010000126.1:0-10336 GCF_032058845.1 Pseudomonas sp. | reverse complement strand
GGACGCGGTGGCAGGCGCTGGCGGCGTTGACGAGAACGGGGCGGCCAGCGCGGTCGACCTGGGCAGACCCGCAGATGCCGTGGGCAGCACCCGCGCTGGCGGTTCCTGGCGCACGTAGGCGAACGACTGCGCAATGCCCACCGGACGCATGCCCAGGCGCGCCAGCAGGCTGCCTTCGGCCGGGCCGATGAACAGCACGCCCTGGGGTTGCATCAGGCGCTTGAGCACCTCGAACACGCGCTGTTGGGTGGGCAGGTCGAAATAGATCAGCAGGTTGCGGCAGAAGACGAAATCGTACTGCCCGTCACGCGCCTGCAGCGCAGGGTCAAGCACATTGCCGACCTGCAAGGTGACCTGCGCACGCACGCGCGGGTGCAGGTGCTGGCCGTCTTCGTCTTCACTGAAGTGCCGCTCGCGGAATGCCACATCGGCGCCGCGGAACGAGTTGCGGCCATACAGCGCCTGCTCGGCCTTGGCGATCGACACCGGGCTGATGTCCATCGCATCGATGCTGAAGCTGCTGGGCGCAAGGCCGCTGTCGAGCAAGGCCATGGCGATCGAGTAGGGTTCTTCGCCGGTCGAGCAGGGCAGGCTTAGCAGGCGCAATGGGCGGCTCGGGCTGCGCTCGGCCAGGCACTTGCGGGCCAGGGTCACCAGGGCGGCGAACGAGTCGGGGTAGCGGAAGAACCAGGTCTCCGGAACGATCACCGCCTCGATCAGCGCCTGTTGCTCGACCGCCGACTGTTGCAGGTGCAGCCAGTAGTCATCCAGGTCACGGGCCTGAATCGCCAGGCAACGCTGCTGCAACGCTCGCTCGACCATGCCGGCGCCGACCGATTCGACGTCCAGGCCGATGCGCACCTGCAGGAAACGGAAGAAACGGTTGTCGTTCATGCTGGCACCTCGCGGCCATCCAGCGGGAACAGCAACTGGCGCACGGCCTCGGGCAGCAGGTCGGCAATCTGGATGCGTTGTACCAGGCCACGCTCGTCCTGGCGCACCGGGCCCAGGTAGGCCGCCTCGGGGTTGTCCAGGCCATAGGGCTGGAAGTCGTCGGCATGGCAGCGCAAGGTCTCGCTGGCCTGTTCGAGGATCAGCCCCAGTTGCAGGTCACGTCCGTCGCCGGGCCGGTAATGCACCCGCACCAGGCGGGTGCTGGTGCGCTGCAGCGAGGGCGTGGCAAAGGTCAGTTGCGCAAGGTCGATAACCGGGATCAGCACGCCGCGATGGGCGAACACGCCTGCGACCCACGCCGGCGCCTGGGCAATGGGCTTGAGCGGACGATGGTGCAGCACCTCGATCACTTCGTGCACATCCAGGGCAAAGCGCTCGGCCTTGAGCCGAAACAGCAGGTACAACGTGCCCTTGCCTGGGCGCTGCGGCGCCACGCGATCACTCGAGTCGCTCATGGCCGGTCAGACTTTGAACCGCGAAACACCGCCGCGCAGGCCTGCGGCGACCTGGCTCAGTTCGTCGATGGCGAAGCTGGCCTGGCGCAGGGATTCCACGGTCTGGGTACTGGCATCGCTGAGCTGGGCCAGCGCCTGATTGATCTGCTCGGCGCCGGTGGCCTGGGCCTGCATGCCCTCATTGACCATCAGCACGCGCGGTGCCAAGGCTTGCACCTGCTGGATGATCTGCGTGAGCTGTTCGCCGACCTGGGTCACCTCGAACATGCCGCGGCGCACCTCCTCGGAGAACTTGTCCATGCCCATGACCCCCGCCGATACGGCCGACTGGATCTCGCGCACCATCTGTTCGATGTCATAGGTCGCTACAGCGGTCTGGTCAGCCAGGCGGCGCACTTCAGTCGCTACCACGGCAAAACCGCGACCATACTCCCCGGCTTTTTCCGCCTCGATGGCGGCATTGAGCGAGAGCAGGTTGGTCTGGTCGGCAACCTTGACGATGGTCACCACCACCTGATTGATGTTGCCGGCCTTCTCATTGAGGATGCCCAGCTTGGCATTGACCAGTTCGGCGGCGCCCATCACCTGGTGCATGGTGTCTTCCATGCGTGCCACGCCCTGCTGACCGGCACCGGCCAGGCTCGACGCCTGGTCGGCGGCACTGGTCACTTCGCTCATGGTGCGCACCAGATCGCGCGAGGTGGCGGCGATCTCGCGCGAGGTTGCGCCGATCTCGGTGGTGGTGGCGGCGGTTTCGGTGGCGGTGGCCTGCTGCTGCTTGGAGGTGGCGGCGATCTCGGTCACCGAGGTGGTCACCTGCACCGACGAGCGCTGGGCCTGGGACACCAGGCTGGCGAGCGACTCGGCCATTTCGTTGAAGCCGGTCTCGATGGCGCCGAACTCGTCACGCCGCGCCAGGTCCAGGCGCATGCTCAGGTCGCCTGAGCGCAGGCGGTCGAGCGCCATGACGATTTTCTGCATGGGGTCGAAAATCGCGCGCATCAGCAGCAAGCCGCAGATGCCCGCAGCGATGATCGCCAGCGCCAGCGAGACGATCATGCTGACCTTGGCCGTGGCCACTGCTGCGACGATGTCGTTGGAGGCGTCGTTGGCGCGGTCACGGTTGCGTTCGATGACATCGTTGAGGTGTTTGCGGCCTTCGGCCCAGGCCGGGGTCAGGACCTCGATGATCAGCCGCTCGGCCTCGACGAAGTTCTGCTCACGGTAGGCCTGGAGCACTTGCCCGATCAGCTCCACGTAGCGCTGCTGCATCACTACGAAGGCGTCGAAACTGGCGCGGTCTTCGAGGGTGCGGATGGTCTGCTGGTAACTGCTCATCGACTGATGAAGACGCTCGTCGAAGGCCTTGAACATCTCCGCGTCGGCCGTGGTGACCTCGCGGTGGCGCGACAGCCCGACCAGCTGCTGCGTGCTGACGTAGCTGTCGACCCAGGCGCTGCGGATCATCGAGCTGTAGTACACCCCGGGAATGCTGTCGGAGCCGACCGCCTCTTCGCTGGACTCGATGGCCACCAGCTTGGAATAAGCTGCCACGATCATCAGCAGCATGATGGCGATGATCACGGCGAAACTCGCCAGAATCCGTTGGCGCATGGTCCAGTTCTTCACGTTCAGCCCTCAGGGATACCCTACAAGCGGGGAAATCGCACGAGTATAGCCTAGGCTTCCTACGCAATTGCGGGAGAAGTTCCGGTAACAATGGCGTCCTTGCCTACATAAATAGCATTTAGCCAGCTTGCTGGGCACCGGCGAGCCGGGCCTGGGCTTCCAGCTCGTGGCGAAGGCCGGGGTCCAGGCGCAATTGCCGGGCCAGCTCGTCCAGGTAGGCACGCTCCATGAAGTTCTCCTCATCGACCATCATCAGGCTGGCCAGGAACATCTCGGCGGCCATTTCCGGGGTCCTGGCCGCTTGCGCCACTTCGGTCGGGTCCAGCGGTTTGGCCAGTTCGGCTTGCAGCCACTGGTGCAGTTCAGGGTCGCTGTCCAAGCGGCTGAATTCACCCTCGATCAACGCGCGCTCGCGCTCATCGACATGGCCATCGGCCTTGGCGGCAGCGACCAGTGCCTGCAGCACGGCCTGGCAATGTTGTTCGGCCTGGTCGGCGGGTACGCGGTCGAGGGTTTGCGGTTCGCGGGGTGGGGCACTGTCGGGGTTGGCTGAGTGGGAAGCGACGGCATTGGCGGAACTCGTCGAATCGGCCTGAGGGGCCTGGTTGGGGGTGGTCTGATAGGCCTGATTGGCCTGGTTACCGTTGGCTTGGTTGGCGTTGGCCTGACTGGCCTGCCAGGCACCATAAGCCTTGTAGGCCAGCATGCCGAGCGCGGCCAGACCGCCGTAGCTGACGGCCTTGCCGCCTGCCTTGCGGGTTCGCTTGTTGCCCAGAAGTGCGCCCAACGCCCCCGCGCCCAGGGCTCCACCGCCCATGCCGGACAACAGGCCACCCAGGCCGGAACCGGAGCTGGAACCGGATGAGGCACCCGGTGTTTTGCCGGCGTGCTGTTTAAGCAGGTCCTGGCCGGATTTGAGCAATTGGTCGAGCAAGCCGCGGGTGTTCATGCCGGTGTCTCCGAGAACGGGGAAGGGTACTCAGGGTGAGACTGGCAGGTGTCGAAGGCGGTTCAGCGATGGCCGGCGAGCGGTCAGGGGATTTGAGACGGGATGTTACTCGGCGCTGCGTGCGTTTGCAGTTGCGCGTGCATAGGCAAGGTTATCGAGGTGGAAGCTTTAGGGCGGCTGCGCCGCCCATCGCGACGGACCGGAACGCCGGACCGCCGCTCCAGGGGGCGCAGGGGGTCCGCCAGGGTGGGGGCTCGATCGGGCTCGATCGGGCTAGACGCGGCCGGCCGTCAGCTCGCCTCAGCGTGATGAGCGGTGAACCCACCCTGCGCTGCGCGCTCCTCAGTCACGCAAATCGGATTCATGAATCGGGCTGGCCCGGCTGGTCGCACGTTGATACTGCGCGGGCCAGGTTGCCTTGTGCCCGCCCAGGTCATCGTCGGCATGCAGCGGCCAGTACGGGTCGCGCAGCAGCTCGCGGGCGAGGAATATCAGGTCCGCCTGGCCGGTGCGCAGGATGTGTTCGGCTTGAGCCGGTTCGGTAATCATGCCCACGGTACCGGTGGCCATTTCCGATTCCTTGCGTACCCGCTCGGCGAACCGCGTCTGGTAGCCAGGCCCTGTAGGGATCTCGGCATTGGCCGAGGTGCCGCCCGATGAGACATCGATCAGATCGACGCCAATGGCCCGCAAACGTCGCGCCAGCTCCACGGTTTCATCAGGGTTCCAACCGTCTTCGACCCAGTCGGTGGCCGACACGCGTACGAACAGTGGCAGCTCGGCAGGCCACACATCGCGCACGGCCTGAGTCACCTCAAGCGTCAGGCGAATGCGGTTTTCAAAGCAGCTGCCATAGCTATCCCGACGCTGGTTGCTCAGCGGCGAGAGGAACTGGTGCAACAGGTAGCCATGGGCGGCGTGCACTTCGACCACCTTGAAACCCGCCGTCAACGCGCGGCGCGCGGCGTCGGTAAAGGCCTGGATGATCTCGGCGATCTCGTGCTCGGACAGCGCCCGCGGCGCGGTGTGTTCGGGATCGAATGCAATGGGCGAAGGCCCGACCGGCTGCCAGCCGCCCTCCTCCTGGGGCACGCTGCCATGCTTGCCAATCCAGGGCCGATGGGTGCTGGCCTTGCGACCGGCATGGGCCAGCTGAATACCCGGCACGGCGCCCTGGGCGGTGATGAAGCGGGTGATGCGCTGCAGCGGCGCGATCTGCTCGTCACACCACAGGCCAAGGTCGCCAGCCGTGATCCGGCCATCGGCGGTGACGGCCGTGGCTTCGGTGATGATCAACCCGGCGCCGCCTACAGCGCGGCTGCCCAGGTGCACCAGGTGCCAGTCGTTGGCCAGGCCATCGGCAGCGGAATACTGGCACATGGGGGACACGGCGATGCGGTTGGGCAAGGTCAACTGACGCAGGGTGTAGGGCTCTAGCAGCAGGCTCATGGAAAGACCTCCCAGGACTCCAAGGGTAATGCGGCCCGGACGCTCATATGCAGCCTGGATCCGGTACCACGTCTCTGAGACTAGACCAGTTTGCCCTGGGCAATGGTTCCCACTGATTCGCCGCGCGAGCCCTGAGCGGTGCGATTCTCAGGCCGCCCAACGCCCTCAGCGAGGCTCGATATGGGCAATCAGCAATTGCACGCTTTCGTTGCCCCGGAACTCGTTGACGTCGAGCTTGTAGGCCAGCTCCACCCATTGCACGGTCGGATTGGGCCAGATCTCGCGATCCACGCCGAAGGCAATGCCGTCCAGGCGCACGGCGCCGCATTCGCTCTTCAGCACCACCTTCAGATGACGCTCACCGACGATGCGCTGCTCCACCAGCTGGAACACACCGTGGAACAGCGGCTCCGGAAAATGCTGGCCCCAGGGCCCGGCATTGCGCAGCGCGCGGGCCAGCTCCAGATGAAATTCCTCCACCGCCAGGCTGCCGTCGGACAGCAGCCGCCCGGTAAGGTCTTCCTCGACCAGCTGCCGGCGCACTTCGTCGTCGAAGGCTTGGGAAAACGCCGGAAAGTGTTCGGCGGGCAGGGTCAGACCGGCAGCCATGGCATGCCCGCCGAACTTGCTGATCAGATCAGGATGGCGAGCCGCAACGGCGTCTAGCGCATCGCGGATGTGAAACCCCTGAACCGAGCGCGCCGAGCCCTTGAGCAACCCGTCGCCAGCGTCGGCGAAGGCAATGGTTGGCCGGTGATAGCGCTCTTTCAGGCGCGAGGCGAGGATGCCGATGACGCCTTGGTGCCAGTCGGCGTCGAACAGGCACAGGCCATAGGGCAGGGTCTCGACGGCAATGTCCTTGAGCTGGGCCAGCGCCTCGCGCTGCATGCCTTGCTCGATGCTCTTGCGATCCTGGTTGAGACCGTCCAGTTGCTGGGCCATGTCGAGCGCCGTGGCGGCGTCTTCGCAGAGCAGGCATTCGATGCCCAGGCTCATGTCGTCCAGCCGGCCTGCGGCGTTCAACCGCGGGCCCAGGATGAAGCCCAGGTCAGTAGAGTTAAGGCGGCTGTGATCACGCCGCGCCACCTCCAGGATGGCCTTGAGCCCCGGTCGCGCGCGGCCTGCCCTGATCCGCTCCAGGCCCTGGTGGACGAGGATGCGGTTGTTGGCATCGAGCGGCACCACGTCAGCCACGCTGCCCAGGGCCACCAGATCGAGCAGCTCGCCGATGTTCGGCTGTGGCTGCTGCGCGTAACGGCCGAGGCTGCGCAGGCGCGCACGCAAGGCCATCAGCACGTAGAAGATCACACCGACGCCGGCCAGCGCCTTGCTGGGGAATTCGCAGCCCGGCTGGTTTGGATTGACGATGGCGTCGGCGTCGGGCAACTGCGGCCCTGGCAAGTGGTGGTCGGTGACCAGCACCTTGAGCCCCGCAGCCTTGGCTGCCGCCACGCCTTCAACGCTGGAAATGCCGTTGTCCACGGTGATCAGCAGCTGCGGTTGACGCTGCAGCGCGACGGCAACGATCTCCGGGGTCAGCCCGTAGCCGTACTCGAAGCGGTTGGGCACCAGGTAATCGACGTGTGCCGCACCCAGCAGGCGTAATCCCAGCACCCCCACGGTGCTGGCCGTGGCGCCGTCGGCGTCGAAGTCACCGACGATCAGCAGCCGCTGGCCCTGGTCGATGGCCTCGACCAGCAGCTCGACCGCAGCGTCGATCCCCTTGAGCTGCTGATAGGGCAGCAGCCGCGCCAGGCTCTTGTCCAGTTCGGCTTCACTCTGTACGCCGCGGGCGGCATACAGGCGGGTCAGCAAGGGTGGCAGGTTGCCCAGCACAGGCAACGGCGAAGGCAATGCTCGAGGTTCGATACGCATGGGGTCTTCGGTAATCAGGGGAAAGTCAGGTCAGCCGCGCTCACCGAGCAGCCATTGCAGTTGCACTTCGTGCTGGCCGCGGTCATCGGTGACGAACACCGTGCCCTCGCTGATCATCACGTCCCACTTGATGGTGCGTGGCATGTCCTTGGCCAGGACTTCCAGCACTTCTTGCGGCACGGCCGCGATGTTGAGGTTCTTCAGCGACTTCACCGCGCCGATCACCTTGGTCTCCCAGACACGCAGGCTGCCATAGGCCAGCAAACTGGTCCGCTCGGTGCGCCGTGAACACCAGGTGAGGCGCTCGGCATCGGGCTGGCCGACTTCGATCCAGTGCAGGATGCGGTCGTCCAGGCTCTTTTCCCACAATGCCGCTTCATCCACGTCTGACAGACCACGGCCAAACGACAACTGCTCGTTGTACCAGAGCGCGTAGGCCAGCAAGCGCACGGTCATACGCTCCTCGGTTTCCGAAGGGTGGCGGGCAATGGTCTGACGCACGCTTTCGTATACGCCGCGGTCGAGGTCGGTCAGGTTCAGTTCGAATTTGTAGGTCGTGGACGGCTGGGCCATAGGAAGGGCTTCGTGCTCGGTGTCGAAAAAGTCCGCCAGTCTAACCGATCCCAGCCCTCAACGGCGCTCCGCTGACCCAGTGGCAGGCGCTATCGGGTCACTGCCGCCTGTGATAAAACCCCCGCTCTGCCCCGCCGCCATGGAACGTCGCATGTCTACGCCCAGCAAACCCCTCGCCGGCCTCAAGGTCATCGAACTCGGCACCCTGATCGCCGGCCCTTTCGCCTCACGCATCTGCGCTGAATTCGGCGCCGAGGTGATCAAGGTGGAATCCCCGGATGGCGGCGATCCGCTGCGCAAGTGGCGAAAACTCTATGAAGGCACCTCGCTGTGGTGGTTCGTGCAGGCGCGCAACAAACAGTCGCTGACCCTCAACCTCAAGCACGAAGAAGGGCGCGAGGTGCTCAAGCGCCTGCTCAGCGAGGCTGACATCCTGATCGAGAACTTCCGCCCCGGCGTGCTGGAAAAGCTCGGCCTGGGCTGGGATGTGCTGCATGCGCTCAATCCGCGCCTGGTGATGGTGCGCCTGTCGGGCTTCGGCCAGACCGGGCCGATGAAGGATCAGCCAGGGTTTGGCGCGGTGGGCGAATCCATGGGCGGCCTGCGCTATATCACCGGCTTCGCCGATCGCCCGCCGGTGCGCACGGGCATTTCCATCGGTGACTCGATTGCCGCGCTATGGGGCGTGATCGGAGCGTTGATGGCCTTGCGTCATCGCGAGGTCAATGGCGGTGGCGGGCAAGTGGTGGACGTGGCGCTGTACGAAGCCATCTTCGCCATGATGGAAAGCATGGTGCCGGAATTCGATGTGTTCGGTTTCATCCGCGAGCGCACCGGCAACATCATGCCGGGCATCACACCCTCATGCATCCACACCAGCGCCGATGGCCGGCACGTGCAGATCGGCGCCAACGGTGACGCCATCTTCAAGCGGCTGATGCACGCACTGGGTCGCCCGGACCTTGCCGAGGACCCAACCCTGGCCAGCAACGATGGGCGCGACCTGCGCCGCGACGAGCTGTATGGCGTGATCGACCGCTGGGTCAATGGCTTGGCGCTGGACGAGGTGATGCGCGCACTGACGGCGGCCGAGGTGCCAGCCAGCCGCATCTTTTCGGCTGAAGACATGTTCAGTGATCCGCAATTTCTGGCCCGCGACATGCTGCTGCAGGCCACCCTCCCCGACGGCAAGCCGTTCAAGATGCCCGGCATCGTGCCCAAGCTCTCGGAAACCCCGGGCGGCACCGAGTGGGTGGGGCCGGCGTTGGGTGAACACACCGATACCGTGCTGACAGCCCTGGGCTACGACGCGGCGACGATTGCCCGGTTGCGAAGCAGTGGCGCGATCTGAGGCCGGCCAATAGCGCCTCGCAAACTGCAGGCAAAAGAAACCCCGGTCGCTGGGGTAACCGACCGGGGTTGAAGTCAAAGCCAACCTTGGGCTTTGCGTGGCCGCCCTGTCGGTACCGGAGCAAAGCAACGACCGACGACCCTTGAATGATCTGACGGCAACCTCAGGCGAAGGTTCCCTGCGCGACCTTGCACTGTTGCGCGGCGGCGATGACACAGGGCTGCAAACGCCCTTCGGCGATCTGCAGGTCGCGGTGCAAACCGTCGACCAGATCGACCAGCATGCGGTGGTCCTGCAACTGATAGGGGCTGACCGCGCGGCTGAGGACGTGCCCGCCGTGGTCATCGAGAACGGTGAGCAGGCGCTGGCCACGGGCGTCTTCTTCGCCCAGCCGGGTGTGATAAGGGGTCAAGGCATCGTTGAGCAGTCTGCAGATTCGTTCCATCCGGCGTACTCGCTTGTTCTGTTGGATACAGACGTACTGACCTGCAAGCGAAGCGGAAAGTTCTGTACCCCGCAGCCTAAGCGGGCTGCTGCCCCAACGGACGGGTGATGCCGTTCAGCCGTCGCAGCGCCAGACTGAGCGCCGGTGCCGACAACGGCCAGGTCAGCTCACCCAACACCCACAGCCCACGCTCGCGGGCCAGACGCGCAAAATCCGGGCGCTTGGCCTGCGGCTTGCCGACAAACAGCAACGCCGGGGTAGCAGGTGCACTGCGCAGCCGATCAAGCAGCACCTTGCCGGAGCGGGCCGGCATGGCCTGGTCGAGAATCAGCAGGTCGGCGGGGCTGGGAGCTTGCAGCGACAGGGGTGCAGTGAGCAGGTCGTTGACCAGCCGCACGCGAAAGATGCCCTGGGCGTTGCAGGCCTGGTGCAAGGTGATCTGGTGAAACGGGTGCTGTTGATGAATGAGAACGGTGAGCCGGTTCATGAGTCGCTCCGCGACGCCGCACGCGCGGCCGGAAAAGCCCGTCACTTTAGGAAGCGTTTCGCGCCGGAGATATAGGAAATTACTTATTTAACCGTGAAGAAATTCCTGAATCAAAGGATCGAGTAGGAGGCGGATTCACATCCGCCGTCCTCTCACACCACCGTGCGTA
>NZ_DAMCCR010000125.1:0-10345 GCF_032058845.1 Pseudomonas sp. | reverse complement strand
CCGCCCAGGGCGCCGCCACCCCCGTTGCCGAACAGGATCCGGTCGCTCAAGGCATCGCCCAGGCGCAGCAGCACCTCAGGGCGGGTCAGCTCAACCAGGCCACCCAGGTGCTCGAGCCGCTGGTCGAAGCCTACCCCCGTCGCAGCGATGCGCGCCTGCTGCTGATGCAGGTCTATGCCCGCCAAGGCGATCAGGACGCGTTTTCCGGGCACGAGCAGCAACTGCCCAATGACGAGTTTCACCGCGCCGAAGTCGACGCCTTGAAGTCGCGCTATCCGGCCATGCTGGCGCTGGCGACCGGCTTGAGTGCGGCGGCGTTGGCGGCAGAGATGGATGAGCAGTACGTGCAAGGCCTGCTGGACGAGCAGCCCTCCGCTGCCACCCAGGCGCAAGCCGCACCCACCCAGGACCTGTCGCTTGATCTCGACGGCCCGCTCGATCCGATCGAGCCCGCGTCGCTGGACCAGGACTTCGACCTGAGCCTGGACAAGCCGGCGCCAGCCGTCAGCGACCGTACCGCCGTCGATAGCCGCCTTGCGGCGGTCGAACCGGTTGCCGACTTCGGGCCGGCACTCGGCACCCAGGATGCGGTGGAACCGGGCCTGGCCGAGCACGACGACGATGACTTCGAAACGCTTCTGGCCCAGGCACAGCTGGAGGCACTGCAGCCTGTGGGCGAGGCATCGGCCCAGGCGGACGACCGGCTGGACGACTTCGACCTGGATGTCGCCGAGACTTCCGCAGCCGCCGCTACGGCAGGCGCGGCGGCACCTGCGGCCGATCTTTCGGACGACTTCGACCTGTCGATGTCGCTGGATGACGACTCCCCGGCGGCGCGCAACTTCGCTTCCGAAGTCGACGACGTCAATGCCGAGCTGAACAAGCTGTCCCAGGACCTGGAGTCGCCACCGCTGGACACTGGCATGGCTCAGGCGGATGACCCCGTCGATGACCTGGACTTCGACTTCTTCTCCGGCACCGATGAGGTCACCACCAAGCTTGACCTGGCCCGCGCCTATGTCGACATGGGCGACAGCCAGGGCGCCCGGGACATCCTCGACGAGGTGCTCAAGGATGGCGACGACGGGCAGCGGCAAGAGGCCAAGGCGTTGCTCTCGCGACTCGCCTGAGGCGCCTGTGCGGCGCCGGTTCGCCTGCCAGGCTGAATCGGTGCCGGCACTGACGTGCCGGGCAGGCATTTCCCGGCCGCGCAGCCCTGATACAATCGCGCCCTTGTTTCAGCTACAGGTCCGTTTTTCTTGAACATCTCCGCCAACGACGCGGCCGAATCGGCCGCCGAAGGTTTGACCCGAATCGCCTTGGGCGTTGAATACAAGGGCTCGCGCTACCGCGGCTGGCAGCGCCAGGCCAGCGGTGTGGCCAGTGTTCAGCAGGCCTTGGAGCAGGCCTTGTCGAAGGTCGCCAACGAGCCCATCACGGTACTCTGCGCCGGACGCACCGACGCCGGTGTGCATGGCTGTGGTCAGGTGGTGCACTTCGATACCCGTGTCGTGCGCGACGAGCGTGCCTGGACCATGGGCACCAACTACAACCTGCCTCACGACATCAGCGTCAGCTGGGCCCAACCCATGCCTGCAGATTTTCATGCCCGCTTCAAGGCCAACGCGCGACGCTACCGCTATGTGATCTACAACGACCCGATTCGGCCGGCTCATCTGGCCGAGGAAGTGACCTGGAATCATCGCCCTCTGGATGTGCAACGCATGGCCGAGGCCGCGCAATGCCTGCTGGGTACCCATGACTTCAGCGCCTTTCGCGCCAGCCAGTGCCAGGCCAAGTCGCCGATCAAGCACATTCACCACCTGCGCGTGACCCGTCATGGCCGCATGATCGTGATCGACATCCGTGCCACGGCGTTTCTCCATCACATGGTGCGCAACATCGCCGGAGTGCTGATGACCATTGGCGCCGGCGATCGTCCCGTGGCCTGGGCGCGGGAGGTGCTGGAAGGGTGCGACCGCCGTGCCGGCGGCGTGACGGCCCATCCCTATGGGCTGTATCTGGTGCAGGTCGAATACCCCGAGCCTTATGTGCTGCCGCAGCGATACATCGGCCCACACTTCTTGACGGGGTATGAAGCACTGGCCGACTGACGGAGCTGGCTTCCTTTGCTACTATCCGCCCCTGCATTTGCCAGGGTTCGCCGCTTATGAGCAACGTTCGCAGCAAGATTTGTGGAATCACCCGTGTCGAGGATGCGCTTGCCGCCGCACACGCCGGCGCCGATGCCATCGGCCTGGTGTTCTATGCCAAGAGCCCGCGGGCGGTGAGCGTCGAGCAGGCGCGCGCGATCATCCGTGCCCTGCCGCCGTTCGTCAGCACGGTCGGTCTGTTCGTCAACGCATCGCGCTGCGAGCTGGGGGAGATTCTCGACGCTGTACCGCTCGACCTGCTGCAGTTTCATGGCGACGAAACGCCGGAGCAGTGTGACGGCCATGGCCGGCCCTGGATGAAGGCGCTCAGGGTGCGCCCCGGCGATGACCTGGAGGCGGCTTGCCAGCGCTACGCCGGTGCCAGCGCCCTGCTGCTCGACGCCTATGTGGCCGGTGTGCCGGGTGGCACAGGGCAAACCTTCGACTGGTCGTTGATTCCCGCGCAGTTGAGCAAACCGGTGGTGTTGGCAGGCGGCCTGTCGCCTGCCAACGTCGCTGAGGCCATCACTCGGGTCAAACCGTGGGCGGTGGATGTCAGCGGGGGGGTGGAGCAGGGCAAGGGCATCAAGGATGCCGGGAAGATCCAGGCATTCCTGCAGGCGGTACGCAGCGCCTGAGGGCGAATGTGACGGGGCGCCGGGCGTCATCGTCCATAGCATTCGCGGCCATGGGCTGCCGGGTATGGGGCCGGCGTCGTGGACAGGGGCCTGCCGGTTGCGACCGGCGCGGACCGACCCATTTTATCGAGGTGCAGCGGCCTGGGCGGCTGCACGGTTGTAATGACGAATTTTGAGTTCAAGGACGGGGCGAGCGGACCACTTCACAGGTTACGCCCGCCGCCATCCACTATTGGAGAAAGACAGCATGAGCAACTGGTTGGTAGACAAGCTGATCCCATCGATCATGCGTTCCGAGGTGAAGAAAAGCTCGGTACCCGAAGGCCTGTGGCACAAGTGCCCGTCCTGTGAAGCTGTGCTGTATCGCCCGGAGCTGGAAAAGACCCTCGACGTCTGCCCCAAGTGCAACCACCACATGCGTATCGGCGCGCGCGCGCGCATCGACATCTTCCTGGATGCCGAAGGCCGCGCCGAGCTGGGTACCGAGCTGGAACCGGTCGACCGTCTGAAATTCCGTGACGGCAAGAAGTACAAGGATCGCCTCACCGCTGCGCAGAAGCAGACCGGCGAGCACGATGCACTGATCTCCATGAGCGGCACCCTCATGGGCCTGCCCATCGTGGTCAGCGCCTTCGAGTTCTCGTTCATGGGTGGCTCCATGGGCGCGGTGGTCGGCGAGCGCTTCGTGCGCGCGGCCAACTACGCACTCGAGCACCGTTGCCCGATGGTCTGCTTCTCCGCTTCCGGCGGCGCGCGCATGCAGGAGGCGCTGATCTCCCTGATGCAGATGGCCAAGACCTCAGCGGCCCTGGCACGCCTGCGGGAAGAAGGCATTCCATTCATTTCCGTGCTGACTGACCCGGTCTACGGCGGTGTTTCTGCCTCCCTGGCCATGCTCGGCGACGTGATCGTCGGTGAGCCCAAGGCACTGATCGGCTTTGCCGGCCCACGCGTCATCGAGCAGACCGTGCGGGAAAAACTGCCCGAGGGCTTCCAGCGCTCGGAGTTCCTGCTGGAGCACGGTGCCATCGACCTGATCATTTCCCGCGAAGAGCTGCGCCCACGGCTGGCGCGTCTGCTGGCGCAGATGACCGGTCAGGAAACGCCGGAACAAGCGCGGGAAGTGGCTGCAGTCGCGTGATGAAACCGACCACCCTGGGCGACTGGCTCGCCTACCTCGAGCAGTTGCACCCGGCCGCCATCGACATGGGGCTGGAACGCTCGCAGCAGGTGCTGGCGCGCCTGCAGCTAGGGCCGCTTGCGCCACGCGTGGTCACGGTAACCGGTACCAACGGCAAGGGCTCGACCTGTGCCTTCATTGCCGCCTTGCTCAAGGCCCAGGGCTTGCGAGTCGGGGTGTACAGCTCGCCGCACCTGCTGCGTTACAACGAGCGGGTGCGCGTCGATGACATCGACGTTGAGGATGCGCAGCTGTGCGAGGCCTTCGCGGCGGTCGAGGCTGCGCGGGGCGACATCACCCTGACCTACTTCGAGATGGGCACGCTGGCAGCCTTCTGGCTGTTCAGCCGCTCCCATCTCGATGCGGTGGTGCTCGAAGTGGGCCTGGGAGGGCGCCTGGATGCGGTCAATCTGGTCGACGCCGACATCGCCGTGGTCACCAGCATTGGTGTCGACCACATCGAATACCTGGGTGACAGTCGCGAGTCGGTGGCGTTCGAGAAAGCCGGTATCTTCCGTCGCGCCAAGCCTGCGCTCTGTGGTGATCTCGATCCGCCTCAGCCGTTGCTGGACAAGGCCCTTGAGCTGGGGTGCCCGTTCTCCCTGCGCGGCCGCGAGTTCGATCTGGCGATCGACGCGGTGCATTGGCACTGGCGGGGCGTGCGTGCCAACGGCCAAGCCGTCGAGTTGCGTGATGTGCCGCTGCTCGACCTGCCGATGGACAACGCGGCCCTGGCGCTGCAGGCCTACGCGCTGATGGACCTGCCGTGGGACCCTGCACGGATCGCCCAGGCGCTGAGCGCTACGCGTGTCACGGGCCGGCTCGATCGGCGCATCGTCAACTGCGCTGGCAAGCGCGTCGAAGTGCTGCTCGATGTCGGTCATAACCCGCACGCTGCGCACTACCTGGCATCCCGGCTGGCGCAGCGCCCGCTCGCCGGCAAGCGCCGCGCGGTGTTCGGGTTGCTGGCCGACAAGGACCTGGCCGGCGTGGTCACGCCGCTGTTGGGTCTGGTGGACAGCTGGGCCGTAACGCCGTTGCTCACCCCGCGCAGCCGGCCGGCCGCAGAACTGGCCCAAACCCTGACGAACCTTGGCGCCGCGGTGAAGTCTTACGCCAGCGTCGATGCTGCTCTGCAAGAGCAGTGCGCGCTGGCAACCGCGGACGACCAGATACTGCTGTTCGGATCGTTCTTCTGTGTTGCCCAGGCGCTTGAATGGCTCGAGCGGCAGGTTCCGGAGGATGGGGGAGATGGCAGTGTTGGATAAAGGCGTCAAGCAGCGCATCGTGGGTGCGCTGGTGCTGGTGGCATTGGCGGTGGTCTTTCTGCCCATGCTGTTCACCCGTCAGGACGAAATTCGCCAGGTGCATGTCGAGGCGCCGCAGGCACCCGCCGCGCCCGGGCTGAAGGATGTTCAGGTGCAAGAGGTGGCCGTGCCGGAGCCGCAGGCCCTGGCGGACGAGCCTGCACAGGCGCCCGTGGTCGTCAGCGAGTCGAATGCGCCCGTGACAACGCCCAGCCAACCCATCAGGCCCTCTCCACAGGTCCAGCCGCAGGCGCCTGTGGCCAAGGTCGCGCCCACTCAGGAGCCTGCACGCCAGCCAGCCACTCAGCCGGCAGCCCAGCCAGCGCAGAAGCCTGCCGCAACGGCCAAGGTCGATCCGAACGGCCTGTCCGTGAGCTGGTCGATCCAGTTGGCCAGCCTGTCCAGTCGCCCTGGCGCCGACAAGCTGCAGAGCACCCTGCGCAGCCAAGGCTACAACGCCTACATCCGCAGCGCCGATGGGCTCAACCGGGTGTTCGTCGGCCCGGTGATCGAACGTGCCGAGGCCGAGCGCCTGCGCGATGTGATCAATCGCCAGCACCAGCTCAAGGGCATTGTGGTGCGTTTCCAGCCCGAGCGCGGCTGAAACACGCGGCATGAACCTGCCATCGCGCTGAGGTGATGGCAGATCAGTGCACCACCGCCGCGCTGACATTCCGCTTACTCCCAGCTTCCTGCTCTGATAAAATGCGCCGCCTCAAACCTCTGCAGGCAGCTCCGTGGCATTTTCCTGGGTCGACTGGGCGATCATCGCGATCATCGCCGTTTCCTCACTGATCAGTCTCAAGCGCGGTTTCGTCAAGGAAGCCCTGTCGCTGCTCATCTGGATCGTGGCCGGCGCCGTCGCCTGGATGTTCGGGGGGGCGCTTGCGCAGTACCTCGAACCCTATATCCAGACGCCCTCGGCGCGGGTCATTGCAGGGTGTACCATTCTCTTCGTCGCCACCTTGCTGGTAGGCGCCATGCTCAATTTTCTCATCGGCGAGCTGATCCGCGTCACCGGGCTTTCCGGCACCGACCGGTTTCTGGGCATGGCGTTCGGCGCGGCGCGCGGTGCGCTGCTGGTGGTCGTCACCGTGGGCCTGCTCAGCCTGGGCCCGGTGGAGCAGGACACGTGGTGGCAGGAGTCTCACCTGGTACCGCAGTTTCTCCTGGTCGCTGACTGGTCGAAAAACCTGATCCTGGGTTTCACCGGCCAGTGGATGTCCAGTGGGGTCAGCGCACCCGCTGATCTTCCGTTCAAGGAGCAGTTGCTCGGGCCCCTGAAGCCCTAGCGCGTTCCACTCAAGATTCATCAAAGTAGGGGTTGCGTCGCATGTGTGGCATCACCGGTATCGTCGGTAAGTCGAACGTCAATCAGGCGCTGTATGACGCGCTTACGGTCCTCCAGCACCGCGGCCAGGATGCTGCCGGTATCGTTACCAGCCATGACGGCCGCTTGTTCCTGCGCAAGGATAATGGCCTGGTGCGCGATGTGTTCCAGCAGCGCCACATGCAGCGGCTGGTCGGCCACATGGGCATCGGCCATGTGCGCTATCCAACCGCTGGCAGCTCCACGTCCGCCGAGGCGCAGCCGTTTTACGTCAACTCGCCCTACGGCATCACTCTGGCGCACAACGGCAACCTGACCAACGTCCAGCAGCTGGCCAAGGAGATCTACGAATCGGATCTTCGTCACGTCAATACCAGCTCGGATTCCGAGGTGTTGCTGAACGTGTTCGCCCATGAGCTGGCCGTGCGCGGCAAGCTGCAGCCTACCGAAGAGGATGTCTTCGCAGCGGTGTCTCACGTGCACAGCCGTTGTGTGGGTGGCTATGCGGTAGTTGCGATGATCACCGGCTACGGCATCGTCGGCTTCCGCGACCCCCACGGCATTCGTCCGGTGGTGTTCGGGCAACGCCACACCGACGATGGCGTGGAATACATGATCGCCTCGGAAAGCGTGGCCCTGGACGTGCTCGGCTTTACCCTGATCCGTGACCTGGCGCCGGGTGAAGCGGTGTACATCACCGAAGAAGGCCAGCTCTACACGCACCAGTGCGCCACCAACGCGCAGCTCAAGCCGTGCATTTTCGAACATGTCTACCTGGCCCGTCCTGACTCGATCATGGACGGCGTGTCGGTCTACAAGGCGCGTCTGCGCATGGGCGAAAAACTCGCTGACAAGATCCGCCGCGAACGCCCCGAGCATGATATCGACGTGGTCATCCCGATTCCGGACACCAGCCGCACTGCGGCGCTGGAGCTGGCCAACCACCTGGGCGTGAAGTTCCGCGAAGGCTTCGTCAAGAACCGCTACATCGGCCGTACCTTCATCATGCCGGGCCAGGCGGCGCGCAAGAAATCGGTACGTCAGAAGCTCAACGCCATCGAACTCGAGTTCCGCGGCAAGAACGTCATGCTGGTCGATGACTCGATCGTGCGCGGCACCACGTGCAAGCAGATCATCCAGATGGCCCGTGAAGCCGGTGCCAAGAACGTGTATTTCTGCTCGGCCGCCCCGGCCGTGCGTTACCCGAACGTGTACGGCATCGACATGCCCAGCGTGCATGAGCTGATCGCCCACAACCGTTCCACCGAGCAGGTCGCCGAGCTGATCGGGGCCGACTGGCTGATCTATCAGGACCTGCCGGACCTCATCGAGGCGGTCGGTGGCGGCAAGATCAAGATCGAGCATTTCGACTGTGCGGTGTTCGACGGCAAGTACGTCACCGGCGACATCGACGATGCCTATCTGGATCGCATCGAGCAGGCGCGCAATGACATGGCCAAGGTGCAGAACCAGGCCGTCAGCGCGATCATCGACCTCTACAACAACTGATCAGGGAGCGGTGGCATGACGGATCAATGGGATGCCGGACGATTGGACAGTGACCTCGAGGGGGCCGGCTTCGGCACCCTCGCGGTCCGCGCCGGCCAGCAACGCTCGCCGGAAGCCGAGCACAGCGAAGCGCTGTTCCTGACCTCCAGCTATGTGTTCCGTACCGCGGCCGATGCCGCGGCCCGGTTTGCAGGCGAAACGCCAGGCAACGTCTATTCGCGATACACCAACCCGACGGTGCGGGCGTTCGAAGAGCGTCTGGCCGCGATGGAAGGGGCGGAGCAGGCAGTCGGCACCTCGACCGGGATGGCCGCGATCCTGGCCATCGTCATGTCGATGTGCAGCGCCGGCGACCATGTACTGGTGTCGCAAAGCGTATTCGGCTCGACCATCAGCCTGTTTGAAAAGTATTTCAAGCGCTTTGGCCTGGAGGTCGATTACGTGCCATTGGCCGACCTGGCCGGGTGGCAGGCGGCGCTCAAGCACAACACCCGCCTGCTGCTGGTCGAGTCACCGTCCAATCCGTTGTCCGAGGTGGTCGACATCCCGGCGCTGGCCGAGATCGCCCATGGCGGCGGCGCGCTGCTGGTGGTGGACAACTGCTTCAGCACCCCGGCGCTGCAGCAACCACTCAAGCTGGGCGCAGACATCGTCTTCCATTCCGCCACCAAGTTCATCGACGGCCAGGGCCGGTGCATGGGTGGTGCGGTGGCTGGGCGCAGCGAGCACATGAAAGAAGTGGTGGGCTTCCTGCGCACCGCAGGGCCAACCCTCAGCCCGTTCAACGCCTGGATCTTCACCAAAGGTCTGGAGACCTTGCGCCTGCGCATGCGTGCGCACTGCGAGAGCGCCCAGGCACTGGCGCAGTGGCTGGAACAGCAGCCGGGCATCGAGCGGGTGCATTACGCAGGCCTGCTCAGCCATCCGCAGCATGAACTGGCCAAGCGGCAGATGAGCGGCTTCGGCGCGGTGGTCAGCTTCGAGGTCACCGGCGGCAAGGAGGCCGCGTGGCGTTTCATCGACGCGACGCGGATGATCTCGATCACCACCAACCTGGGTGACAGCAAGACCACCATCGCTCATCCGGCCACCACCTCCCACGGTCGCTTGTCGCCCCAGGAGCGCGAGGCCGCCGGTATCCGTGACAGCCTGATTCGCGTGGCGGTAGGCCTTGAAGAGCTGGTCGACATCCAGGCCGACCTGGCGCGGGGGCTGGCCGCGCTGTGATCGAACTGCAGCAGACCGACCCTGACCTCAACGGTCGTGTCGCCCTGGTCACCGGTGCCGCCCGCGGCATCGGGCTGGGCATTGCGGCCTGGCTGATCTGCGAAGGCTGGCAGGTGGTGCTCAGCGACGTCGATCGCAAGCGCGGCTCGAAAGTGGCCAAGGCCCTGGGTGACAATGCCTGGTTCATCCTGATGGACGTAGCCGATGAGGGGCAGGTCAGGGCAGGGGTGTCCGAGGTGCTCGGGCAGTTCGGACGGCTGGACGCGCTGGTGTGCAATGCGGCCATTGCCAACCCGGACAACGGGCCGTTGGAGACCTTGTCACTGGCCAAATGGAACCGCACGCTGGCGGTCAATCTCACCGGGCCCATGCTCCTGGCCAAGCACTGCGCACCGTACCTGCGGGCGCACGGCGGCTCCATCGTCAACCTCAGCTCGACCCGTGCCGAGCAGTCGGAGCCCGACACCGAAGCCTACGCCGCCAGCAAAGGCGGCCTGGTCGCCCTGACCCATGCCCTGGCGGTGAGCCTGGGGCCGGAGATTCGCGTCAATGCGGTCAGCCCGGGTTGGGTCGATGCGCGCGACCCTTCGCAACGCAAGGCCGAGCCGCTCAGCGACAGCGAGCATGCCCAGCACCCGGTGGGGCGGGTGGGCACGGTGGAGGACGTGGCTGCACTGGTGGCGTGGCTGCTGTCGCGCCAGGCGGGTTTCGTCACAGGTCAGGCGTGGGTGGTCGATGGCGGTATGACGCGCAAGATGATCTATACCTGAGGCCGTCTGCGCGTAAACGACGGGGCTTGATGCCCCGTTGCGTTTTCCAGGCCGTGGAGGGCGTTGTCGGGCTGACTGCCTCAGCAACGTTTTTTGAAAAAAATCCAATGGGGGTATTGACTTAGCATCACTACCTGCGTAAATTTCGCGGCCTCAGCGAAGCAAACGTTACACACGGGTGATTAGCTCAGCCGGGAGAGCATCTGCCTTACAAGCAGAGGGTCGGCGGTT
>NZ_DAMCCR010000124.1:0-10725 GCF_032058845.1 Pseudomonas sp. | reverse complement strand
ACCAGGGCGATGACTTCGTCTTTGCCCGAAGCACGCATGTTGTCGAGCTTCTTGCCCTTGGTAGGGTTGACGCCCAGGTCGTTGTCACGGCTGTTCTGACCGATGATCTGGCCGCCGTAGATTTCCTGGCCGTGCTCGACGAACAGCTTGCCGCGCGCCTGCAGGGTTTCCAGGGAGTAGGTCAGGGCCTTGCCGGTTTCGACCGACACCAGTACACCGTTCAGACGGCCGGACATCTGGCCGGACTTCATGGTGTCGTAGCGATCGAAGATCGAGGTCAGGATGCCTGCACCGTTGGTCAGGGTCAGGAACTGGTTACGGAAACCGATCAGACCACGGGCCGGGATGTTGTACTCCAGGCGCACACGGCCCTTGCCATCCGGAACCATGTTGGTCAGGTCGCCTTTACGCAGACCCATCTCTTCCATGACCTTGCCCTGGGATTCTTCAGGGATGTCGATGGTGACGTTTTCGAACGGTTCCTGCTTCACGCCATCCACTTCACGGATGATCACTTCAGGACGGCCCAGGGCCAGCTCGAAGCCTTCGCGACGCATGGTTTCGATCAGTACCGAGAGGTGCAGCTCACCACGGCCCGACACCTTGAACTTGTCTGGGGAGTCGGTTTCTTCAACGCGCAGGGCAACGTTGTAGAGCAGTTCCTTGTCCAGACGGTCCTTGATGTTACGGCTGGTGACGAACTTGCCTTCTTTACCGCAGAACGGCGAATCGTTGACCTGGAAGGTCATGGAAACGGTCGGCTCGTCGACGGTCAGCGGCTTCATCGCTTCGACGGCGGTCGGATCGCACAGGGTGTCGGAGATGAACAGCTCGTCGAAACCGCTGATGCAGACGATGTCGCCGGCCTGGGCTTCTTCAACGTCCACACGGTGCAGACCGTGGTGCCCCATCAGCTTGAGGATACGGCCGTTGCGACGCTTGCCGGCGGCATCGATGGCGACGACCGGGGTGTTCGGCTTGATGCGGCCACGGGCGATGCGGCCGACGCCGATGACGCCGAGGAAGCTGTTGTAGTCCAGTGCGGAGATCTGCATCTGGAACGGACCGTCACGGTCGACTGCCGGGGCAGGCACGTGATCGATGACCGCCTGGTACAGCGGGGTCATGTCTTCAGCCATGTCAGCGTGGTCCAGACCGGCAATGCCGTTCAGGGCCGAGGCGTAGACGACTTTGAAGTCCAGCTGCTCGTCGGTGGCACCGAGGTTGTCGAACAGGTCGAAGATCTGGTCCAGAACCCAGTCAGGACGCGCGCCTGGACGGTCGACCTTGTTGATCACGACGATCGGCTTCAGACCGGCTTCGAAGGCCTTCTTGGTCACGAAGCGGGTTTGCGGCATAGGGCCGTCCTGGGCGTCGACCAGCAGCAGCACGGAGTCGACCATCGACATCACACGCTCGACCTCGCCACCGAAGTCGGCGTGGCCGGGGGTGTCGACGATGTTGATGTGGTAGCCGTTCCAGTTGATGGCGGTGTTCTTCGCCAGAATGGTGATGCCGCGCTCTTTTTCCTGGTCGTTGGAGTCCATGACGCGCTCGTCGTTGAGCTCGCCGCGCTCAAGAGTGCCGGACTGACGCAGGAGTTTGTCTACCAGGGTGGTCTTGCCATGGTCGACGTGGGCAATGATGGCGATGTTACGCAGATTTTCGATCACAAGTGCATCTCGAGCAGAGGATTCGGTTGCCGCCTTTCAGGGCGGCCAAATAGGAAGCGATGAGGCTCAGTGGGCCCGCGGGTCGGGAGGGCGATGGCGGATGCTGCCGCCATACAGCCCTGGGGTCTTATGCCGGACGATAAACACGCACATTGGCATGTCCCTCACTGAGCAGGTGGTGTGCGTGCAAACGGCTCATCACACCCTTGTCGCAATAAAGCAGGTACTGACGCGTGTCATCGAGCTGCTTGAAGCGACTGTTGATGGCGTAGAACGGCAGGGCCTGGACGTCGATGCCGTCGATCTGCAACGGCTGGTCTTCCTGGGCATCAGGATGGCGGATGTCGATGACAATTTGACCGGGCAGCACCTGGGCCACCTCTTCGATCTCGATATCCTTGCCCAGCTCGTCGATCACGGTGTCGATCGTGACGAAGCGGGCGCGCTCCAGGGCGCGGTCCATGACGGCCATGTCGAACTGCTGTTCTTCATGAATGACCCGATCCCGCTTGGCGCAGGTGGTCGGGTTGACCGAAATCACGCCGCAGTATTCAGGCATGTGCCGAGCGAACTCGGCGGTGCCGATCTGGTAGGCGGTGTCGATGATGTCTTGCTTATGACTGGCCAGCAGCGGGCGCAGCACCAGTTTTTCAGTGGCCTGGTCGATGACCGACAGGTTCGGCAGGGTCTGGCTGGACACCTGGGAAATCGCTTCACCGGTGACCAGCGCGTCGATCTCGAGGCGATCGGCAACCTGGGTGGCGGCGCGCAGCATCATGCGCTTGAGGGTCACGCCCATGTAGCGGTCATCGACCTTGCCGAGAATCTCGCCGACCACTTCCTCGAACGGCACGCTGATGAACAGCACGCGCTGGCTGCTGCCGTATTTCTTCCAGAGGAAATGCGCGACTTCCATCACGCCGAGCTCGTGGGCGCGCCCGCCCAGGTTGAAGAAGCAGAAGTGCGTGACCAGGCCGCGGCGCATCATCTGGTACGCCGCCACGGTGGAGTCGAAACCACCGGACATCAGCACCAGGGTCTGCTCCAGCGCGCCCAGCGGGTAACCACCGATGCCAGGGTGCTGGTCGTAGATGACGTACAGGCGCTGGTTGCGGATTTCGATGCGCACCCGCACTTCGGGGTTCTTCAGGTCGATGCCGGCGGCGCCGCATTGCTGGCGCAACTGGCTGCCGACATAGCGGTCGACGTCCATCGAACTGAAATCGTGGTGCCCACCGCGTTTGCAACGCACCGAGAAACGCTTGCCGGGCAACAGATGACCGAAATGCTCGCGGCACTTGGCGACGATGTCGTCGAAGTCGCCCAGCGGATATTCCTCGATACGCAGGAAATGCGCGATACCCGGCGTGCAGCTCAGGCGCTCGATCATTTCGCGCTGTACCTTCTCGTCTTCGATGCGGGTGACCACTTCGAGATTGTCCCAGACACCCTCAACCGCGAGCTCGGGATCGAGGTCCTTGAGCACGGCGCGGATGTTCTTGCAGAGCTGGCGGATGAAGCGCTTGCGCACCGGCCGGCTCTTGATGGTGATTTCTGGGAAGACTTTGACGATCAGTTTCATGGTCACAGCGCGCGATGGGCTCACCGAAAAATGAGGGGCGCGGATTATATCGGAAATGTTCCGATGTTTGAGCATTTTTTGCACAGAATCTGCGTTCGCACGATACGAGGACCCTAGGCGAGCAACAGGACCCTGTGGAATCCAGAAGGCCCTGTGGGATCCACAAGACTCTGTGGAATCCACAAGACCCACCCTGTGGAATCCACAAGACTCTGTGGGAGCGGCTTTAGCCGCGATGGGTCGCGCAGCGGCCCCAATGGCCTCAATCACCTTCAACAGGATATTTCCGTACTGCCTGGGTTGGGGCCGCGCTGCGGCCCATCGCGGCTAAAGCCGCTCCTACGGGCGCACCTTATTGGTGCGCTCAACGCGATTTATGCTTCGAAGGAGTGCATCGATCGGTCAGCATGCCCCCTTGGATGCCCCAATCCGCCGCCTTTTATCCCACCCTCGCCATTTTCGGGCACTGGCATGCAAATTGCTCCCTTGTGAGGCAGGTACGCTTGGCCGACTATCCGCGCCCGGCAACACCCTTTTCCAGGCCGCGGCCAACCGCGTTCCAGACCCTCCGGAGGACACCATGTCGAAGTCGGTTCAACTCATCAAAGATCATGACGTCAAGTGGATTGATCTGCGTTTCACGGACACCAAAGGCAAGCAGCACCACGTCACCATGCCGGCTCGCGATGCGCTGGAAGACGACTTCTTCGAAGCCGGCAAGATGTTCGACGGCTCGTCCATCGAAGGCTGGAAAGGCATTGAAGCCTCCGACATGATCCTGCTGCCGGACGACGCCTCCGCCGTGCTCGACCCGTTCACCGAAGAGCCGACCCTGATCCTGGTCTGCGACGTGATCGAGCCGTCCACCATGCAGGGCTACGACCGCGACCCACGCGCCATCGCCAAGCGCGCCGAGGAATACCTCAAGACTACCGGCATCGGCGACACCGTCTTCGTCGGCCCGGAGCCTGAGTTCTTCATCTTCGACCAGGTCAAGTTCAAGTCGGACATCTCCGGCTCGATGTTCAAGATCTACTCCGAGCAAGGCTCGTGGATGACCGATCAGGACGTCGAAGGCGGCAACAAGGGCCACCGTCCTGCCGTCAAAGGTGGCTACTTCCCGGTTCCGCCGTGCGACCACGACCACGAAATCCGTACCTCCATGTGCAACGCCATGGAAGAAATGGGCCTGGTCATCGAAGTGCACCACCACGAAGTGGCCACCGCTGGCCAGAACGAAATCGGTGTGAAGTTCAACACCCTGGTGATCAAGGCTGACGAAGTTCAGACCCTGAAGTACTGCGTGCACAACGTCGCCGATGCCTACGGCCGCACCGCGACCTTCATGCCAAAACCGCTGTACGGCGACAACGGCTCGGGCATGCACGTGCACCTGTCGATCTCCAAAGACGGCAAGAACACCTTTGCCGGTGAAGGCTATGCCGGCCTGTCCGACACCGCCCTGTACTTCATCGGCGGCATCATCAAGCACGGCAAGGCCCTGAACGGTTTCACCAACCCGGCCACCAACTCGTACAAGCGTCTGGTACCGGGCTTCGAAGCCCCGGTCATGCTGGCCTACTCGGCGCGTAACCGCTCCGCTTCGATCCGTATCCCGTACGTGTCGAGCCCGAAAGCCCGTCGTATCGAAGCGCGCTTCCCGGACCCGGCAGCCAACCCGTACCTGTGCTTCGCTGCATTGCTGATGGCGGGCCTGGACGGTATCCAGAACAAGACCCACCCAGGCGATGCTGCCGACAAGAACCTGTACGACCTGCCGCCTGAAGAGGCCAAGGAAATCCCGCAGGTGTGCGGCAGCTTGAAGGAAGCGCTGGAAGAGCTGGACAAGGGCCGTGCGTTCCTGACCAAGGGCGGCGTGTTCTCCGACGACTTCATCGATGCCTACATCGAGCTGAAATCCGAAGAAGAGATCAAGGTCCGCACCTTCGTTCACCCGCTGGAATACGACCTCTACTACAGCGTTTGATCGAGTAGACGCGTCATCGACAACGGCCTTCTTCGGAAGGCCGTTGTTGTTTCAGCTGTCAGGGTTATCGGAACGGTCCTACAAGGAGGCGCCACCCGTACAGGGCACACTCAAACGCCCATTCCCTGAGGAATTTTTCCATGCGCCTCGCATCGCTCACCTTGCTGTTATCCCTCGGCCTGTCCGGCTGCGCCTCGCCCACCAGCGTCGCCACACCCCTCGATACCTTGCTCGACACCATCGAACGGCGGCTGGCGCTGGCCGATGGCGTGGCCCTGCTCAAATGGGACCAGAACCTGCCGGTACAGGATGCCGTGCGCGAACAGCAGATTCTGCTCAGGGTCCGTGAAGCGGCGACTGACTATGCCCTGGAGCCGCAGCGCGCAGCCGGCTTCTTCGCCGACCAGATGGAGGCCGGCAAGCTGGTGCAGTTCGCCCTGCTCAACCGCTGGGAACGCCAGGGCCAGGCACCCGACACCCCGCGCCTGGACCTCAAGACGGCCTTGCGACCGCAACTCGATGCCTTGCAGCACCACTTGCTCGAAAGCCTGCAGCAATTTGACCGGCAGCGCCCGGTGGACTGCGCCCTGGCGGTCGCCACTGCCGTGGCCGAGCGCTCGCGCGATGCACTGCATGAACTGGCCTTGCAACGCGCCGTCGGACAGCTCTGCGACCTGTCCTGACGCTGATTGCTCTATATTGGTGCACTGAAGGGGCTTGGGCCTGTGCACCGTGCCCTCTTTCAAACATGGCCTGCTTCGACCCAAGCATTAATCGCCCGATTTCAGGCCATCTTCTGAAAAAACCGCTTCTTTTCGGAGCCTTGGTTTGTTTCTTGCATTTTCTTGCTGCACGCCGAGCGCCCCCGCGCTCAATCCCTGGCCCTGACCGGGACATTCCTGCGCCAAGCGCGCCTGCCCCGCGGCAATAGAGGTCACCCCTGCCATGACCATCAGCGACGCGCAGCATCGATTGCTGCTGGACAACCTGACCACCGCCACGCTGCTGCTCAACGCCGACCTGCGCCTGGAATACATGAATCCGGCGGCGGAGATGCTGCTGGCCGTCAGCGGCCAGCGCAGCCACGGGCAGTTCATCAGCGAGCTGTTCACCGAGTCTGCCGAGGCGCTGAGCGCCCTGCGCCAGGCCGTCGAGCAGGCCCACCCGTTCACCAAGCGCGAAGCCCAGCTGACCTCGCCCAACGGCCAGAGCATCACGGTCGACTACGCCGTGACGCCGATCCTGCACCAGGGCACCACCCTGCTGCTGCTCGAAGTCCACCCCCGTGACCGCCTGCTGCGCATCACCAAAGAAGAAGCGCAACTGAGCAAGCAGGAAACCACCAAGATGCTGGTGCGTGGCCTGGCCCACGAGATCAAGAACCCGCTGGGTGGCATCCGCGGCGCGGCGCAGCTGCTGGCCCGCGAGCTACCCGAAGACGGCCTGCGCGATTACACCAACGTGATCATCGAAGAAGCCGACCGCCTGCGTAATCTGGTCGACCGCATGCTGGGCTCGAACAAGCTGCCGTCGCTGTCGATGACCAACATTCATGAAGTGCTGGAACGGGTCTGCAGCCTGATCGAGGCCGAAAGCCAAGGCGGCATCACCTTGGTCCGCGACTACGACCCCAGCCTGCCGGACCTGCTGATCGACCGTGAGCAGATGATCCAGGCGGTGCTCAACATCATGCGCAACGCCATGCAAGCCATCGCCCACAAGAACGAACTGCGCCTGGGCCGTATCAGCCTGCGCAGCCGCGCAGTGCGCCAGTTCACCATCGGGCATGTACGCCATCGCCTGGTGGCGCGGGTCGAGATCACCGACAACGGCCCGGGCATCCCCGCCGAACTGCAGGACACGCTGTTCTACCCCATGGTCAGCGGGCGCCCGGACGGCACCGGGCTGGGCCTGGCCATCACGCAGAACATCATCAGCCAGCATCAGGGGCTGATCGAGTGCGAGAGCCATCCAGGCCACACCACCTTTTCGATTTTCCTGCCGCTGGAACAAGGAGCCACCGCCTCATGAGCCGAAGTGAAACCGTCTGGATCGTCGACGATGATCGCTCTATCCGCTGGGTCCTGGAAAAAGCCCTGCAACAGGAAGGCATGGCCACCCAGAGCTTCGACAGCGCCGAGGGCGTGATGGGCCGGCTGGCCCGTCAGCAACCGGATGTGATCATTTCCGATATCCGCATGCCGGGCACCAGTGGCCTTGACCTGCTGGCCCAGATCCGCGAGGCGCACCCGCGCCTGCCGGTGATCATCATGACCGCCCATTCCGACCTCGACAGCGCCGTGGCCTCTTACCAGGGCGGGGCCTTCGAGTACTTGCCCAAACCCTTCGACGTCGATGAAGCGGTCGCGCTGGTCAAACGGGCGTACCAGCATGCCCAGGAACAGCAAGGCCTGGCGGCCCCTCAGGCACTGACCCGCACGCCCGAGATCATTGGCGAAGCGCCGGCCATGCAAGAGGTGTTTCGCGCCATCGGCCGCCTCAGCCACTCCAACATCACCGTGCTGATCAACGGTGAATCGGGTACCGGCAAGGAGCTGGTGGCGCATGCCCTGCACCGCCACAGCCCGCGCGCGGCCTCACCGTTCATCGCCCTGAACATGGCGGCGATCCCCAAGGACCTGATGGAGTCCGAGCTGTTCGGCCACGAGAAAGGAGCGTTCACCGGGGCTGCCAATCTGCGTCGCGGGCGCTTCGAACAGGCCGACGGCGGCACCCTGTTCCTCGATGAAATCGGCGACATGCCTGCCGATACCCAGACCCGGCTGCTGCGGGTGCTGGCCGATGGCGAGTTCTATCGCGTGGGCGGCCATGTGCCGGTCAAGGTCGATGTGCGGATCATCGCTGCCACTCACCAGAACCTGGAATCACTGGTGCAGGCGGGCAAGTTCCGTGAAGACCTGTTCCATCGCCTCAACGTGATTCGCATCCATATCCCGCGCCTGTCCGATCGCCGCGAAGACATTCCGGCCCTGGCCCGGCACTTCCTCGCCCGCGCGGCCCAAGAGCTGTCGGTGGAGCCCAAACTGCTCAAGCCCGAGACCGAAGCGTTCATGCGCAACCTGCCGTGGCCGGGCAACGTGCGGCAAATGGAGAACACCTGCCGCTGGATCACCGTAATGGCCTCGAGCCGCGAAGTGCTGATCGGCGACCTGCCACCCGAACTGCTCAACCTCCCGCAAGACGCCACCCCGGTGACCAACTGGGAGCAGGCCCTGCGCCAGTGGGCTGACCAGGCCTTGAGCCGCGGCCAGACCAACCTGCTGGACAGTGCGGTGCCGAGTTTCGAGCGCATCATGATCGAGACCGCCCTCAAACACACCGCCGGCCGCCGCCGGGATGCCGCGCTGCTGCTGGGCTGGGGGCGCAACACGTTGACCCGCAAGATCAAGGAACTGGGGATGAATGTTGCCGGAGGTGAGGAGGATGACGGCGAGGAACAGTAGCCGGCTGGTGGAACCGGTCAGGGTGTGACAGGTGGATCGCGGGTGCCTGCACGGGGTCGGCTTCGCGGCTCATCGCGACTGACCGGAGCGCCGGACCGGCCGCTCCCACCCGATCGCGTGAATGCCGGGTGCTCGGCGTATCCGTTGGAGCGACTTCAGTCGCGATGGCCGGCATAGCCGGCCTGATTCAGACCCCACGCCAGCAGGTGGACAAAGGGTGCAGCAAGGGGGCCGGCAACGCCGCCGATCATGGCTAACGCCCGCCCCGACCGCACGCTCCTGCAAAAATGGTGGCTGCCCGGCTCTGGTGCTCAACGGACTGTGTAGCGCGGCATGATCGTGAGTGAACACATTTTCGCGAGTCTCTGCTCCAGCGTTCGTCATTCATCGCGGATCACAGCCACAGATGCGCTAGCCTAGTGCCTCCTGCCGAGGAGGCTGCATGCCCGAGACCACCCGCCACCTGCACCTGCCCAACGGCCTGCACGTGACCCTGCGCCACGCCCCGCACCTGACCCGCGCCGCTGCGGCGATACGGGTGCGCGCCGGTAGCCACGACGCACCGGGGCGCTGGCCGGGGCTCGCGCATTTTCTCGAGCATCTGCTGTTCCTCGGCACGGCGCGGTTCCCACTCGACAACGGCTTGATGCGCTTCGTGCAAGGCGTGGGTGGGCAGGTCAATGCCAGTACCCGCGAGCGCACCACCGATTTCTTTTTCGAAGTACCGCCGGCGGCGTTCGCCGGAGCGCTGGAGCGGTTATGCCAGATGTTGGCCGAGCCAGATCTGGGCGCGGACCGGCAGTCGGCAGAACGCGAGGTCATCCATGCCGAGTTCATTGGGTGGTCGCGCGATGCCCAGGCCCAGCGTCAGTTCGCACTGCTCCAGGCCGTCTCGCCTGCTCACCCGCTGCGCGGTTTCCATGCGGGCAACCGCTACACCCTGACTGTGCCCTCGCCCGCTTTCCAGAACGCCTTGCAGCAGTTCCATCAACAGTTCTACTGCGGCGCGCAGATGACCTTGAGCCTGTGCGGGCCGCAGTCGCTGGATGCACTTCAGACGATGGCCGAGCGATTGGGCAGCCTGCTGGCGAAGGGGCCGCTCATCGTCCAGACACCAGCACCACCGCTGTTGGAGTCATCGCAACGCGCGGCCGCAGAGGTGGAAAACGGTCTGCTGTTCGCACATGAACACTTGCCCCAAGGAGCCGAGCCAGCGCTGGCGCTGCTGTTCCATTACCTCACCGATCCCAGCCCTGGCGGCTGGCTGGCCGAAATGCAGCGCCGCCACTGGCTGCAAGGCGCCAAAGCTCAAACGCTGTACAGTTTCGCCGGGCAAGTGCTGTGGCACCTTGAGCTCAATGCCAGCGTTCCTGCGATGACAGACGGGCTGCAAGCGGCCTTGCGCAACTGGTTCGGCTGGTTGCGCGATGTCGACGTCAACCAGCTCAATGCCCAGTTCAGCGCCGCACAACGGCGCAAAGGCCTGACCGCCAGCGCCCTGCACTGGGCACGCAGTGACAGCAGCGGTCAGCCGTTCGAGGGGTTGGATGGACAGGGCTTCGCAGCGCTGGGCCAGCTACTCGACGACCTTTCAGGCGAGGGCAGGCAGGCCTTTTCCCCCGAGCCATCGCTGCATCACGCTCCCGCCTCGAAGCCTGTCGTGACTGATGATCCTGCAGAGCACTGGGCCACCCCGGAGCGAGCGCCGGCGTATTCCGAGCTACCCTGTGACCCTCACGAAAGGGGTCACGCGCCCACCGCCCCCTGGCACCTACCCGAGCCCGAACCCTTGCTGCTCGACAGCCTGCCGCCCGCGGCTGGGCTGCCCATGACCGAAGCGCTGCACATCGACCCCACCCTGCCCAGCCATCGTCAGTTCGCCTGCTGGCGGCTGCGCTGGCATCTGCCCGGCCCTGAGCCAACGCTCGAGTGCGTGCTGAGGGAGGCACTGTCGGCCTTGCAGGCCCGTGCGGAGCAGGCGGGCGTAACGCTGCGTTTCGACAGCCTCGGCAGCCGGTG
>NZ_DAMCCR010000123.1:0-10833 GCF_032058845.1 Pseudomonas sp. | reverse complement strand
GACTCAGGCGCCGATGCCGGGCCGGTGGCCGGCAGGGTGACACCCGGCGGCGGCACAGACGCTGGCGGCGTTGTGACATCCACTGTCACCACTGGCAGCGTCGGCGGCAGCTCGACCGGCACCGGGCCCTGCACCCCCTGCACGCGCTGCGTCAGGCTGGCGACGAAATGGTCGCGACCCTCGGCCAGTGCAGCACTGAAGCTACCCCCGGCGCGCCACAGCGATGATTGCGCCAGCCCCGGCACCTCGCAGCTCTGGTGGTACTTCTGCTGGCAGTACAGGGTGATCGAATCCTGGTTGAGCCAGAGCAGCAAGGCACTCACCAGGAGCATGGCGTAGAGGGTCCGGGCGACGCCGAAGGTGACCTGGCGTTGATCAGAAGCTGGCATAGATGAACCCCGGCACACCCGATTGCGACGCGAAGATCACCAGCGCAATGAACAGCCCCAGGGGCACCGGGTAGAGCTGCCACGGCAGACGCTGGCTGGCGCCGAACCCCTGGCGCAGCATCGCCAGCCACTGCGGGTAGGTCGCGACGAACAGCACGAAGGCCAGGAGCAGTGCGCCGGTGCTGGAATCAAGACCGGAGAAGGTGATGTGCGTGAGCCCGGTGAGCATGTCCCAGGCATCGTCGAGCGTGGCACAACGGAAGAAAATCCACGCCAGGGCCGCATAGTGGAAGGTCAGCAGCCGCGCCAGCACGCCTGCACCGGGCAGCCTGGAGAACCCCCACGCCTGTGGCCGGATCAGCTTGTACAGCACCAGCCCCACGCCGTGCAGGCCACCCCAGACGATGAAATTGAGGCTCGCACCGTGCCACAGGCCGGACACCAGCATGGCCAGCAGCAGGTTCAGGTTGCCTCGCGCTACACCGTGCCGATTGCCCCCGAGCGGGATGTACACGTAGTCGCGAATGAAGCGCGACAGGCTGATGTGCCAACGCTCCCAGAATTCCTTGAGGTTGTGGGCAGCGTAAGGGGCATTGAAGTTGTCGGGCAGGCGATAGCCGAGCAGCAAGGCGATGCCGGTGACCAGATCGGTGTAACCGCTGAAGTTGAAATAGATGAGAAAGCTATAGGCATACACGCTGAGCAGAATCTGCTCAGCGCTGAAACTGCCGGGCGTGGCGAATACCGGATCGACCCACAGGCTGCCCAGCCAGGCGCTGAAGAAGAACAGCTTGGCAATCGCCAGGGCGATGAGCCCCAGCGCCCGCTGCGGTTCCAGCACCTCGCGGCGCTGGGCCGGGCGAATCTGCCCGAGCAGATGGTTGGCGCGGTTGACCGGCCCGGCAATCACGCTGGGGAAGAACGCCAGGTACAGGGCCAGGTCCAGCGGCGCTGCGGGCGCCAGCTCACGGCGATGGATCGACACCAGGTAGCTGACCGAATGAAAGGCATAGAACGACAGCCCGATCGGCACCAGCAGTTCCAGCACCGGCAGCGAAATCGACAGCCCAAGGTCAGCGAGCACCGCGTGCGTGCTTTCGGCCAGGAAGGTCTGGTACTTGAACAGGTAGAACGCCCCCAGCACCAGGATCAGCAGCAGCACGGGATTGAACCAGCGCCCCGGGTAGCGACCGGCCAGCAGCCCCAGCAGATACACCAGCGCGCTGTAGCCCAACAGGGTGTAGAGCGACGCCAGGCCGAAGCTGGCGACCAGGGCATAGCTGGTCACCAGCAGCAACGCATTCTGCAAGCGAGGCCAGGCGCCCAGGGCCCAATAGAGCACGAAAAAGAGGATGAAGCAGAGGCCGAATTCGATCGAAAGGAAGCTCACAACGCAGTCCGTTACGTGACATCGAGAGGGAGGGAAAAGCGGGCGCCCAGGCGCAGGCCAGAGCGCGCGGGAGTATGGCAGAGGCCAGAAATGCTCACAACAAAGCCGAATCTGAAAAATCAATAGGAAAGCAGATCATCCCGCGTGTGAAAGTGCGACAAAGTATGACGTCCCGCCATTTGCTAGCCCTGCCGCGCTCTGCTAGTGTCCCGCCGTTATAGACAAAGCCTCGAGAATGTCGCCATGGCCCGTAAGAAAACTTCCATCGATTTCGAACAGTCCCTCGCTGACCTGCAAACCTTGGTCGAGCGTCTGGAGAACGAAGAGCTGTCGCTGGAAGACTCGCTGGCGGCCTTCGAAAAGGGCATCAGCCTGACCCGCGAGTGCCAGGACGCGCTGGCCCAGGCTGAACAGAAAGTGCAGATTCTGCTGGAGCGCGATGGCGAGCTGAAAGCGCGCCCGTTCGACCCGGAGCCCGAAGCATGATCGCGGCTTACCAGGCCACCAGCCAGGCGCGCGTCGATGCCGCTCTGGCCCCCATGTTCACCGCCCCCTCGCCCGAACTGCAGCGCCTTTATGCCGCCATGCGCTACAGCGTGATGAACGGTGGCAAGCGCGTGCGACCGCTGCTGGCCTATGCCGCCTGTGAAGCCCTGGGCGCGTCGGCGGAGCTGGCCAATGGTGCGGCCTGCGCGGTCGAGCTGATCCATGCCTATTCCCTGGTGCACGATGACCTGCCCGCCATGGACGACGACGACCTGCGCCGCGGCCAGCCGACCACCCACAAAGCCTTCGACGAAGCCTGCGCCATCCTCGCCGGCGACGGCCTGCAGAGCCTGGCCTTTGGCGCCCTGCTCGACCCGCGCCTGAGCCCGCAGAGCGAAGCCATTCGCCTGAGCATGGTGCAGACGCTGGCGCACGCCGCCGGCCCGGCCGGCATGGTCGGCGGTCAGGCCATCGACCTGGGTTCGGTCGGGCTCAAGCTCGACGCGCAGGCGCTGGCGTTCATGCACCGGCACAAGACCGGTGCACTGATCGAAGCCAGTGTGCGCCTGGGCGCCCTGGCCAGCAGCCAGGCCACGCCGGAACAACTGAGCGCACTGCAAACCTACGCCCGCGCCGTGGGCCTGGCCTTTCAGGTGCAGGACGACATTCTCGATGTGGAAAGCGATACCGCCACCCTGGGCAAGCGCCAAGGCGCGGACATCGCCCGTGACAAACCCACCTACCCTGCGCTGCTCGGCCTCGAGGCCGCCAAGGCGTTTGCGATCGAACTGCGCGACCAGGCGCTGGTCGCAGTGGAAGGGTTCGGCGAACGTGGTGAGCCACTGCGTGCGCTGGCCCGCTACATCGTCGAACGGCGTCACTGAGAGTCGCCAAGCCGGCGGCAGTACGCGCCGAGCACGGTGCGAGTGACTGCCCGTGCGAGTCAGGCGCGGCGACAGCGCCGCACGCCTGCGGCCGGGCTCAACACCGCGTCACCGAGCCAGCGGGCTGTTTACCGCGTATCTACACCCTTCGGGCGACCTGCCAGCCCGTTGATACCCTTGGCCTGCGTTAGCGGTTCAGCGGTGCCCTGTCCATGGGCAGCTTTTCCTCCAATGGGGTAAACTGCCGCGTCTTCAAACCAATAACGACTCGCCTGATGCCCACGACGTTTCAAGAGATTCCCCGCGAACGCCCGGTCACGCCGTTGCTCGACCGCGCTGATACGCCTGCCGGCCTGCGCCGTCTGGCCGAAGCCGACCTGGAGACCCTGGCCGACGAGTTGCGCCAGGAGCTGCTTTACACCGTGGGCCAGACCGGGGGGCACTTCGGCGCCGGCTTGGGCGTCATCGAACTGACGATTGCCCTGCACTACGTCTTCGATACCCCCGACGACCGCCTGGTGTGGGACGTCGGCCATCAGGCCTATCCGCACAAGATCCTCACTGGCCGTCGCCAGCGCATGCGTAGCCTGCGTCAGAAAGACGGCCTGGCGGCCTTTCCGCGGCGCGCGGAAAGCGAGTACGACACCTTTGGCGTCGGCCACTCCAGCACCTCGATCAGCGCCGCGCTGGGCATGGCCATCGCCGCCCGCCTGCAGAACGAGGCACGCAAGTCGATTGCCGTGATCGGCGACGGTGCCCTCACCGCCGGCATGGCCTTCGAGGCGCTGAACCATGCGCCGGAAGTGGGCGCCGACATGCTGGTGATCCTCAACGACAACGACATGTCGATCTCGCGCAATGTCGGCGGCTTGTCCAATTACCTCGCCAAGATTCTCTCCAGCCGCACCTACGCCAGCATGCGCGAGGGCAGCAAGAAAGTGCTGTCACGCCTGCCGGGGGCCTGGGAAATTGCCCGCCGCACCGAGGAATACGCCAAGGGCATGCTGGTGCCGGGCACGCTGTTCGAGGAACTGGGCTGGAACTATATCGGCCCCATCGACGGCCATGACCTGCCCACCCTGATCGCCACCCTGCGCAACATGCGCGACCTCAAGGGCCCGCAGTTCCTGCACGTGGTCACCAAGAAGGGCAAGGGCTTCGCGCCGGCCGAGGTAGACCCGATCGTCTACCACGCCATTACCAAGCTCGAACCGGTCGACCAGCCAGCGGCGCCCAAGGCCGTCACCGGCCCCAAATATTCCAGCGTGTTCGGCCAGTGGCTGTGCGACATGGCCGAGGCTGATCCGCGCCTGGTCGGCGTGACCCCGGCAATGAAGGAAGGCTCGGACCTGGTGGCGTTCAGCGAGCGCTTCCCCGAACGCTATTTCGACGTGGCGATTGCCGAGCAGCACGCGGTCACCTTCGCCGCTGGCATGGCCTGCGAGGGCAGCAAGCCGGTGGTGGCGATCTACTCCACCTTCCTGCAACGGGCCTATGACCAGCTGATTCACGATGTGGCAGTGCAGAACCTCGACGTGCTGTTCGCCATCGACCGCGCAGGGCTGGTCGGCGAAGACGGCCCGACCCACGCCGGCAGTTTCGATCTGTCCTACCTGCGCTGCATCCCCGGCATGCTGGTGATGACGCCAAGCGATGAAAACGAGCTGCGCGCGATGCTCACCACCGGGCACCTGTACAACGGCCCGGCTGCAGTGCGCTACCCGCGTGGCACCGGCCCGAACGCGCCGATCGACCCAGCGCTGCTGCCACTGGAAATCGGCAAGGGCGTGCTCCGGCGCCAGGGCCGTCACGTTGCCCTGCTGGTGTTCGGTGTGCAACTGGCCGAGGCCATGCAGGTGGCCGAGACGCTGGATGCCACCGTGGTCGACATGCGCTTCGTCAAGCCGCTGGACGAAGCCCTGGTGCTGGAACTGGCTGCCAGCCACGACCTGTTCGTCACCCTCGAAGAAAACGCCGTCATGGGCGGTGCAGGCTCTGCCGTTGGCGAGTTGCTGGCGAGCGAAGGGGTGCTCAAGTCGCTGCTGCAACTGGGCTTGCCGGACACCTACGTCGAGCATGCCAAGCCGTCGCAAATGCTGGCCGAGTGCGGCCTGGATGCGGCCGGCATCGAAACGGCCATCCGCGCACGGATGAGCAAGCTGGGGCGCTAACGCATCCCCGAGGGTAACGGGCGCTGCCCTCAGGCCCTCGCCTGGCATCTCGCTATCGCGCCGAGTCGGCGCTTGAACCGCCCTCTTCGGAGGGCGATCGACCGTGAGTGGCACGGACCGCCCCATGGAATGGATCTCCCATGAAAAGCCCTGTCTTCACCACCCTGCTCTGCCTGCCCAGCGCCTTGCTGGCCGGCGAACCTGAACGCAACGAAGCGCTGAAACTCGACGAGGTGGTGATCACCGCCAGCCGTCTGGTCGAGTCGCGCAGCGCCAGCAGTGCCGCCAGCAGTGTCTTCACCCGAGCCGACATCGACCGCCTGCAACCTTCGGGCATCACCGACCTGCTCAGCCGTGTGCCCGGTGTACAGGTTGCGCCCACCGGTGGACGCAGCAGCGTGCCGGGTATCTTCATCCGCGGCACCAAGACCGCGCAGGCGCTGGTGCTGGTCGATGGCGTGCGCATCGCCAACGCGACCTCGGGCGACAGCGGCCTGCAGTTTCTCGATGTCGAGCAGATCGAACGGGTGGAGGTCCTGCGTGGGTCGCGCTCGGCGGTGTATGGCAGCGATGCCATTGGCGGGGTGATCCAGATCTTCACCCGGCGCAGCAGCGGCGCTGGGCTGCAGCCACGCCTGCACCTGGCCGCTGGCAGCCAGCACACCTGGCAACGCAGCCTGGGGTTGTCCGGGGGTGACCACGCCACCCGCTTCAACCTCGGCACCAGCCTCGACGAGACCGCCGGCATCGATGCCACCGGCCCCTCGTTCCCCAGCGATGGCGACCACGAGGCCTACCGCAACCGCTCGCTGAACCTGAGCCTCAGCCACACGTTCAACGAACGCTTCGAGGCCGGCCTGAACCTGTTGAACAGTCAGGGCCGCAGCGAGTACGACAACCCCTACGGCCGCTTCGACCCGGTGAGTTTCCAGAGCTTCGGGCAGAAGCCGTATACCGATTTCACCGTCAGCAGCCTGGGCAGCTACCTCGACGCTCAACTGAGCGAGCGCTGGAACAGCCGACTCGAGCTCAGTCACAGTGAGAATCGCAGCGAAGTCCGCGACACGCTCAGCGCCGAGCGCTCGGCGTTCAACACCTACCGTGACCAGCTGACCTGGCAGAACACCCTGGGCCTGAGCGACCAGCACAGCCTGCTGCTGGGTGCCGATGCCTACCAGGACCGTGTCCACGCCAGCGAGGCGCTGGACGAAGACAGCCGCTGGAACCGCGCCGCCTTCCTTCAGCACCGCTTCACGGGCGAACGGTTCTCGACCGAGCTTGGCGTGCGCCGCGACCAGAACCAGCAGTACGGCGGCCAGACCAGCTGGAGTGCCGCGCTCACGGTGCCGTTGAACCAGGCCAACGACGTGTTGGTGTCCTACAGCGAAGGGTTTCGCGCGCCGACCTTCAATGACCTGTACTACCCCCTCTTCAGCAACCCCGACCTCAAGCCTGAGCGCTCCAGAAGCGTCGAGCTGCAGTGGCGCAGCCAGCTCACCGACAGCAGCCGCCTGGAAGCCTCGCTGTACCGCACCGAACTGCGTGACGCGATCATCTTTCAGGGCTTGCAACCGGAGAACGTTGCCGCTGCGCGGATCAATGGCTTCGAGCTGGGCCTGGATCAGCGCTGGGGGGCCTGGCGCAGCCAGGTCGGCCTGGCGTTGATCGATCCACGGGATCGCGACAGCGGCCACACCCTGGCGCGCCGTGCACGGCGCACGTTGAGCGTCGACCTCGACCGGCAGTTCGATGCGTTCAGCCTGGGCGGCAGTTGGCAGGCCGTGAGCAGCAGCTTCGACCTCGAAGACAACCGTGAACGGCTCGCCGGCTACGGTGTGCTGGGGCTGCGTGGGCAGTGGACAGTCAGCGATGCGCTCAGCCTGCAGCTCAAGCTCGACAACGTGCTCGACAAACGCTACAGCCGCGCGCTGTATCAATATGACGGCGCCAGCTACGGCTATCGCGAGGAAGGCCGCACCTGGCTGCTGAGCGCTACCTGGACGCCGGCGCTGTAGCGTTCAGCGCGGCGCACAGGCGCGCGGTGGCTTCGATCATCTGGCCACTGGGCCGCTCGAGGCCCTTGTCGGGCACCGCCAGCACCCGCCCGGCCGCGACAGCGCTGAGCTGTGGCCAGGCCTGCCAGGCGGCGCGCTGGCCTGGCTCACTCAGCAGAATCACCTGTGGATCGCGTTGCAGCACCGACTCGACGCTGATCAGAGGCGCCGGCTGCGGCAGGTCGGCAAACACATTGCGAGCCCCGCACACGGTCAGCGCATCGCTGATGATCTGCCTGCCGCCCACGGTGTACAGCGGAGCATCCCAGACCTGATAGAACACCTGCAGTGGCGGAATGCGATGGTACTCCTCGCGAAGGGCTCGCAAGCGCTGGCGCAGCGCGCTGGCCTGGCGTTCACCCTCCTCGGCACGGCCCAGTCGTATGGCGAGGGCCTGGATCTGTTCGATGAGCTGGTCGAGGGTGTGCGGATCACTGCTGAAGCTGGCGATGCCCAGGCGCTTGAGCTGCGCCCGTTGCGCGGCCGGTACCGCGCCGGGCCAGAGCAGCAACAGGTCAGGCTGGAGGCTGAGCAGACGCTCGACGTCGAGTTGGCCGTAGCGGCCCACCGAAGGCAGGTCACGCAAGGACGGGGGCCGCTCGGGGCCGTCGAGCAGACCGACCAGCAGATCTTCGGCGTGCAGTTCGAGCATGAGCTCGGTCATCGACGGCGCCAGGCTCACCACGCGCAGGCGCTGTTCGGCCTGCACGCCCCATGCGCAGACGATCAACAGCCAGAGCAGGCAACGCACTCAGCAGCGGCCTTCGGCTACCCAGCTCAGGGCGGTGGGGAGCGTCTCGGAGCGAAACGCGCAGCCGGTGCAGGCTGGGCAGTCCCGGCGGCGGTCGACGCCGCCGGGCTGAGTACAGAAGGCGTGGGTACAGCCTGCTGAAACGCTCACGCCTGGGGCACTTCGCCCTGATGCTCGTTGCCCATCATGTGGCCGAGCTTGCCTGCCTTGGTGGCCAGGTAATGCACGTTGTGCGGATTCTGCCCGGTGTGCAGCGGCACGCGTTCGGCGACGGCGACGTTCATGCCGGTGAGTGCCTTGACCTTGCGCGGGTTGTTGGTCATCAGGCGCAGCGAGGTGACGCCCAGGTGCTCGAGCATCGGCTGGCACATGGCGTAGTCACGCTGGTCGGCGGCAAAGCCCAGGCGCTCGTTGGCCTCGACGGTGTCAGCGCCACCGTCTTGCAGTTCGTACGCACGGATCTTGTTCAGCAGGCCGATGCCGCGCCCTTCCTGACGCAGATACAGCAGCACACCCCGGCCTTCCTGGGCAATCGCCTGCAGCGCGGCGTTGAGCTGTGAGCCACAGTCGCAACGCTGGCTGAACAGCGCGTCCCCCGTCAGGCATTCAGAATGCAGACGCCCCAGTACCGGCTGACCATTGGCAATGTCACCCAGGCTGAGCGCGACGTGTTCACGGCCCGTGGCCTCGTCGAGAAAGCCGTGCAGGGTGAAGGTTGCAAAAGGCGTCGGGAGTTTAGAGGCGGCAACAAAGACGACGGGCACGTTGTGCTCCTGATTGGTAACTTGAGGTTTCACATTGGCGCGATTGTACCAGCACACCCGGCACCTGTGCGCAGGCCGAGACCAGGCGCGTCTACTGCGGCTGGCTCTGCGGGGTAAAGGGATACGGTTGCTTCCACTGTTCGAAGATCGGCTTCAGCTCGCCGCTGCGCACCAGTTGCGCCATGCGCTGATCGAACAGTTCGCACAGCGTTCGGCCGCTCTCGTTATTGGCGAATGCCAGGTACAGCGGCAGTTCGGCAATGTGGGTTCGGCGCAAGCGTTGCGGCTGGGGTGATTGGCCGAGCACGAAATCGACCTCGGTGAGCGCGTCGATGTAGAAGTCCACGCGGTCGTGTTCGAGCATGGGCAGAATGCCTTGGCGGCGCTGCACCTCGCGGCCGTTCTTCACGTTGGGCAGATAACGGTCGTAGTCGTAGCCACGCACCCAGGCCAGCCGATAGGTGCCGATGTTCTCGGCGGTGGGCACGGGGCTGCTGGACAGGCCCAGGGCATAGATGTGGTCCATGTCGAAGTGCCAGCGCGGGTAAAGGTTTTCGGGATCTTCCTGCTTGTAGGAGCCGACCCAGGCATCGGCTTCACCGCGTTTGACCAGGCCCACCGCCCGGCTGTAAGGCGCACTCTGCACCCGCACCTTGACCCCTGCCGGCTCGAACACCTTGCGCAACACGTCCCAGGCCAGCCCTGAGCCATCGGCCTCGGTATAGGCTTGCCACTGTTCGCTGACCAGCCGCACCTGCGCAGGCGGCGCGGCCACCGCAAGGCCTGCGCCGAACATCAGCAGGACCGCCAGCCATGCAGTTTTCATCAGCTTCGACTCCATTCTCAAAGGGGGCCAACCAAGGTGCAGCAGGCTGGAAAACAGCCTGGAAACGCGCTTTTGCTCAGGTAATGTCGAGCACCACCCGGAGGGTGTAACTGCCGTCTATGCAGTGCACCGTCTCACGACCGCTGCTACGAGGCCTGGGCAACCATCCACACCAGCGCCTGTACGCCAGACCAGGCGAAAACACCCGCCAGAATGTCGTCGAGCATGATACCCAGCCCACCGGGCACGTGCTTGTCGATCCAACTGATGGGCCAGGGCTTGAGAATATCGAAAAAGCGGAAAAGCACGAACCCTGTCAGCAACCACTGCCAGCCCGCCGGCGCCAGCCACAAGGTGATCCAGATGCCGACGATTTCATCCCAGACGATACCCTCGTGATCATGCACCCGCAGGTCCCGGGCAACCTTGCCGCACAGCCAGATGCCGAACAGCATGCTCACCAGCAACATGAGCCCGTAGCCCCAGGCGGGCAACAGCCACCACAGCGGCATGAACGGCAAGGCCACCAGCGAGCCCCAGGTCCCCGGGGCCCTGGGCAGGGTGCCCGTGCCAAAGCCAAAGGCGATGAAGTGCCACGGAGTACGCCAGACCGATGGCGGTACGAACGCCGCCGGCACCTGATGCGAGTAGTCGGTCACGGGGTCTCCGAAAAATGCTGGTAGCCGCGTTGGCTGGGCGTGACGTCGCGGCCCTCGGCATCGCGCACGGTAACGCCCTGCCCCGCAAGCACCCGGCCAATGACGTGAAAGGCTGTCGAACTGCACTGCAACGCGGCGAGCTGGCCAGGGGGCAAGGTGAAGGCGAGGACGTAGTCGTCGCCGCCATTGAGCGCGGTCTGTTGCGCGGCATCCTGCCCCAGCAGGGCGACCAGCGCGACGGAGACCGGGACGTGCGCCAGGTCGATCTCCAGCGCGACCGCCGACGCCTTGGCAATGTGGCCACAGTCGGCGAGCAGGCCGTCGGAGATGTCCAGCGCAGCGCTGGCCCGCCCACGCAGCTGCTGGCCGAGACTGAACTGCGGCATGGGCGACCAGTAATGCGCCAGCAGCGGCTGCGCGATGTCGTGCGCCACGTGGCGGGTGCCCAGCACCAACGGC
>NZ_DAMCCR010000122.1:0-10995 GCF_032058845.1 Pseudomonas sp. | reverse complement strand
CCGGCGAGGGCCAACAGGCCGACGCTGGCCGCCGCAACCAGGCCCAGGGTGGCAACGCCGGCGATGCGGACAACGACACACCCAACGCGCCCGCCCGCCCCGCCGCCGGCAACCTCGATGCCGAACAGCGCCAGGCCCTGGAACAATGGCTGCGCGAAATCCCCGACAACCCGGCGCAGCTGCTGCGGCGCAAATTCTGGTATGAACAGCAATTGCATCAGGAAAAAACACCATGAGCCGCGTCGGCGTCTTTCTACTGAGCCTGCTCTGGGCGCTGCTGGCCCAGGCCGAGCCGACCCTGCAGGCCAGCGTCGATCGCACCCGCGTGGAAGCCGGGGAAACCGTGGAGCTGATCCTGGAGAGCCAGGATGTCACCCAGTTCGGCAAACCCGACCTGTCGAGCCTGGACGCCGACTTCGACGTGCGTGGCACACGGCAGCTCAACAGCCTGCACACCCTCGACGGCGAAACCCGCGCCAGCACCCGCTGGATCGTCTCCCTGCTGCCCAAGCGCAGCGGCAGCCTGACCATCCCGGCGCTACAACTGGGCCAGTCGCACAGCCAGCCCATCGAGCTGCAAGTGCTGCAGGCCGACGCCTCACGCCCCGGCAACGCGTCCCAGGTGTTCATCGAAACCACACTCGATGCCCGCGAAGTATACGTACAGGCCCAGGCCGTGCTGACCGTGCGCATCTACCATTCGGTGCCGCTGTACGACGACAGCAGCCTCAGCCCGGTACAGGCAGAAGGCATCAAGGTCGAGGCGCTGGGCGAATCGCGCACCTATGAAAAAGACATCAACGGCGTGCGCCACGGCGTGATCGAGACCCGCTACGCCCTGTACCCCCAACAAAGCGGCGTGCTGCCGCTGCCCGGCCTGACCTTCACCGCCACCGCCGCCGACGACGCCAGCCCCGGCAGCACACGCGGCGGGCGCCAGGTGCAGGTCGCCTCCACTGCCCTGACGCTCACGGCCAAAGCCATACCGGCCGGCTACCCGAAAAACGTGCCCTGGCTGCCGGCGCGCAGCCTGAGCCTGGAAGAGCACTGGAACCCCGACCCTGCCCAGCAGCCCACGCAGATTGGCGACTCGCTGACCCGCAGCATCACCCTGCGCGCCGAAGGGTTGTCGAGCACGCAACTGCCGCCACTACCGGCCACCGAGATCGACGGCCTGCGCCGCTACCCGGATCAGGCGCTGCTGCGCAACGATGTCAGCGAGCGTGGCATGACCGCCAACCGCGAAGAGCGCGAAGCCCTGGTGCCGGTGCGCAGCGGCGCGCTGGCCCTGCCCAGCGTCGAGGTAACGTGGTGGAACACCCGCGAAGATCATCTGGAAACCAGCACCCTGCCGGCGCGCAGCGTACAGGTGCAGGCCAACCCGGCGCTGGAAAGCGATACCCCAGGCGGTGATCCGCGGGCGGGGATCGGTCGGCTGTGGCCGTGGCAGCTGGCCACGCTGTTACTCGCCCTGAGCACCGCGCTGGGCTTCACCCTGTGGTGGCGCGCACGTTCGCGGCCGGCGGTGCTCAAGGTGGCGCCGAGCGGGCCGAGCCCGCGCACGCTGCTGGATGACCTGAAACGAGCCTGCCAGGCCAACGATTCCCACGCCACGCGCCAGGCGCTGGATGCCTGGGCGCGGCAACAGCCGGAGACGCTGGCGGAGATGGCAGCGCGCTTCGTGCCGTTGTCGGAGGCGTTGGATGCGCTGAATGGCGCGCTGTATAGCGAGAGTGGGCAGTATTGGCAGGGAGCGGATCTGTGGCGGGCGATTGGGGATATCCCGCAGGGCGAGGCAATTGAGGCCCTGACGACGGGAGACGGCGGCCTGCCACCCCTCTATCCCAAGTAAGCGTGGTGCCGTAGGCGCCAACCGCCTGTCACCTAGCAACGGTCATGTTCAAGGTGCTGTGCAGGCAAATCCGGTCTTGGAAGAGCGACCGGTCCTGTAAAAACTGAGCGACTGTAGGAGCGACTTCAGTCGCGACGGGCCGCAAAGCAGCCCCAATAGCTGCGATCGCGCACTATCGGCAGATATGCGTTGCATGAGACAGGCCGGCTGCGCCGCCCATCGCGGCTGAAGCCGCTCCTACATGACAACGCAGTACATTTGTAAGCAGGCGTTTCGTATAAAGTCTCGTGATAACGCCAGAAACTCGGCCAAACCGCAAGTAATCGTTGTAAGACCTTTCCGAACTTCACAGCAAATGTTTCAGGATCGGCAGACTGGCGACTTATCCTACGAGCCGCGCTGAACCATCGCTATTGTCGGGGAAATTCTTCAGGGATAACGTCCGTCCTGTCGTTTCGACGACCGGGCGTGAGAACCCGAGAATCAGCTGGTTCGGCCGTGCTTCATGGCGGCCATACGCGGGCAGACCTCGGTCTGGCCGAGTTTCCCTTTGCTGGCTCGGTTTCTCACCCCGCGTGTGGCTGCCACCTAAACCCGTGAGAAGGTCAGGTGGCGGTTCGTTCTGATCCAGCAAAGGACCGACGCATGAAAAAGCCTGTTCCTGATCCACCCAAAGCCCGCAGCTTTCAAACCTTCTGTTCTATAAACCCGGACATACCCCCGGTCGACGCCCTGACTCACACTCTCCAACTCATCTCCGGCATCGAAACCACCCTCGACGAATATATCTGCGCGAATGCCGGTGAGCCCGGTGTGCCCATGTTGGTCAACACAGTTCATCAACTACAGATGGTGCAAGCCCTGACGAAGTGCGTGTTGCAACGTATCAACCGAACTCAGTAGTGCGTAGCACGCTGATACCGCAGAAGTGACACTGGGCGGGCCAATCAATGATTGGCCCATTGAAAAACCCGCCCTGGTCTATTGGTCAGTGGATTTCGCACACACTCATCAATGTATTGAGTGCCCCGAGTCATGGAATCTTTGTCTGTGAAAAGTGAGGAACTCTGTCGATTTGGCGAGCACACCGAACAACCATGGCTGGCCATCAAAGACAAATGTGCAGCTCATCACGGACAAGGCCTGCCTATCTTTGAGAGAGGCACACGCACCATGCCCACTCACAAGCGCTTAGATATCCAGGCAGATCTTGCCGAAATGCTGGTTGCTTTCCTGATACTTGAACGCCTCGACCATCTCGCTCAACGGGAAATGGCGGTCGATGACCGGGCGCAGGCCATTGGCATTGATGGCCCGGATCATGTCTTGCTGCTGGCTGCGGCTACCCACCAATACCCCTTGCAGGCGCACTTGCTTGACCAGGGCGGGGACAAAGTTCATCGCACCGCTGACACCGCTCAGTATCCCGATGACGGAGATATGACCCGCCACGCGAATGGCGATCATCGATTGCTCAAGCGTCGCAGGGCCGCCGACTTCGATGATGTGGTCGACGCCACGGCCACCGGTCAGGGCACGCGCGGTTTCGCCCCAGTTGAGGTCTTTGCGGTAGTTGATCACATGGTCAGCGCCGAGCGCTTTCAGGCGTTCGAGTTTTTCGTCGCTCGAGGAAGTCGCAATGACGGTGGCACCGGCCATTTTGGCGAACTGCAGGGCGAAGATTGAAACGCCACCCGTGCCCTGGACAAGCACGGTGTCGCCTGGCTTGAGCGAGTCATCGGCCATCAGCGCGCGCCATGCCGTCAGGCCTGCGGTGGTCAGCGTCGAGGCTTCTGCGTGGCTGTAGCCAGCAGGCGCGAGGGTGAACGAGGTGGCCTTGGCGGTCACTTGCTCGCGGGCGTAGCCGTCGATGCCATCGCCTGGCACGCTGACGAAGCCTTCGACCAGGGGCACACCGTCGATCCACTCGGGGAAGAAGGTGCTGACGACCGAGTCACCCACCTTGAACTCGGTGACATCCGGGCCCACCGCAATGACCTCACCTGCCCCATCGGCCATGGGAATGCGTTTTTCACTAGGGCCCCACATACCGCTGACCACCGCAAAATCGTGATAGTTGAGCGAGTTGGCGTGCAGGCGCACGGTGATTTCGCCACGCGCTGCAGGCTGGACTTCACTGCTGCCCACCTCGACGTTTTCATAGCCGCCACCGGGTTGGACGAAAACAGTCTTGTTGCTCATGGGAGGTTCCTCATATTTTCTAATTACGCGAAATAACGAAATGAAAGCTTAAAAAATTACAACTCGATGAGCAGCTTGGCCGCAAAGTCGTTGATCGCCTGCTCATTGCGCCGGTAGTAGGTCCATTTGCCGATGCGCGTGGTCAGCACGAAGCCGGCACGCTGCAAGATAGCCAGATGGGCAGACGCGGTAGAGGCCGACAGCCCTGCCTTGTGCTGCAGGTGAGTCACGCACACGCCTATCGCAGGATCGCCATGATCCTGAGGCGGGAAATGACTGAGCGGGTCTTTGAGCCACTCCATCATCTGCATGCGAGTGTCATTACCCAGGGCTTTGAGCTGTTCGAGAATCATGGGCAGGAATGTTACGCTTTTTTACGAAATGTTCAACCAGTGATCTCAATGAGCTTGCGCAAGGGCTTGGGGACGAGATCAAACGACGCCATCACCGCGTCATGCCGAGCTCGCGTGAAATCCAGGCCGCGTGGGCACGTCTCACCCTTGAGCTCATGCTTGCCAACTCATCACTGCATCAACCAATGCCGCCCCGTGGCCCACCCCAGAAATACGCGCGCGCCCTCAGCGGTCATTTCATGCTGAGGTAATCGACGCCCATCAACAGCCAATCGCAGCCCTGTCATAACAGGCGAAAACCGAGTCTGAAAGGCTGCCGACTGCTCAGCAAAGAACGCCTCGATATCCTCGAGCGAGCGCCTCATCCCGGCCTCGTCCAGCATGGACAGGAAGAACACCATCTGCCGCCAGGCGTAGGCCGTGTTCTTGAGCATCACCAAGCGCGCGTGATAACAATTCATCTGCACTTGTTGCCTTACGCAAATCCACTTGAAGCACACCAACGCAAGCGCGCCCAACTGCGTGGCCAACAACGTTTTCAGCTCCAGCCCACAGAACAGCGTCGCCAGGTTGTGTGTCGTCAGGATCTGCTGCTGTTCGATAAGGGTGCCGTTGCGCGCAACATTCCCTCCATCCACTGGCGCGTTCGCACGCTGCGCGCAGAGCAGCGCCAATGCGTCGTGCTGAAGTGGGCGTTCCCATGCCGGTTGCTGGGTGTCCGCCTTCGGCGTGTCGGGGAGTCTCATCAACTGATCGAGGTCGATGGCGTAATACCGAGCGTACAAGGTATCCACCAGACACCGGGCGGCACGCCTGGCGACGTCGATGTACTTGTTGGAAAACGTACCCATGAAGATGTCTGCAGCCACTTCTTCGACCAACGGCATGTCCAGCTGTGCCGAAGTCGCGAGCGCCTGGAATTCCTGCAGCAACTTGTTGGGAATGATCGCCTGCGGGAAGGCGCTGAGCGTCAATGCCGATGTGTCGATTAGGGTCTCTCGGGCCGCGTTGGCGGCGACGCCCTGACGTTGGCGTTGCGTTTCGATGGCCGCCACCCACGGCAGTTCGTCCAAGCTGATCTGGTGTTGCAGGTCGAGCAGCAACAGCGAGCGGCGACGACGGAATGCGCGGTAGTTCGCGCCGTACAACCTGCGCAATGCCGGGTCGTGGAAGCTGGCGCTGCCGATCTGTGCCGTGACGGTGGACAAGACCTTGGCCAGGGCATCGCCCGAGGTAATCAGCCCACACGCCACCAACTCAGCGAGGGTGCCGCTGCGACAACGTGCGAGGCGCCGGCTGATCGCCGGTGGCAGTGCGGTGCCCTCCTCCAGTTCGGTGGCGTGCGACTCCTCTGCGGTAACCGGCACACACAGCGCCGCGACATCGGCGATGGCTGCTTCGGCCGGATAGCGCGCCAGGCGCGTCGAGACGGCGTGGGCGATCAGATGATGCCCTGGCGCGGCCACTTGCCAGCGCTGGCGGTCGCGAAACGCCTGATGCGCCGGCGAATCGGGACGGCCATGCTTGCCCACGAAGTCGTCGACGATCCGGCGGATGCGCCCGACCTGGCGACCCGTCACTGTGCTCGGCGCCTCGGCACATTGCGCGAGCAAGGCATACAGCTCCACGGCACGGCCTTTGCCGGGAGTGCCGGCCTGGCAAGCGGCCTCGTAGCGCGTGCACAGCGTCGCGGCCTGGGCGTGCCACCCATCGGGATAGTGCCGACACGGCCAGGCGTCCTGATAGGTCTGCAGAAAATGGGCCACGGCCGCGTCGTACAGTGGCAGACGGACGTTCACGGCCTGCTTCTGCGCCGCCAGCCGCGTGTGCGCCGGCCGGGTTGCCAGTTGCTGCCTGACCTCGCCAGCCGTACACACATGAACCTGTACCCCTGAGACGGGCGGCTCCGAGGTGGGTAGCGGAAAGAATCCGAGGCGGTCGAAGAACGGCAGGAGCGTGTCGATCAGGTCATGCGCTTGCTCGGTGCATTGCTGCCCCAGCAGCCAGGCCACGGTCAGCAGCGCTGCTTGCTCGGGAAGATCGATGCGGTAGTTGCCCTGCGCCAGGCGCTGCTGCAGAACCTGTATACCCGTCTCCGTGAGATGCCAGGCGTTGATGTCCAGCCGCTCGAACCCTGCGCGAATACCCGGCACAGACTGGGCCAGCTCGCGTTCGTATTCGCTCAGCTCTCCGCCTGCCAGAAGCCGCCCCGTGGCAAAGCCGCCGGTGCTCACTTCGAGCGTGACCCAGGCGGGCACGTCGGCCAGGGGCGTGCGCGAGCCGTACTGCGCAGTGCCCTGCACGGCGTGCGCAAGTACCTGCTGCCAACGCGCAATGCGTGCGGCGGCACGGGCGCGCGCTTGTGGATCGAGGCGCTCGTCCTGAGCGATCAGGGCTTTGCAGAGTTGCACGCTGGCATAGCTGGCGCCAATGCCAGGCCGTGCGGCGGAGTCGCTATCGCGCTGGGACATGCGGCCTCACACAGGGCGGTGTAGTGGGTCCGAGGGCTGGAGTCGAACCAGCGCCCACTCGGTTAGCAGCCGAGCGTTCTACCGCTGAACTACCTCGGAACAGGGGGACCATTGTCGGGCAAGGCTGGGAAGATGGGAAGGCTGGGGCTACAGACACGGGCATCCACTGCTTGTCACCCTTCCCCGTCCATCCCCTCCCATGGGTTACCATAGCGCCCATTCGCAACACGCCCTTTTCCCCGCCCCGCCACCCCCGGCGCGGCCCGACTTCACAGGTCATCCATGCGTCTGTTTCACACCTCCGACTGGCACCTGGGCCAGAGCCTGCACGGCCAGGAACGCGACTTCGAACACGCCTGCTTCTTCGACTGGCTGCTTGGCCAGTTGCAGCTGCGCCAGCCGGATGCGCTGCTGATCGCGGGTGATCTGTTCGACACCGTCAACCCGCCTGTCAAGGCGCAGGAGCGGCTGTACGACTTCATCGTCAGGGCCCACGAGCAACTGCCCAAGCTGGACATCGTGATGATTGCCGGCAACCACGATTCAGGCTCGCGCATCGAGCTGCCAGCGGCGCTGATGCGGCGCCTGCGCACTCATGCGCTGGGCCGCGTGCATTGGCTCGACGATGGCGAGCTGGATGCCGAGCGGCTGCTGATTCCGTTGACCAACGCACGCGGCAAGGTCTGTGCCTGGTGCCTGGCGCTGCCGTTCCTGCGCCCGGCCGAGGTGACCGGCCCGCAACTGGGCGATGACTACCTCAAGGGTATCGCCAAGGTCCACGAACAACTGACCGCCGTGGCGCAGGGCAAGCGCAGGAAAGACCAGGCCCTGGTCGCCATCAGCCATGCGCACATGGCCGGTGGCTCGGTGTCGGAAGACTCAGAGCGCAGCCTGATCATCGGCAATGCCGAGGCGCTGCCAGCGCGCTTGTTCGACCCGTGCATCGCCTACGTTGCGCTGGGCCATCTGCACAAGCCGCAGCAGGTCAACCGCGAGTCGCGCATCCGCTACAGCGGCTCGCCGCTGCCGCTGTCGTTCGCCGAGATCAATTACCCGCACCAGGTGCTGGAGATCGAGCTGGACGGCGCCGAGCTGGTCAGTGTCGAGCCGCGTCTGGTGCCGCGTGCCGTGGCCTTGTTGCGGGTCGGCCCGGCGCCGCTGGCCGAGGTGCTGACGCAACTGGCCGAGCTGCCGGCGCCCGACCTGTTGCAAGACCCCAACCGCCAGCCATGGCTGGAAGTGCGCGTGCGCCTGGACGAACCGCAGCCCGACCTGCGCCAGCAGATCGACACCGCCCTGAGCGGCAAGGCCGTGCGCCTGGTGCGCATCGGCGCCGAGTATGCAGGATCAGCCGGCGCCAGCGATGACGACCAGGGTTTCGTCGAGCTCAGCCAGCTCACCCCGCAAGACCTCTTCAGCCGCGCCTGGGCCCAGGCCTATGGCAACGAGGTCGACGAGCAGACGCTGGCCGACTTCGCCCAATTGCTGCAGGACGTGCAGCTGGAGGAGCAGCAGCCATGAAGATCCTTGCCATTCGCCTGAAGAACCTGGCCTCGCTGGCCGGGCCGGTGGAAATCGACTTCACCGCCGAACCGCTGGCCAGCGCCGGCTTGTTCGCCATCACCGGGCCGACCGGCGCGGGTAAAAGCACCTTGCTCGATGCGTTGTGCCTGGCGCTGTTCGGCACCGTGCCGCGGCTCAATGACCTGGGCCGCGAAACCAAGGTGCCGGATGCCGAGGGCGATATCGCCACCAGCGATCCGCGCAACCTGCTGCGCCGCGGCACTGGCAGTGGCTACGCCGAGGTCGATTTCGTCGGCGTCGATGGCCGCCGCTATCGCGCCCGCTGGGAAGCCAACCGCGCCCGCGACAAGGCCAACGGCAAGCTGCAGAACAGCCGGCAAAGCCTCTACGATCTGGACAGCGAACAGCTGCTGGGCAGCGGCAAGCAGGAATACAAGGAACTGCTGGAAACCCGCCTGGGCCTGAACTTCGAGCAGTTCACCCGCGCGGTGATGCTGGCCCAGAGCGAGTTCAGCGCTTTTCTCAAGGCCAACGACAAGGACCGCAGCGAGCTGCTGGAAAAGCTCACCAACACCTCGATCTACACGCGTCTGGGGCAACGTGCGTTCAGCAAGGCCACGGAGGCCAAGAAAGCTCAGCAGGCGTTGCTGGACCACGCCAGCCATGTGCAGCCGATGGCCAGCGAAGCCCGCGCCGAGCTGGACCAGACCTTGCTCGGCGCACAGCAGCAGTTGAAGGCTGATCAGGACCAGCAACGCCAGTTGGAACGTCAACGCGCTTGGGCGAAGGAACAGCAGCAACTGGTCGAACAGCATCAGACTGCGCTACAGGCGCTGAACGCTGCCGAGCATCAGGTGCAGGGCCTGGCCGCCCAGCGCGGCGATCTCGAACACTTGGAGCAGCTCGCGCCGCAGCGTCACCAGTTCCAACGTGAACATCAGGTCATGGCGCTGTTGCAGCCACTGGCCATCGCGCTGGCCGAACACCGGCAACAACAAACAGCCCTGCAGGGCCACCGTGAAGCGCTCGAAAGTGCGCTGGTCACTGCCGCAGAGCTTCTGGCCGAGCGCCAACAACAGGCCACCGACAGCGCGCCGCGGTTGCGTCAGGCCTTCGCCGCACAAGACACGCGCTCGCGCCTGCACGACGAACTGAGAAAGGCCAGCAACGCCGTCGCGCAGGCCGAGCAGGCTAGCGCCGCCTTACAGCAGCAACGTGAGCAACTGGAAGCCGCCCAACAGCGCGATCAGACGCAGCTCGCGCAGTTGGATCAGGCTCTGACGCAGAGCGCTGTGCTGGCGACCTTGGGCGATGCCTGGCAGGCCTATCGCGGCCAGTTGCAACAGGTGCTGCAAGTCGCCGCCCGACTCAATAAAGGCCGTGAAGAACTCCCGGCTTTGCAGGCACAGGTCAGCCAGGCCAACGCCCAGCTTTTGGAACAACGCCAAGCGCTCGACCTGCTCTACCGCGAAGGTGGTGCCGAACCCCAAGCGGTGGATGAGCAGCTCGACCTGCTCAGCGCCATGCTGCAAGACAACCGCAAGCAGCAACGCGCGGTCGACGAAGCGGCGCGCCTGCACGGCCAGGCTCACGACCTGCAGCAACGCCTGGACACGCTCAGAGCGCGTCAGCAGCAGGCCGTGCAGCAACGCCAACACCTGATTCAGGACGGCACTGCCGCGAAAACCGAACACGCCGCTGCCGAGCAGGCTCTGAACGTCACCCGCCAGCTGCTGGAGCGCCAGCGCCTGGCCCGTCACGACAGCGTCGAGGCCTTGCGGGCGCAGCTGCGTGACGGCGAGCCGTGCAGCGTCTGCGGCAGCCTGGAGCACCCGTTCCATCAGCCCGAGGCGTTGTTGCACAGCCTCGGCCAGCATGACGAGGCCGAGGAAACCGCCGCCGTCGCGCAAGTGCAGCAGCTCGCCAGGCGCCTCGACGCGCTGCGCAGCGAGTTGGGCGGGGTGAACGGGCAGCTCAAGGCCTATCAGCAGGAGCAGACGCAGCTCGATACGCAGTGCCAGCCGCTCCAGCAGCAGCTCGAAGCGCTGGTTCTGTGGCCCGCGCTGCAGGCTCAAGAAGCGGCTGCGCGCGGCACCTGGCTCGACGGCCAGGCGCGGCGTCTGGATCAGGAAATTCATCGCGATGAGCAGCGTCAGCAGGCCTTGAACCGCCTGCAACGTGACGCCGCTCAGGTCACCCGGCAGCTGCACGCGGCCCAGGAAGCCCAGCAGCACGCCGAACAACGCCTGAGCCAGCAACGGGCTGCGCTGGCCGCAGACGAACAACGCCTGGAGCAGGCCTATGGCGATTTCGCCGAGGTGCTGCCGAGCGAGCGTCTGCAAGCCCTGCGCGAGCAGCCTGCCGAGGCGTTCATGGCCCTCGACCAGCAGCTCAGCGAGCGCCTGCAGCAGCTCGAGCAGCGCCGCGAGCAGCAACAAGAGCACCAGGAGCGCCAGCAACAGCTGCAACGCCTGCTCGATCAGCAGCAGGCCCGCAGCGAGCAGCAGCACCAGCTGCGCGCGCAGCTCGACGCCCTCACCGCGCAGCACGCCGAGGCCCACGCGGCGCTCGCCGAACTGCTGGGCGAGCATGC
>NZ_DAMCCR010000121.1:0-11162 GCF_032058845.1 Pseudomonas sp. | reverse complement strand
CGGCCAGGTGTCGCTCGATCGCCATGGCTGGCCGCAGGACAGCTTCTACGGCCCCGGCGCGCTGGCAGGCGCCAGCACCTGGGACAATCACGCCGGCATCGGCCTGAGCTATCCCCTCGACCTCTGGGGCCGTGAGCGCAACGCCAGCGAGCAGGCCCTGGACAGGGCCCATCAGCGCGCCGCCGAGGCCCGCCAGGCGCAGCTGGAACTGCAGAACAACGTGGCCAAGGTGTATATCCAGCTGGCCCTGCACTTCGCCCAGCGCGACATCGTCGAGCGAGAGCTGGACCAGCAGACGCAGATCCTCGCCCTGGCCAGGCGCCGCCTCGACGCCGGCATGGGGACGCACCTTGAAGTCAGCCAGGCTCAAGCACCGCTGCCGGAAACCCACCGCCAGCTTGACAGCCTCGAGGAAGCCATCGCCCTGACCCGCAATCAGCTGATGGCCCTGGCCGGTCGCGGGCCGGGTGACGGCCGCGCGCTGACTCGTCCGACCCTGGCCCTGGCTGCGCCCTTGCCGTTGCCTTCGCACGTGCCGGCCGAACTGATCGGTCAGCGCCCCGATGTGGTCGCCAGCCGCTGGCAGGTCGCCGCCCAGGCCCGTGGCATCGACGTGGCCCACGCCGGTTTCCTGCCCAATGTCGACCTGCTCGCCAACCTCGGGTTCATGGCCACAGGGGGCAGCGCGTTGAGCGTTCTTTCGGGGCGCAAGTTCACCTACCAGGCAGGTCCTGCCCTGAGCCTGCCGATCTTCGACGGTGGCCGCCTGCGCGCGCAGCTCGGCGCAGCGTCGGCAGGCTATGACCTGGCCGTGGCGCAGTATGACCAGACCGTGATCGAGGCGTTGAAGGCCATTTCCGACTCGTTGATTCGCCGCGAATCGATGCACACCCAGGCGCAGCTGGCCGGTGAATCCGTCGCTGCGGCCCAGCGCAGTTTCGACCTTGCCAGCATGGCCTTCCAGCGCGGGCTCACCGGTTACCTTGAGGTGCTCAACGCGCAGACCCTGCTCCTGCGCCAACAACAGATCCAGCAGCAGGTCTGGGCCGCGCGCCTGACCGTGCACGCCGAACTGGCCACCGCCCTGGGTGGCGGTCTGCAGGCGGGGGACGACACGCCCACGGCCGCGCGCGAGTCGGCGCCGCCCGTGCCTGCGGCCCTGCGTGTGATGCTCCCGAGCGAGCAACGTCGATGAACAGGCGTGTTCTGGCCACGGGCCGCCCGAGGCTCCCTGAATCGCACCCCGCCCGTTTCAAGCACATCCGCGGTGCCGGCATTCATGCAGCGGGTTGCACACCCTCGATCGACAGCCTTCGCCGGACCGCAGGTTGGCCTGAGACGCCCAAATCGCCCCACGGCCAGATCCTGCGTGTCTGCTCCCCTGAGAGGGCAGTGGCCCACGAGGCTTGCCAATGAGCCCGGTGCTCTGGGCCTGGCGCCAGCTGCAGGCCCTCGAATGGCGCCGCGCGCTGAACACCTGGGCGCGCACTGACGGTGTGACCTGGGTGTACATCTTCAAGGTGCTGGCCGCCGCGTTTCTCACCCTGTGGCTGGCCATGCGCCTGGAGCTGCCGCAGCCGCGCACGGCGATGATCACGGTGTTCATCGTCATGCAGCCGCAAAGCGGGCACGTCTTCGCCAAGAGTTTCTACCGCGTGCTCGGCACGTTGGCCGGCTCGGCGATGATGGTCCTGCTGATGGCCCTGTTTCCACAGAACACCGAGCTGTTCCTGCCGAGCCTGGCACTGTGGGTGGGGCTGTGTGCGGCCGGCGCGATGCGCTACCGCACCTTCCAGGCATACGGCTTCGTGCTGGCCGGGTATACGGCGGCGATGACCGGCCTGCCAGTGCTGGAACACCCCGACCAGGCGTTTCTCGCCGCCGTGTGGCGGGTGCTGGAAATCGGCCTGGGCATCCTCGTGTCCACCGCAGTCAGCGCCGCGGTCCTGCCGCAGTCGGCCAGCGCCGCGCTGCGCAATGCCCTTTACCAACGCTTCGGGGTGTTCGCCGGTGTGGCTGTGGAGGCCCTGCGCGGCAGCAATGACGCGGAGCGTTTCGAGGCCAGCAACGTGCGCTTCGTCGCCGAAGCCGTGGGCCTTGAAAGCCTGCGTAGCGTCACTGCCTTCGAGGACCCGCACATGCGCCGGCGCAGTGGCCGCCTGGTGCGCATGAACAGCGAATTCATGGGCGTGACCACGCGCTTCAACGCGTTGTATCGGCTGCTGGAGCGGCTGCGTGCGCGCGGCTCGACGCAGATCAATCGCGCGCTCGCGCCGGGGCTGGCGACCTTGACCGAACTGCTCGAGCCCTATGTCGACCGCCTGCTGACCGATGCCGATGCCCTGCGCCTGACCCTGGAGCTGGCCGCCTACCGCGAGGGCCTGCAGCACCAGGTGCGCGAACTGCGCGCCGACTTCCTGGCCAGCGCACCGAGCGAGGCCGAGCTGCTGGACTTTCACACCGCGTTCGAGCTGCTCTACCGCTTCATCGATGACCTCTACAACTATGCCCAGACCCACGCATCGCTGGCGGCGCACACCCACGTGCGCGAGCAGTGGCACGAACCCTACGTGGCGCTGACCAACTGGCGCGTGTCGGCCGCCGCCGGGGTACGCTCGGCGGCGGTATTGCTGTTGCTCGGCAGCTACTGGCTGCTCAGTGACTGGCCCAGCGGCGCGATGATGACGCTGATCGCCACCGTCACGGCGGGCCTCTCGGCGGCCTCGCCCAACCCGCGCAAGATGGCGTTCCAGATGGCCTGCGGCACGTTGTTCGGCGCCTTCGTCGGTTTTTTCGAGACCTTCTTCGTGTTTCCCTGGATCGACGGTTTCGCCTTGCTCTGCCTGGTGCTGGCCCCGGTGTTCGTGCTCGGCGCCTTCCTCGCCTCGCGCCCCGCGTACGCCGGCTACGGCATCGGCCTGCTGGTGTTCTTCGCCACAGGCTCGGTGCCCAACAACCTCACCCTGTACAATCCCTACGTGTTCATCAACGACTACCTCGGCATGATCCTCGGCATGTTGGTGTGCGCTGCGGCGGGTGCGATCATCCTGCCGCCCAACAGCCGCTGGCTGTGGCAGCGCCTTGAGCACGACCTGCGCAACCAGGTGCTGTTCGCCCTGGGCGGGCGCCTGCGCGGCTTGGGTTCGGCCTTTGAAAGCGGTACCCGTGACCTGCTGCACCAGGCCTACGGCCTGGCCGCTGGCAAGCCGCAGGTGCAGCGCGAGCTGGTGCGCTGGATGTTCGTGGTGCAGGAAATCGGCCACGCGATCATCGAACTGCGCAAGGAACAGGCACAGGCGCCGGTTCACCCGGCCTATGCCGAGTCGCAGCCATGGCGCCAGGCCATTCGCGTGATGGGCCGGTCACTGGCGCGGCTGTTCCTGCAGCCGAGCGCCAGCAATCATCAACGCGCGCTGGTGGCGGTGGACCATGCCATCAGCCGCGTGCAGGCCACCGACGAGCCTTTCGCCCGGCACTTCGACACCTCCGTGCTGCGCCGGGTGCAGAGCTACCTGCACTTCATCCGCACATCCTTGCTCGATCCGCACTCGCCCCTGGCCGCCGCCCAAGGAGCCCAGCATGCCCCGTGAAATCGCCTTCCACGGCCTGTACCTGCCGACCCTGACGCTGCTGTTCCTGCTCGCCGCCGCCCTGGCCTGGGGCCTGGACCGGTTCATCGCCAGCGTCGACGGCTACCGCTTCTTCTGGCACCCGGCGCTGCTGCGCCTGGCGCTGTTCGTCTGTCTCTTCGGCGCCCTGGCGCTGACTGTCTACGGGTAAGCCACGTTCGATGAAAAAGTTCTTCAGCCTGATCGCCACCTTGCTGGTGGTGGCCGCCGCGGTGTGGATCGGCCGCGTGTTGTGGGTCGACTACATGACCACGCCATGGACCCGCGATGGCCGCGTGCGCGCCGACATCATCAACGTCGCGGCCGACGTGCCGGGGTATGTCGTGGACGTGCCGGTGCACGATAACCAGCAGGTGAAGAAGGGCGACCTGCTGATCCAGATCGACCCCGCGCATTACCAGGTCGCCGTGGACCAGGCCAAGGCGCTGGTGGCCGCCCGCAAGGCCACCTGGCAGATGCGCCAGGTCAATGCCAGGCGCCGCGCCGACCTGGACAACCTGGTGATCTCTCAGGAAAACCGCGACGATGCGCGTGATACTGCCGGCGCGGCCCTGGCTGACTACCAGCACGCCCAGGCCCAGCTCGCTGCCGCCGAACTCAATCTGGCGCGCACGCGCATTCTGGCCAGCGTCGATGGCTACGTGACCAACCTCAACGTGCACCGCGGCGACTACGCGCGCACTGGCGAGGCGGTGATGGCGGTGGTCGATGAGCAGTCGTTCTGGGTGTACGGCTATTTCGAGGAAACCAAGCTGCCCCATGTGCGGGTCGGTGACCCGGCCGAGTTGCAGATGATGAGCGGTGAGCGCCTCAGCGGGCATGTGGAGAGCATCGCCCGCGGCATCTACGACCGCGACAACCCGCAGAGCCGTGAGCTGGTGGCCGACGTGAACCCGACCTTCAATTGGGTGCGCCTGGCGCAGCGGTTGCCGGTGCGCATTCATATCGATGCGGTGCCAGAGGGTTTCCTGTTGGCGGCAGGGACGACCTGTACCGTCGTGGTCCACCCGCGCCAGCCCTAGGCTGTAGAACCGCCTCGCTTCGCCCGATGCCCGTCAGTAAAGCCGCGATGGCCGGTGAAGCCGGCCCCAGCCAGGCGACGCGCACGAGTGGCAGATCGAGATTCGAGCAGTGGACTTCCAGGCGCCCCCAATCACTTGATTGCCTGACATCGCTTGCCTGGACTGCATGGCAAAGATTCGCTCGCACCTTCAAGGGCAGCCGGTTCAGTGAGCAGACGTCGGAGCCACCAGCACCGGCCATTGCCCCTGGTCGATGACCTTGCTGCTCACCGACGGGTCGAGCAAACGGCCCAGACGTGACAAGTGCCGGTGGCCCATGACGATCAACTCGCAGTCCAGCGCTCTGGCGGTGTCCAGAATGACCTCCACAGGATCGCCTGGCACGGTGCGCCCCTCGCAGTCGAAACCGGCTGCGCGCAGCGCGTCGACTGCGTGGGCGACGGCGCGCTCGGCCAGTTGCTGTTCTTCACAGGCGGCGGGGTACTGGTCGCGCTCCTGCTCGGTGTAATCGCTGGGAGCGCCATGCACCGCGAAACTGGGGTCGACCACCAGCAGTACGCGCAGCGCCTGTTCCGACGGGCGGCAATAGCGCTCGGCAAGCTCGACGATGGCATGGCTGGCAGGGGAGGCGTCGATGGCGATCAAGGCAGGGCGGGGCATGGCAATTCCTTCGCGGTGGATAGGCGGGTGCGCATTTTCGCGGGCTGCGGACGTGGGATAAAGCCCCTGGCGCGCACAAGCGGATTGCGTCTGGTGCAATGGTGCGAGCTGATAAACTCGCCTTTCGCACCTCTTTTTCGGAAAACCCCAATGCCCCTGCCGGACATGAACCTGTTGGTTGCCCTCGACGCTTTGCTCGACGAGGGCAGCGTGGTCGGCGCGGCCCAGCGCATGAACCTCAGCCCTGCAGCCATGAGCCGCACCCTGGGGCGCATTCGCGAAGCGCTGGGTGATCCGATTCTGGTGCGCGCGGGCCGAGGCCTGGTGCCCACGCCACGGGCGCTGGCCCTGCGCGAGCAGGTCGGCCTTCTGGTGGAGCAGGCCGGGCAAGTGTTTCGCAGCGCTGAACAGGTCGACCTGGCGAACCTGGACCGCGCGTTCAACATCCGCACCAACGACCTGTTCATCGCCCTGTACGGCGCGCAGCTGCTGCGCATGATGCATGAGCAGGCACCGCGTACCGTGCTGCGCTTCGTACCGGAAAGCGGGGGCGATGACGATGCGGTGCTGCGCGATGGCCGTACCGACCTGCTGATCAGTTCGACCATCGACCTGGGCCCGGAGATCAAGGTGCAGCGGCTGTTCCATACCGTTTATGTCGGTCTGGCCCGGCGCGACCACCCCATTTTCGAGGCGCCCATCACCCCCGAGCGCTTTGCCGCCTATCCACAGATCAGCGTGTCGCGACGAGGCCGCGCCAATGGTCCGATCGATGCCGAGCTTGCCGTGCACAAGGTGCAGCGCCACGTGGCGCTGATCACCCCGAGCTTTCACTCAGCGATGTTCTCGCTGCCGGACTCGGACCTGATTCTGCCGATGCCGGCCAACATCCTTGCCAGCGTGCACAAGCTCGGGCTGCCGCTACGGGCTTTTGACATTCCGCTGCCGATGGAGCGGGTGACCGTGATGCAGGCGTGGCATCCGCGCTTTCATAATGATCCCGCGCACCGCTGGCTGCGCCAGACGCTCAAGGCATGCTGCAACGTGGCGCCGTCCGGCACGGGCGGGTAGTGGGGGTTGCTGCGTCAGGGGCAGAACGCGTTTCGACACGTTGCGTTGCGGCAATTGCTGCCGGTTGCTGCCAGACCACGGCATTCTTCGTAGGTGTCGAAGCGCTTTGCCAAAAGCCTGCGTGCTGTGGATTGCGTCTGGCGCAAATTAAAACTTCCAATAAGTCAGTTTTCGTAAGCATTCGATCTTTCTAGACTCCCCAGCCTTAAATTATTGCTGGAGATGTCAGGCATGGCGGTACCGTCTACCCCCGCGGCTGCGCTTGGCCCTGCGCCTGCGGTGGCCGCGCCTGCGCCGTCAGCCTTTGGCCTGCGGGTGGTCACCGGGTTGTTCGGCGTCTTGCTGGCCGTGCTGTGTGCCGGGCTCAACGAAGCGGTGACCAAGATTTCCCTGGCCGACATTCGTGGCGGCATGGGCATTGGCGCCGACGAAGGGGCGTGGTTGCTGGCGGTGTATAGCGCAGCGTCGGTGTCGGCCATGGCCTTTTCACCCTGGCTGGCCACCACCTTCTCCTTGCGTCGCTTCACCCTGTGCGCGATTGCCCTGTTTGCGCTGCTGGGCCTGCTGCAGCCGTTCGCGCCCAACCTGCATAGCCTGATGCTGCTGCGAATCCTGCAAGGCCTGGCCGCCGGTGCCCTGCCACCCATGCTGATGAGCGTGGCGCTGCGCTTTCTGCCACCGGGTATCAAGATCTACGGCCTGGCCTGCTACGCCCTGACGGCCACCTTCGGGCCGAACCTCGGCACGCCGCTGGCAGGGCTGTGGACCGAGTACGTGGGCTGGCAATGGGCGTTCTGGCAGATCATCGCCCCCTCCGTGCTGGCCATGGCCTGCGTGGCCTGGGGCCTGCCGCAAGACCCGCTGCGCCTGGAGCGCTTTGCCCAGTTCAACTGGCGCGGCGTGGTGCTGGGCCTGCCGGCGCTCAGTGGCCTGGTGCTCGGGCTGTCGCTGGGGGATCGCTGGGGCTGGTTCGATTCACCGCTGATCAGCGCCTTGCTCGGCGGTGGCGCACTGCTGCTGGTGCTGTTCCTCTACAACGAATGGTCCGAGCCGGTGCCGTTCTTCCAGCTGCGGTTGCTGTCGCGGCGCAACCTGGCTTTCGCGCTGGTGACCTTGGCGGGCGTACTGGTGGTGCTGTCGGGCGCCGGCAGCCTGCCCTCGGCGTACCTGGCGCAGATCCATGGTTATCGGCCTGCGCAGATCAGCCCCCTGATGCTGCTGGTGGCCCTGCCGCAACTGCTTGCCCTGCCGCTGACTGCCGCGCTGTGCAACCTGCGCGCGGTGGATTGTCGCTGGGTGCTGGCCTTCGGCCTGGGCTTGCTGGTGCTGTCGTGCCTGGGCAGCCACGGGCTGACCAGCGCATGGATTCGCGACGACTTCTACCCGATCTACCTGCTCCAGGTATTCGGCCAGCCGATGGCGGTGCTGCCGCTGCTGATGCTCTCGACCAACGGCATGAGCCCGCAAGAAGGCCCCTTCGCCTCGGCCTGGTTCAACACCGTCAAGGGCCTGGCCGCCGTGGTGGCCGCAGCAGTACTGGAAGTGCTGAGCACATGGCGTCGGCATTTTCACTCCAACCACCTGGTCGACCAGTTGGGCAACGCGCCGCAGCTCGACGACCAGGCCGCAGGGCTCGCCCAGCGCATCCATGAACAGGCCCAGGTGCTGACCTCGGCCGACCTCTATCTGGTGATGGCAGGGATCGGCGTTGCGCTGATCTGCCTGATTCCTTTCGTACCTACCCGGGTCTACCCGCCGCGCGCGGTGGCCTGAACCTGTGATCGAGACTGATGATATGAAGGACAAGCGCAAGACCCTGATCATCGCCGGCGTGCTGGCCGTGGCCCTGCTGGCCGCCGTGGCCGGGCCCTGGCTGCTGGGCAGTGACCACCGCCAGAGCACCCAGGACGCCTATGTAGTCGCCGACTACACCGTGGTTGCGCCCAAGGTGGCCGGCTTCATCAAGGAGGTGCTGGTCGAAGATAACGCGTCGGTCAAGGCCGGCCAGTTGCTCGCGACCCTCGACGACCGTGATTACCAGACCGCACTGGAGGCAGCGCTGGCCCAGCAGAGCGTGGCCCAGGCGCAACACGCCAACGCCCAGGCGACCCTGGAGCGCCAGGCGTCGCTGATCGCTCAGGCCGAGGCAGCCGTCAAAGCGGCCAAGGCCGAAACCGGCTTTGCCGAGCATGAGGTGGGCCGCTACAAGCGCCTGGCCGAACAGGGCGCCGGTACCGTGCAGAACGCCCAGCAGGCCAGCAGCAAGGTGGAGCAGGCGCGGGCACGCCAGGCCAATGCCGAGGCGGCATTGCTCGCCACGCGCAAGCAGGTCGACGTGCTCAGTGCGCAAGTGGCCAGCGCCAAGGGCCAGGTCAAACAGGCCGAAGCGGGCGTGGCCAAGGCCCGTCTGGACCTGTCCTACACGCGTGTCACCGCGCCTGTGGATGGCATGGTCGGCCAGCGTGCGCTGCGCGCCGGTGCCTACGTCAGCCCCGGCACGCGACTGCTGTCGGTGGTGCCGCTGGAAGCGGCCTACGTGGTGGGTAACTTCCTTGAGACCCAGCTGACCCACGTTCAGCCCGGCCAGCCGGTCAGCCTGCGGGTCGATACCTTCGCCGACCACGCGCTGCAGGGGCATGTACAGAGCATTGCCCCCGCCACGGGCGTGACCTTCGCGGCGGTCAAGCCGGACAACGCCACCGGCAACTTCACCAAAGTCGTGCAGCGCATTCCGGTGAAGATCGTGTTCGATGCCGATCAGCCGGCGCTGGCGCGGCTTCGTGTCGGGATGTCGGTCGAGGCCACCATCGATACCGCTGGCGACACAGAGGGCGATACGCTGCAAGGCCGTGAGGTGAGTACACGATGAAGGCCCTGATGCGCATCAGCCCGGCCGTGCTGGCGGCGGCACTCGCCGGATGCAGCCTGGGGCCGGATTTCCACAAGCCTGACAGCCAGGCCCCGGCACAGTGGTCATCGCCTCGCGGTGAGCGCGCCGCAAGCCAGCCGCTGGCAGCGCCACTGGAGCAGCGCTGGTGGAACAGTTTTCACGATGCCCGGCTGAGCGCCCTGATCGAGCGGGTGACTGCGCGCAACCTCGATCTGCAAATGGCCAGTGCTCGCGTGCTGCAAAGTCGCGCCGCGCGCAGCTCGGTAGCGGCCGACGAAACGCCGAGCGTGGGCGCCGACGCCGGTTACAGCCGTGCGCGCAACAGCGCCGAGGGGCTCAACGACCCTTCCGGCAATGCGGGTAAATCGGCCTACAGCCTGTGGCAGGGCGACCTCACGGCTGGGTGGGAGCTGGACCTCTGGGGCCGGGTGCGCCGCCAGGTGGAAGCGGCCGATGCCAACGTGCAGGTGGCTGAGGATGACCGCCGTGGCGTGCTGCTGAGCCTGCTTGCCGAGACTGCCCGCGATTACATTCAATTGCGCGCTGTGCAACGCACCCTGGAGGTCACCGAAGGTAATCTCAAGGTCGCTCAGCACAGCCTGGAATTGTCCCGGGATCGCCAGGCCGAAGGCGTTGCCACGCGGCTGGACGTCGCCCAGGCCAGCGCCCAGGTGGCGTCGATCGAAGCACGCCTACCCACCCTGCAAGCCCGCCGCGACGACCTGATCAACGCCTTGAGCCTGCTGGCGGCTGAACCGCCTGGGCATTTGCAGGCGCAGTTGCTGGCACCCGGTGCACTGCCTGAACCGCAACAACGCTTCGCCATAGGTGTGCCGTCTGAGCTGGCGGCGCGGCGTCCGGACATCCGCCAGGCCGAGGCGCGTCTGCATGCGGTCACGGCCAGCATTGGCGTCGCCGAAGCCGACTTCTATCCGCGCATTCGGTTGTCGGGCAGCGTGGGCCTGCAATCGCTGCAACTGGCCGACCTGGGCAGTTGGAGTGCGCGTCGTTTCGCGCTGGGGCCGCAGGTGTCACTGCCGATTTTCGAAGGCGGGCGCCTCAAGGGCACGTTGCAGTTGCGTGAGGCCCAGCAGCAGGAAGCTGCCGTGGTCTATCGCAAGACCGTGCTAGGCGCCTGGCATGAAATCGACGACGTACTGCGCCTGTACAACGCCAGCCAGTTGCGCCGCGATCACCTGGCTGAGGCCGTGCGACAGAACCGTATCGCCCTGGACACTGCGCAGCGCCAGTACGTGGAAGGGGCGGTGGATTTCATCAATGTCCTGAGCGTGCAGAGCGCATTGCTGACCAGCGAAGAGCAATGGATCGACAGTTCTTCAGCCGTCGCGCAGGCCATGGTCGGGCTGTACAAGGCGCTGGGAGGCGGCTGGGAGGGGTTCGAGCCGCCGCCTGAGGCGTCGGCCAGCTGAAACGGCTGACGCGGGGTGCTTGTCTGCGTCTGAACGTCTGAACGTCTGAACGTCTGAACGTCTGGATACGTGCGCGGGTTGCTGGGCCTTGATTCCCTGGAGCCACGCGGGCCAGCATGGCCTGCGCTGCGCTGTTCGCGCGCGGGCCTACAACGGGCGCAGCAAACCAAAGCGCTTGCGCAGTGCCCAGTCGAGCAGACGCCTGGGCAACGCCCACGCCATCAACGGCAGCAGCCGGCTGCCGTTGCCGGCTCTCAGTACTGCAGGCAGCGCGCGTTTGCCGAGGGCGTCCAGCACCGTCTGGGCCAGCTGCGTGGCGGGTGTAGGCCGGTCGAGCGAGGCACGGGCGCGTGCCTGGACCTGCTCGCGCAGCGGCCACCAGGGTGAGTCTGCATGCAGCACCTGGGCCGCTTCACGCTGGGCACCGCTGGCGAACTGCGAGGCGATGGCGCCGGGCTGC
>NZ_DAMCCR010000120.1:0-11183 GCF_032058845.1 Pseudomonas sp. | reverse complement strand
AGCACGACCTTGCCAAGGTCGGGGTCGCGAGTTCGAGTCTCGTTTCCCGCTCCAATTAAAAAACTACTCTTTCGAGAGTAATGCCGATCCGTTAAGCCTTCCTGCTTGACCTTTGGCCGCAGCAAACCAAAATCCGATGCCTTAATTGGCATCGGATTTTTTTATGCGTCTCGCTCGGGCACTGGAACTCACTCACAACATCGCTTCGACCCCCAACTCGCTGGAAGGCCTGGATTCGTTGCTTGATCCTGCCCTGGTGGAGCAGGCCGGTGTAGCGACGATGCGCAAGCGGCGATTACCACTGGAAATGATGCTCTGGTGCGTTGTTTCCATGGCGCTTTTTCGGCGGATGTCAGTGTGGGATGTCGTCAGTCGCATGGGCATCATGCTACCGGGGCAGCGTCCGCTGGTCGCGCCCAGCGCGGTGGTTCAGGCGCGTCAGCGGCTGGGCTCCGAAGCCGTTCGCCAGGTTTTCAACCTCACCCAGAAAAGTTGGCATGAGGCCGCCAAGCACCCGACCTGGGCCGGACTTCGCCTTTTAGGCGTGGACGGAGTCGTCTGGCGTGCACCTGACACGCCTGAAAATCGCACACGTTTCAACGCTGGAACCAACCAGCATGGCCATGGCGGATATCCTCAAGTGCGAATGGTCTGTCAGATGGAGTTGACCAGTCACATGCTGGTTGGCAGCGCTTTCGATGGCTACTGCAGCAATGAGATGAAGCTGGCAGAGCAGTTGATCGACACCACTCCTGAGCACTCGCTGACCCTCTTCGACAAAGGCTTCTATTCCCTGGGTCTGCTGCATCAATGGCAACAAAGCGGGGCCTAGCGGCACTGGCTGATACCACTGAAGAAGGGCACGCAATACGAAGTGCATCAGCGATTCGGGCGTTCGGATAATGTTATCAATGGCGTTTCGACAGATCGATCCGGGAACATCCCCAAATACCTGGCTGAGCTGCACGCTTCGGCACCGCACTACGTGCTTCCTCATCGCAGGGAGAAGCGCGTTTATCCTCGCTCGGTCAGGTTCAAATCGGTGAAATATCCAGGCCGAAATAAAAATGCCAGTCAGCTTAACTGACTGGCATTACTCTTTCGAGAGTGGTTTTTTTTGGTTCTCCATAAATGACTTGAACGGTGATGTCGCGGATCGCACTCATGATGACCTAACGCAGCAACGCCTCGCTCAGTCCACCAGCGTAGCGCTCGAGTGAGGAAACTCGATCCAGCTGATCAGGTTATCCACGCTCAGGAATGCACGGATTTCCAGAGCGGTAGGGACCTCGAATACTTCCAGGTCCTGACGGTTGAGGGTGCCCACTGTCATCGTTCCGGTGATAGAGGAGACCGGCGCCGCTTCGGCGACCATGACGGGATCTTTCTTCCCGTCTTTGCGCCTGCCTTCGATGTAGAGTCGGATGAACTGGCTGGTGTTTCTGTGCTGCCAGGACGTCAGTGTGAACGTCGCTTTGCCGTTTCCGACATTGCCGAGACTCAAGTAATTGCCGGTGACCTTGTCGCATTGCGGGTTCGGCAGGTTCTTGGGCGCTTCTACCGTCAGGTTATGGCGAGTCGAACCTAAGGTGTTGCCGCGACGGGTGACTTCGTAATACATCTCCAACCGGCTGGCGAGCCTGGCAGCAATGTTGAGTTTGGGAATCGCATATTCCCGAGAACCGGATGACAAAGGGGTGGCCGTACTGTAGGCACCGTACTCTCCGGGCACGCCCCAGAATACGGTGATCTCGTCATCTGGCTCGAATGTGGCTTCGGGCTTTATGACCAGCGTGCCACCGTTCAGTGCTCTGCTTGGGTCCAGCGTGCTGGCATCCGCTGTGCTGCCCGTTTCCTTGAGGTAGGGAGCAGGAAAGTTCGGCGCCACAGGTGTGGCATTGACCAGCAAGGGCATCGGTAGCGCGCGTTGCACTGCAGTGCCTGCGCGATCTTGAACGGTATAGCGCGCGTAGCGCACACCGTCTCCGGAGGCTCGGATGAAGTCACCCGAAACGCTGATGGTCAGCGCCCGCCCCGTATCAGCCTCTTTCAATATCCAAGTACCTGCGCGCTCTGGACCGCCAACCGTGGCGCTCCAGTACCATGTCAGAACATCGCCGGCCTCAATGTTGACATACGGTGGGATTTCAGCGTTCAGCGTGTCGCCGTGCGCTTGCAGGAAGGTATCCGTCACGCCGCCAGTCATGACCTCGTCTGGGAATCTCAACCCGTTGTCGTCAGGCAGTTGCGGTGGCGTTCTGTCGATGCTGATGGTCAGGGGGGTGGAGTCAGCGGAGTTGCCGTTATAGAACACCACCCGGTAGCCCAATGTATGGGCTCCCTCGCCCGACAAATAACGCTCAGGTACCGAAATGAACAGATCAGTGTCCTCGATCGGCGCAGTCCAGCCTTTGCTACCGATTTCTTCACCGTCCCAAAACAGTGTCAAGGCCTCGGGGTCCTCCGGTGTCGGGTGGGAATTTTGCCAGGGCTCGAAATCGATTCGCAGAGGCGCCAGCGTTGCGCTGAAGGGCAGGAGATTGGGTTGTCCGCCATCTATGTCATCCAGCAGCGCGTCAATCCGAGGGGGTGGCAGCACGGCTGCGTTTGGAACGACGCTGGCTGGCTGCGATAGCCAGCGACGGATGAATGTGATCAACCACATCGCGACGCCTCCTTTTAAAAAAACGCAGTTGTCAAGGCTCTGAAACACCATAGGGCGCCTGATGGCGCCGCAGATGCTGCTCGACTACCAGTTGTAACGGACCCCGACACTGGCGCCCCAAGGCTGCTCCAGCCGCTCGCCGTGGGCGTAATCGAATTCGGCGTGCGCCTGCCATTGCTGGGCCCAGGCTACGACCAGGCCTGCACCCAGCTCGGCGCGCGATCCAGCCAGGTCGTTGTCGAAGCTGTTGTCGTTGATCCGAACCCGGTTGCTGTTGATGAACTCATGCGCGGCAGCCACCCGCACGTAGGGCTGGATCATGCGGCCTTCGCCCTTGTCGAAAGTGCGCCCGGCTGTCGTACCCAGTTTGCCTTGCAACGAGCGTGTGACGTTGCCGCTGGCCCTGAGCCCGTTGTCCAGCTCGTAGGATTGCCCCTCGATGGCCATGCCTGCAAGTTGCGCATAAGGCTCGATGAAATAGCCTTCGTCGCCAATTTTCAAGTGACGACCAAACTCCGCCGAAACCCCAACGCCATTATTGCTGTAGTCGCCTTTGCTTTGGGTGCCATCACTGAGTTGAACATCGGCATGGTTGCGATAGCGGTTCACTTTGGCAACGCCATCGAAGTAATAGCCAGTACTCGGGTCAAGCCAAGTGACATAAGCGCCGACATGGTAGCTGTCGACGCGTCCCGTACTACCGCCTTGCAGGTTCAGATCAGAATTGCTGTAGCCCGCTGTAACACCTGCCAGCCAGTTCCCATCACCGACAGGCAGCCGGCCATCGGCGCCAAATGACACGCCTTGCTGGCGCTGCTGATAGCCGAAATTCGAGGTGGCGGCATTGAACTGATTGCCATAGCTGCGCATCCAGCCCCCAGCGGCCCCTCCGTTGCGACGCACCTCGCCCATGCGACTGCGCAAGATGGTGAGTTCGCCATACCAGACGGTCGGTGCGGTGTTGAACAGGGCCAGGGCCGTCTGCGAACCGGTACTGAGGGTGCGCAGCGTGGCATCCAGGTACCACTCGTTACCCCGCTGCGCGAGGCCGTAGGCGAAGGTCCCCAGGTCAACCGGCCCGCCTTGGAGCGAGAAGCTGGCATCGCCCCCCGCGATTCGCACCAATTGCAACTGGGTATCGTCCAGTGGGTCTTTGCCGGTGCTGGCAACGCGGATCTGATGGTTGCCGGTGGCAGTGCCGGTCACATCGAGAAAGTCGCCCTGCCTGTCGGCGAGATCGGTCCTCATCACGAATGTGCCGTCTCCTGACAGGTCGCTCACCTGCAGCGTGTGGAACTGAGCGGTATCTCCGAGCGCTACCGAGCCACCGGCCATCGCCAGATCATTTATCTGGGCGTTGTCCACCAGGGTCCACTGAGCGCCGCTGTTGAGGTCGAGTCGCTGCAGATTGTCCAGCCGGCCCTTGAGAGTCGCCTGGTTTTGCAGCGTCAGTGTCGCTTGGCCACCCTGCGCCACAGCGATATCGCCCAGCAGGTGACTGTTGTCCACTGTGATGGTGGCGGTACCGACGGCGCCGACCTCGATAAGCGTGCCGTTACCCCCTTTGAGCGTGGAGCCGTTGAGTACGTCGATACTGGCGCTTGTTGGCAGCGTGCCTGTGGCCCCCACTGCGATGGCTGAGCCGGTAAGCCCTTCGACATGACCGGCGTCAAGCGTCAGGCTGCCCACCTGCGTTGCCAACCCGCTACCGCCGCGAAAACGAACACCGTTTGCCCCGCCGACGATGCGGCTGCCCGCATTGGCCCTGACCACGCCATCCAGTAGGTCTGCACCGACACCATTGGCGTTGCTGCCTACCAACTGGCTGCCTGTCAGGTCGAGCTGACTGCTGTTGATCAATGCACCTGCGGCACCGCCGGTGATGGTGCTGTCGCTGGCCTTGACGCGAGAGGGCGACAAGCTCGGGTTGCTCAGATCGACGCCGAGCGTCAGGCCGCGCTGATCAGCGCTGACGACGCTGCCGGCGATGGTTGCTTCGGCGCTGCTGAGGCCGACCCCGGCAGACGCCCCAGTCGCAGTGGTCTGGCTTCCCTGGAGCACCAGCGCGGAGCCGGACCTTACCGTGATATTCCGGGTGACGGCGCCACTGGCCGTCAGGGTAGCGGCGTTGGTGATGAAGTAGCTGTCGGGAGCGGTCGTACCGTCAATGCTGCGATCGGTGATGATGTTTTCCGCCATGGCGCCCTGTCCCAGTAACAGCACTGGGGCCAGGGAGGCCATGCGCAGGGCGCGGTGTACGGGCGATAGCGGCAAGACGGCCATAACGTTACCTGTAGATGTTCGAGAAGATTGGCTAGGCCTTCTGAAAAAGAGGCTTCACCTGTCAGCGCGGAAGTCTAGGGGTGTAATCAGTAATCCCGCGTAGGAATAATCCGATGACGGGCGCGGTTAGCCTGATCGTGTAAGGCTTTGAAACAAGTTCATCAGGGTATTGGGCATGTGCTCCCTCCAACACCGATGCCGACGAGCGCCTCAACATCTTCCGAGCGAATGGTCTCGCCGCCGTAGACGAGTGAGTAATGAACGCGGCCCCGACCATCTGGGCCGAGGCTGTTATGGTTGTGGATTGGCAGGATATGAATGGCGTAAGGTTTGATGTCCCAAGTGAAACCATTTTCTGCTTGTGCCTGAGTGATGGTGATTACTTCGGTTTTCTTAGCTGCGGCAATTTCGGTATCACCGGTTCTACCGCCCAGCGCCGTCCAGACCATCGTTACCTCGCCCCCCGTTGGCAAGTGTTGGGCCAGCGCGTTGACAGAGACCCGGAACGCGGGATCGCCAGCAGGATTGTCCGCGTCTTCCCACAACGATTTGCAGTTCAGCCAGCGCCCTTGCATGCGCTCGAACACGGCTGAATCAGGCACTACGGTAACGGCATCGACATTTACCAGTGCACTGACAGAACGTTGTTCATTGCCTTCGTCCAGCGCTTTACGAATGGTGTAGTACACCGGCAGATCAACCTGATTGCCTGCCGCGAGAATGTATGCCCATGGGATTTCTACTGTGATTTTTGCACCCTGGGTGATATCGACGACGTGAGTCGCTTCTTTAACCAGTGTGCCGGCCCAGTAGAAATCCACAACTTCACCATCCTTGGCAGATGGATAAAGATCGAATGCGAGAGTTGCAGCCTGGCTGGCGTCTTCACGTTTGAGCTCGTTTTCAATGTTCGATGTCTTGCCAGTGATGGCAGGAGCCAGCAACTGGTCATTGACCGGATCTGGCCAAGTCGGGTCGGGATTGGGGCGTGGTGGGCCGATGACTGAAAAGTCGACGTTGACATCAACGCTTTCCGGTCCATAGGCCACACCGTGGCGGAGCACCTTGTAGCTGACGGGTGTCACCACTGAACCACTTGCCGAACCGTACGCCACGAGCAGGCGGTCGGCCGGTACCTGGAGCAGCAGGGGAAAGGACCGAGAGCCGATTTGCTCGGAAAACGGCGGCGCGGTACCCCAAGTGACCTCGATGTAGTCGCTCGGGCGGTGATTGTTAAAGGCGGGTATTTCGACATCTATGCTGGCCTGTGCGTCCTGCAGGTCGATCAAGCCGTCTGCCGCAAGAGGCACTACTGGCGCCTGCAGGGTGTCTGGCAGCGTGCCGAGGTTGACGTAGACCTCAGCCACTTCGGAGATGCGGCTGCGGTTGGTGGCTTTGTCGAGCAGCAAATAGACGATGTAGAAGTGGCCGTCTCCTTTGGCGTCGACGACCGCCTTGGGAATCAAGACAATCATGTCTTTCGGCACCTGGCCGACCGCTACCGGATCAGGGTATGGGGCCGTCGGTACGGTGTCCGAGTAATAGAGGGCGTAGCTATCGCTCGCGACCCGGCCCGGATAATCGGGAAGTGTTACTTTGATGCCGAGTGGGTTGGTCGTGAAGTAGGCATCGGTAACTGTGCTGGCAGGCGGCACTGCAGGCTGCGGCTCGGTGACTCCCCACGGGGGGTACTGTCACAGATCAGGGGAATGGAATTGGAGGTGTCGTCATTACCTTGGTAAAACACGACGGAGTATCGCAACCGCAGTTTGCCATCCCGCACGAGATCGTTCTTGGGAACGGTAACGGTCGCTGGGAACGCGCTTGTACTATCGTACTGGTGAGATGCGCCAACTGGAAGGAACGGACCTGTGTTCCCGGTTTCATCAACAGTGGCAAGTTCGAGTTGCAGTGTGTCGTATTCGTCGTAACCGGGCTCTGGCAGATCAGGCCAGCGGCTGATAATAACGTCCAGGTCTGCAGCCAGTACGTCCTTGTTCAACGTTCCATCTGTGTTGTCGATGATCCCAGGTACTACGAGGTCTGGCAGAGCACTGACCTGGATAGCCTTTGATTGAACCCGGCGTTTCTGATAGTCCAGGCGGACTGTTGCGGCACGTTCGCGTGAAGAAGTTTTGCTCATCTGGCGCTCCGACTATTTAGGTGATGGAAGTGTCTGATGCGAGAGCATGCGGGAACGACTTGGATCCCAGGTCTTGCAAGGATGCTAGCGCTGGGGAGCAGCCGTCGAAACTGGTAAAAATGCTAGGTGGGTAGTGCGGGGAGGGCAAAACCCGCTGTGGTCAGCGGGTTTTGCCAGGGGCGGTTAACTAACGCCGAAATCGGTTGGGGAGGTGTCCCTCCTTGAGATGGTTTAGCCAGCGTCGCTGCTGAAACTGACTACGAATTCTTTGGAATCGCATATCTTGTGCCCACTTCCCATGAAGAAAGCTGGGGCGGGCAGCGTCCCCCAGATCACTAGCGTCCACGATACCACGCGGTGTACCGGGCAGACCGACAGAGGCCGCAACGGAGTTTGGACCCCCACGGGCAAGGAATCTCCCCACCAGCGCCCCACCCGCAGACCTCAGGCCGTTCACCACCCCCAGGCCGATACTGGCAAGCCCCAGATAGCCCGCCCAGGCACCTGCCGTCTGGTCGTTGCTGATCGCTGCCACGGCCTGTGCGCCCGTACCGGCCACAGCCAGCGCAGCCGTTGCCGTACTCATCAGCGCTGCAGTCAATGTGGTACCTGCGAACTTGGCGAGCAGCGCGGTGCCGAGACCGACTTGCGCGCCCGCTGCCACTGAGGTGCCTGCAGCGGCGACTGAAGCTGCCGCAGCCGCGCCAAACGCCCCCACCGCTGCCAGCGAGGCGCCAGCGGTAACGACGGCGGCGATCGTGGCAACGACAGCCACGCCCAACCATACCCATTTCAGCGTGTCCCCACCGCCCGGCCGGCGTCCTAGCCAGCTTGGATCATCCTCATCGGGGCGCCTTGGCCTGCCACCTGCACTCGCGCTATGGCCAGTCGGGTCACGCAAGGTGACGGGATTACCCAGGCAGTACACATAGGGGTTCAAGCCGCCCGTGTCGAACGGACTTTCCGAATCCGGACTGGTGAAGCGCATCAGTGCCGGGTTGTACGCGCGGTAGCCGTTGCCTAGCAGGTACCAACCACTCCCGGCGTCCAGCGCTTCGCCATTGAAGCCCAAATGGCTATCCAGGAGCGATGCGCCATCACGTTGCCCATGCGCCAGGTAGGTGGTACTGCGCACCAGCCCGGCGTTGCTTTCGGCGATAACGCTATGGCTGGCGCTGGTCTGTAGCAACAGCGTAGCGGCAGGATCGTGGGTCTGTTGCGCCAATGGCACGTCTTGAAGCCGGCAATAACGCGTGGCAGTTGCACCTTTCATGGCAAGGCTGAGTTGTTCCCCGTCGAACCACAGCAGCGACTCCTGGTCCCCACCGGCGCTGCTGGCGACCAGTTGGCCCAGGCCATCGTAGCGATAGCGGCTGCTCGGTTCGATCTCCAATAGGCGATTCTGGCTGTCGTAGCGCAGTTCGCGGCCCTGTTCATCGATCTGCAGGTTGCCGTTGGCGTCGTGCGAAAACGACAGTTCGATGGTGGTTTGATCCGCCTGAGTGACGGTCAAGCCAGCGAGCTGGCAGCGATCATGCTCATCGTAGGTGTAGACAGTCGTTGCGCTGGTAGCGTCGGCGAACGTCGTCATCGCGGTGGTGACATTATCGAGGGCATCGAAGCGGAACACTTGCTTCACCACCGATCGTCCTTCGTTATCTTCAGGCAAGAGCAGACCGCTGTAGTTGACAGTGCGCAGCCGACCTCTGACGTCATAGAGGAATTGCTCCTTGTGCAGTGTGGTTCCCCCTTCCTTGAGCTCGCGCGCATCCAGCAGCCCATCGTTGCCCCAGGTCTGCATGAGTATCCTTGCCGGCTGCCCGTCGAGTTGTTGCGTGCGCTGGCACTCGCGCCCGTGTTCGTCGTATGCCAGGTCAGTGGTCAGCGCGCTGTCGTTGGCCTGGTCAGTGCACACCACCTTGAACAGTCGGCCCAGTGAGTCATAGTCGAATCCCGCAACCACGTTGCCTTGCTCAATGGCCTTGGTACGACCTAGTTCGTCGTAGCGATGAGTGGTGACGGCTGCGCCGGCGTCCATACGCTCGGCCAGTCGACCCTGGAACGAGGTTGAATAGGCCGTGGTCAACCGGTCACCGCCCAGGTTGCTCCAATGCTCGAAGGTCAGATGGTTGCTGAGGTCGTATTCATACTCACGCTGCCCCTGGGCGTTCATGGATTTGGTCAGTAGCGACGTGATGGGGTGGTATTCGAAGACGGCATGGTCGTCGATGGCGCTACTGGACACCGGGAGCGGCGACAACTCGAGTTTGTAGGTAAAGCCTACAGAGTCACCCGCGCCGGTAGTCATGGAGACAGGGGCCGACTGTGCGGACGTGTGTAGAAGTTGCTCAAGCCGCTTGCCGACCTTGCGTGAAGTCAGTCGATCCAGGCCGTCGAACGTCTGCGAGCCGACTTGGTAACGGGGCAGGGACCCCGTGTTGCTGATCACGACGATACTGACAGGCAGTTGCGCACCAGAATGCGCGGCATATTGCCATTCGATACGGCCGTCATCGGGCAGCACGTTGGCCGTCATACGGTCGAACGCGTCGTACTCCAATCGTGTGGTATTGCCACGTTCATCGGTTTTGCTGATACAGCGACCGAGGCCATCGTAGCTCAGCTTCTGGGCAGCCTGTGGGGTGTCGTCCAGGCCAAGTCGCTCGATCAACAGCGGCTTCTCGAAGACATTGATGGTGGTTCTGACCTTTTCACTTTTCAGCGTTTGTCTGGGTGCCTGGAGCCAGCGGGTCTTGAAGACATTGTTGTCTTTGTCCGTTTCGGTGGGATCGAAGCTCACATGCTCCTGCACGCCATCTGCACGCAGGATGAGACTCCGTTCGCCCCAGGCATCGTATCGGTATTCGGTGGTTTGCAACTGCCCGGGAGCGGGGTAAGCCTGACCGTCGAGCCAATCGTGCTGACTGACTGCCAACTCCCGACCCCAGGCGTCATACCGATGGGACAGGATGGGCAGTTGCCGTTTAGGTTGTGCTGGATCGAGATGATCGCGGGTTTCTTGCACGACTCTGCCCACGCCATCGAAATGCTGCGTGACCGTCACCCCGAGGCTGTCCGTCGAACGCTGGTCGGCCTGCTCCTGCTCATTGGCACAAAGGTGGTAGCGTTCGCTGCGGGTCGCTTCGCTGGCGCTGCCTGGCGCGACGATCTGGCAGACCATGCGCCCCAGGCTATCGAACTGCGTAATCCGAGCAACGTTATCTTCGTCGAGGTCCAGAAGCACTTCGCCTGTGGTTAACGAGACGCCTTGCGCAGTGGTTTTGCAGGTAGAGTCGAAGCCCGTGATCTGCCGCTGTGTGTACAGCATGCGTGTCGCCTCGAACCACTCAGGCGCGCGTTTCTCGCCGCGGCTGTCCGAGGTCGCCAGAGCGACCAGGCTGTCCCAGTCAATCGTTTTGTACTGATAGGTGTACTCCGCACAGGTGTCCAGCGTGGCGCCCTGCACATCGGCGGCTTTTGTGGTCAACGGAAATGCCGATGTGCGTGAGCGCACGCGACCATGCGTCATCGGCTCGTCCGGCCCAGGGCTTTCCTGCTCCTGCACGTAATAGCTGTAGTGAATCGTATTGAGTTCGCGCTCGCCGGCGAGTGTTTCGCTTTGCAAGGCCAACCAGTGGCCCTGGCCGCTTTCAGCTGCGCTGGATGCCAGAACGGGAAAGCGTTCGTAACGGTAAGTGGTGACCAACGTGGGGGCGGCGCCTGGCAGGTTCTCTGCCGGCGTGACGATCTTTTGCTTCAGGTGCTTGACGAAGCCTTCCGGGTCGCCTGGATATCCGTCTTCCTCCGCCTTGTACCAAAGGGACGTTTCCACCACGCCATTGGCCGCCTGATGGGTAAGCAGGTTGCCGTAGTCGTCATACGTGCTGGCAACCTGCTCTGAGCGAGAACGTGTCGCGTCGTTGCGCAGGCGCCAGCGCGTCTGCACCTTGTGCGGTAACTGGCAGTTATTCGACTGTTCGCTGTATAGACCGGTCTTCAAATTGTAAGTCGTGATTTTCTCAAGGATGTTATTGCCTACGACTGTCTTGCCATCGTCGCTGAGCATGCTGCCATGGCAGGTTGTCTCGGCAG
>NZ_DAMCCR010000119.1:11131-11212 GCF_032058845.1 Pseudomonas sp. | reverse complement strand
ATACATGCACCTCTTACTCATGTTATGCCTGAACACAAAATTTCTGACACCCTCATCGCGGCTGAAGCCGCTCCAACAAGA
>NZ_DAMCCR010000119.1:10038-11031 GCF_032058845.1 Pseudomonas sp. | reverse complement strand
TGGACTACAGCCTGATACAGCATTGCGCAAACCTGCGGCATCGGGCCGGCTACGCCGTCCATCGCGGCTGAAGCCGCTCCAACAAGATGGACTACAGCCTGATACAGCATTGCGCAAACCTGCGGCATCGGGCCGGCTACGCGGCATCGCGGCTGAAGCCGCTCCAACAAGATGACTACAGCCTGATACGGCATTGCGCAAACCTGTTGGAGCGGCTTTAGCCGCGATGGGCGGCGCAGCCGCCCCAGCTCAAGCGGCTTGGATCAACGGCACGTCCAATCTGCAAACCCCTCACATCGCCCGCCCCGCCTCCCAAGCGTCGATCCAAAGCGTCTCTGCCATATTTGGCAAATCACCCGCACAGGCCTATCCGTTCAAGAGGCACTACGTTGAAAATTCATTTTCAAGGAAGAACGAGATGCCCAACCGCCATTCACATACCCTCCGCCGTGGCCGTTACTCGGAGGCGGGAAGGCTGTACTTGCTCACGACCGTTACTCATCAGCGCATCTCGCTGTTCCATGACTTTCAGCATGCACGCCTGGTCATCGATCAACTGCGACGATGTGAACGCGAACAACTTTGCCGCTCACTGGCATGGGTCGTCATGCCGGACCATGTGCATTGGTTGATCGAGTTGAAGAAAGAACCGCTGGGGGGGTTGATGCGCAGATTGAAAGCACGTTCCAGCATGGCATTACACAAGGCTGGGTTACCCAGCCAGCGAGTTTGGCAGGCTGGGTATCACGACCGTGCGTTGCGCCGCGAAGACGATGTTGTTCGCGTCGCGAGGTATATCGTCGCCAACCCTGTGCGTGCGGGATTGGTTAAGAGCACACGGGAGTATCCGCATTGGGATGCGGTGTGGCTGTAGGCGACCGTTTTTTTGCAAGACTACGCTGCCGCTAATGGGACGGCTGCGGCGTCCATCGCGGCTGAAGCCGCTCCAACAAGTGTGTGAGGTACCTGATACGCAGGGGTGTAGGAGCGGCT
>NZ_DAMCCR010000119.1:0-10028 GCF_032058845.1 Pseudomonas sp. | reverse complement strand
CAGCCGCGATGGGCGGCACAGCCGCCCCAAAGCTGCAACCTCCGTGTACCTGTCGTTGCGCGACGCCTGAATAGGGCCGGCTGCGCCGGCCATCGCGGCTGAAGCCGCTCCTACAGGAGGTGGCTAACAGGCGTGGCGAACGTTTTGACACGCTTCGGAGACTTGAGTACCGTGCCGCACCGCAGTAGCCTCTGCGGTTCGGGATTGGCGTCCCGTTGTCAGAACTGGACACATCGCACTTGCGATCGTCGTGTCCTGCATGGTTGCACCCGTTATGGGCGGAGCCGTGTGCGGGAGCCTTCGGGCTCACCGGACCTTCTGACCGGCACGCCAACCCACACGGCTCCGTCCACCCATATTGGCGTGTGGGCACGGAGATACACTTCAGAAGGCTGTAAGGAAACACACCATGCTCAAGAAGATCGTTCCAGATCCACCGTTCGTATTTGCTGACATCGTCACCTTTCCCCGAGAGGTGCAGCCATGAACGCGGAATCGCCAGTCAACATCACACCCCGCAAAACCCGTCCAGTGACCGCCATTTCCCACTTCGGCACCTGCAATCACGCCCACGCCCCAATACTCGCGGTGCGCGAGGGTGTCGATAGCGAGGATGCGCTGGTGTGTGCGATCGCCGCATTGAAGGCGGCGTACGAAACCAATGCCATGGCGCTGGAAAGAGCGGCCGAACCGATGCGCAGCCTGTTGGTGGCTACGGAGAACTCGCTTGAGAAAGGTCTGGCCTTGACCGAAGCCGTGTTGCAGGGCTTCGAGGCCGATTAGCAGAAGTAAATAAGGGCGCTCTCAGGTTTGAAGAGCGCCCTTCCTGGCAATGCACTGAGTGTCGCGAGAGAAACCTTTGGCTTTGATTGAAGCCGTGTTGCAGGGCGTCAAGGTCGGATAGCCGAAGTGAAGAAGGGCGCTCGTCACGCTCAAAGAGCACCCTTCATCGGCTATCGATCAGCGCCGAACCGGCCGCTTGCTGCGCACGAACCGATACGTCACCGCCAGCACCAGGAACCAGATCGGTGTCACCACCAGCGCCGAGCGGGTGTCCGCCTCCAGGCTCAACAGCACCAGAATGAACGCAAAGAACGCCAGGCACACGTAGCACATCACCCGGCCGCCCGGCATCTTGTACTTCGACGCCGCGTGCAGCGCGGCGCGCTGTTTGCGGTAGGTCAGGTACGACAGCAGGATCAGCGTCCAGACGAACATGAACAACACGGCCGACACGGTGGTCACCAGCGTGAACGCCTCGACCACATCCGGCACCAGGTAGATCATCACCGCGCCCAGCATCAGGCAGATGCACGAGAACAGCAGGCCGTTGGCCGGTACGGCGCGGCGCGAGAGCTTCTCGAACGCTTTGGGCGCATCACCTTCCTGAGCCAGGCCGTAGAGCATGCGGCTGGTGGAGAACACACCGCTGTTGGCCGACGAGGCCGCCGAGGTCAGCACCACGAAGTTGATGATGCTCGCCGCCGCCGGCAGGCCGGCCAGCACGAACAGCTCGACGAACGGGCTCTTGCCCGGCACCACGTCACGCCATGGCGTCACGGCCATGATGGCGATCAAGGCCAGCACGTAGAACACGATGATCCGGATCGGGATCGAGTTGATCGCCCGCGGCAGGGTGCGCTCGGGGTTTTTTGCTTCGGCAGCGGTGGTGCCCACCAGCTCGATGCCGACGAAGGCGAACACGGCGATCTGGAAACCGGCGAAGAAGCCCATGAGGCCCTGGGGGAACATGCCGGCGTCGTTCCACAGGTTGGCCAGCTGTGCGGTACGCCCGCTCGGCGACTCGAAGCCGGTGACGACCATGTACAGGCCCGTGGCGACCAGACCGAGGATGGCGACGATCTTGATCATGGCGAACCAGAACTCGGTCTCGCCGAACATTTTCACCGTCACCAGGTTCAGCGACAGCAGCACGGCCACGCAGGTCAGGGCCGGTATCCACTGCGGCAGGTCGGGGAACCAGAACTGCGAGTAGGCGGCGATGGCGATGACGTCGGCGATGCCGGTGATCACCCAGCAGAACCAGTAGGTCCAGCCGGTGAAGTAGCCGGCCCAGGGGCCGAGCAGGTCAGCGGAAAAGTCGATGAACGACTTGTAGTTGAGGTTCGACAGCAGCAGCTCGCCCATCGCCCGCATGACGAAGAACAGCATGAAGCCGATGATCATGTAGACGAAGATGATCGACGGGCCGGCGAGGCTGATGGTCTTGCCCGAGCCCATGAACAGGCCGGTGCCGATGGCGCCGCCAATGGCGATGAGCTGAATGTGGCGGTTGGTCAGGTTGCGTTGCAGGTGTTGATCGTCAGGCGGATTTTCAGTGGTCCGGGTCATGGTCTGCATTCCATTGGGAGGCCGTCTTCTGAAGAGACGTAGCCGCGTAGGCTACCACGGGTCAACCTGGGCGTAGCGCGACAGATCGACACGAGCGAGGCGGTGCAGGTGATGGTTGCAGTCACTTTTCCTGATCAGCCAGTGGTGTCTGGACTAGGCCGGCTGCGCCGGCCATCGCGGCTGACCGGAGCGCCGGACCGGCCGCTCCAACAGGGTTCTATAGTGGTCGGCACGCGTATTTCTTCAGAAAAATGCGGGCTCTGTGGGAGCGGCTTTAGCCGCGATGGGCGGCGGAGCCGACCCAAGACTGCGATCACTGTCTGCCTGCTATTGCGTGTTGTCTGGGTCAGGCCGGCGTTGCCGGCCATCGCGGCTGACCGGAGCGCCGGACCAGCCGCTCCAACAGGGTTCTGGCCCGAAACTCACCGCCTGTACCCAGCGCGGCTATGACTTGTCACAACCGGTCAAGCCCTGTCGGCGCACCGCCAGGTTATCCACAACCCACAGCACCACCATCGACACCCCCACCAACGGAAACACCACGCCCAACACCACCATCACCCCCACTGCCACCTTCCAGCGCGGCAGGTCATGGCGCAGCGGCGGTACGCCCAGGCCACCCGTGGGTCGACGCTTCCACCACATGACCAGCCCGCTCACCGAGCCGAGCAGAATCATCAGGCACACCAGCAGCACGATGATCTGGTTCAGGGTGCCGAACATCATGCCTTCGTGCAGCTTCACGCCCAGTTCGGTGGCGCGGGCGGCCGTGTTGTAGTCCTGCCAACCGACCTGGGCCAGCACCCGGCCGTCGTACTGGTCGATGTGCAAGGTGGCGTCGCGGCGTGGGTCGTCTGCGAAGACCGAAACGGTGAAGACGCCTTCGGCAGTGGTCGGCATCGTAATGCTGTAACCCGGCTCGATACCCTTGGCCGTGGCGATGTCCTCGACCTGCTGCAAGCTCACCTGCGGCGCCGCCGGGCCGCTGGAATGCATCGCATGGCCCATGTGCTCGGCATGGGCACCAGACTGTGGCAGCGGGGTGTTTTCCACCGCCCAGGGCACGGTCTGGCGATGCGGCTTGTTCAGTTCGCCCGTTTGCTGGGTGGATTTGGGCACGTCGGTCCACATGGCCACCGGGAAGCGGTTCCACAGCTCGGCGTATTGCTTGCCCCACAGCCCGGTCCAGGTCATGCCGCTGAGCAGCATCACCAGCAGCAGGCTGGCGCCCCAGAAACCGCTGACGGCGTGCAGATCGCGCCACAGCACGCGACCGTTGGCGCCTTTGCGCAGCCAGAACACCCCGCCGCGTCGCCCGCGCGGCCACCACAGGTACAGGCCCGACACCACCAGGACGATGCCCCAACCGGCGGCCATTTCGATCAGCCGGTCACCCAGGGTGCCGATCATCAGCTCGCTGTGCAGTGCACGCGCGATGGCCTGCAGGTTGCGCTTGCCGTCCTGCTCGCCGAGCACCGTGGCGCGGTACGGGTCGACGAACACGTTCAGCTCGCGCCCGCCGTCGTGCACCACGAACTGCGCGCTGCGGGTGGCGGTCGGCGGCGGCAGGTACTGGCCGACGTGGCCCTGTGGATAAGCCCGTTGCACGGTCGCCAACAGATGGTCGGCGTCGTGCCGGTGATGGCCGGCTTCGACCACCATCAGGTCGCGATACAGCAACGGGTCGAGCTGCGGCTTGAACAGGTAGATGATCCCGGTCAGCGCCAGCAGGATCATGAACGGTGCAACGAACAGCCCGGCGTAGAAATGCCAGCGCCAGGCCAGCGAATAGAAAGAAGTACGAGGTGCACGCAAGAGAATCTCCCAGGCGCGGCATGAGGCGCGGTGCGGGCCGAATCGTCGGGCCTCGATCACTGCGCCTCATGCCACGCAAACTGCATCAGGTCAGATGAGGAGCGCAGCGTTGGCCGCGCCCTTCGTTGTTATTAGGCAAAGTCGGTCCAGCCATGTCGCGTCGGGGCATGCCGTTGAGGGCCGTATTGCGATGAACCCTCGCGTACTGGACGCCGCGTGACCAACCGCCGGCTCAAAAGCTCAGATCCACTTTGGTCCACAGCGTCCGCCCCGGTTCGTTGATCGCCTGCGGGTCCTGCGCCGGGTAGCCGAAACCTGCATTGCCCGCCAGGTTCAGGTGCTCGGAATAGGCTTTGTCGAACAGGTTGTCCACGCCAGCGCTGAGCTTGAGGTTGGCATTGACCTTGTAGGCCCCGTTCAGCGAGAACACGCCGAATCCGCTGCTCTTGTCGTAGTCCTTGCCCACCACGTTGCCCTGGTTGATGGCCACACGGTTCTGCGCAGATGCCAGGCGCCAGAGGCTGCCGACGCTCCAGCGATCGCGGCTGTAGGTCAGGCCCAGGCGGCTTTCCAGGGGTGGCATTTGCGGCAGTGCGCGGCCGTCGCTGCTGTTCTTGCCCCAGGCATAGGCCAGGGTGGCGTCGGCTTTCCAGCGATCGGTCAGCGCATAGGCTGCACCCAGCTCGCCGCCCGTCACCCGTGCGTCGATGTTTCGCGCCTGGCTGGTGGGGCCCATCATGCCGGGGGTGTAGTCGAACAGAATGTAGTCGCGCACCTGGCCGACATAGCCGGAGGCCCAGGCCTCCAGGCGTTCGCCTTGGTACTGGATACCGAAATCCAGTTGCGTGGTTTTCTCCGGTTTGATCGCATCGAAAGCATTCACCGAGCCTGCCGGGCCTGCCTTGGGCGAGAACAGCTCCCAGTAGTCAGGGAAGCGCTGGGCGTGGCCCAGGCCGATGTAGGTGGTGGCGTTCAGCGCGCTGAGGTCGTGCTCGTAGCGTACGAAGCCACTGGGCAAGGTGTCGGCGCGGGTATTGCCCGAGGTGGCGATGCCCTGGCGGAAATCCTTGGCCGCGGCGCGGTCCAGGCGGGCGCCGGTGATCAGCCGGTCCTCGTCGGTGGCGTACCAGGTGAGCTCGCTGAAGGCGCCGTAGTTGTGGAAGTCCGCGTCCTTGGTCCAAGGCTGGGCCTTGTGCGCATCGACGCCCATGCCGCCGCGCTTGCGATGCTCGTTGGTCTGCGCGTCCAGGCCGCTGATCAGTTGTACATCGGCCCAGCGCCAGGTGGCCTTGATGCGTGCGCCGAGGGTGCGGCGATCGACGTTGCTGACCATCGGCATGCCCATCATGCCGCTGCCGGAGGGGCGGCGCAGGCTGTAGTTGTCCATCACGTGGTCGGCGTAGTTGTAGTAGACCTGGGCTTCGAGCTTGTCCAGGACCTCGCCGAGGTTGGACTTCTCGACCCGCAGGCCAAGGCTTTCGCGCTTGAACTGCGAGCCGTCCATGCCACGGCCGGCATAGCGCGATTCGCCGTCGCCCTTGCCGGCGGTCAGTTCGACCAGCGTGTCGGCATCGGGCGTCCAGCCGAGGGCAACGTCGCCGTTCCACTTGTCCCAGCGCGACGGCACCGTGTCGCCGTGGCCATCGTCGTAATCGTCGGAGCGCGACTGGTTGCCGACGAAACGGGCGTAGCCCTCGGCATTGCCGCCCGCAGCATCGAGCACCTTGTCGAAACGGCCATTGGAGCCGGCCAGCAGGCTGGCATTGACGCGGCCGCCCAGCTCACTGAAGTGCTCGGGCTCGCGGTCGAAGAGGACGGTCCCGGCTGAACCGCCCGGGCCCCAGATCACGCTTTGCGGGCCTTTGATCACGGTCAGGCGGTCATAGGTTTCCGGGGCGATGTAGGACGTCGGTGCGTCCATCCGGTTCGGGCAGGCGCCGAGCATCACGCCGCCATTGGTGAGGATGTTCAAGCGTGAGCCGAACATGCCACGCAGCACCGGATCGCCATTGGTGCCGCCAGCGCGGATGGCGGAAAAGCCGGGGATGGTCTTGAGGTAGTCGGCGCCGTCGCTGGCCGGTACGGGCTGGCGCGGGTCCTTGGGGTTGGTGGTGATGGTCAGTGGCGAGCTGGGCGCCACGGCGGTGATCACCGTGGGGCTCAGTTCAGTGGCGGCGGTCAGGTGCTGGCTGTGGTCGAGGTCAGCGGCCAGGGCCATGGGCGTGATCAGCGAACCGCAGAGCAGGGCGATGCTGCCGCGCAAGGAGAGGGCGGATACAGGGGTGCAGCCGGACATAATGATTCCAGTCGATCAGTCATAGGTGGGCGCGAAGCACGCAGGCTTCGGGCGATGTAAACGCTCAGACGATCGAGGGAAAAGGCGGTGCGCGGCTGCGTGCACCGGGGAAGAAGGCCGCGCGACCGTGGCCTGCGCGCACGGTAGGCGCCAGGTGCAAGGGTGGCGGCAAATGGCCGAGGGCCAGTGGGCTGAGGGTTTGCGGCAGGGCCGGGCAGTTGAACAGCAGGCTGCAATAGCCGCATTTCTCCCACAGCACATGCAACTGGCCGTCGTGCCCGGCGCCGTGGCCGGCGTGGGCGTGATGCGCTGCCGGGTCAGACGCGCCGTCCATGGGCGTGTCCTGCGTGCCGGCCATGACCATCGGCATGGGCATGGACATACCGGCGTGATGGTTCATCGGCATCGACTGGGAAACCAGCGGGCCGATGAAGATCATCCACATGGCGAACAGGCTCAGCCATCCGCCACCGACGCGCCTGCGAGCAGGGCGAGTGGAGCGATGGGGCCTGTGGCGCGAAAGGCTCATGGCGAGCGCGGTTCAGCGATCAGTGGGCGTGACTATGGCCTTGTTGCTCGGCGGGCGCCTGCTGCTGCACGGCCACTTGCACGGTGACGTCACCGGCGCGCTGGAAGTGCAGGGTCAGCGGAAAGCGCTTGCCGTCGGTGAGCAGGCTGCGGTCCGTGGGTTGCAGGATCATCACGTGGTAGGCGCTGGGGGCGAACACCAGGTCCTTGCCAGCGGGCACCGGCACGCTGTCGACCTGCTGCATCTGCATCGCGCCGGCGGCGGTTTGCACATGCTCATGCAGCTGGGCGTTGGCGCTGATCGGCGTGTCGACCGACAGCAGCCGATCATCCACTGCGCCGTTGTTGTGCACGATGAAGTACGCCGCGACGTTCGGCGCATTCGGTGGCAGGGCCAGTGACCATGGGTGGGCGATGTGCAGGTCGCCTGCGGTGTATTCATGGGCAGTGGCGAAGGCAGCGGGCAGCAGCAGGGCGGCCACGACGAGGGCGTGCTTGAGCATGGAGTTTCTCCGATCGATTGAGGTTCAGGCAGGCAGCGCTGGAAACTCAGGCGATCGGGGAAGCACGGGGATTGATGCCAGGCCATTGCTGACGCGGCGTGGCCAGGTAGACGGGGTGTTCGTCAGCAAGGCCGATCACCCGTTGCGCAGGGCTGCGCAGCTGAGGCGACTGCCCGCCCAAGGCTAAAACCGGCGCGGCGCCTGAGCAGCACCAGCAGTGCTGCATGGCGGCGTGGTCGTCGCCCTGCGGGCCAAGATCGATCTTGGCCAGCTGCTGCACGTCGACCAGCGCCTTGCCACCGCTGGAACAGAATGCACCCCACAGCAGCTGCTCGGCCGCACCCTTGGGTGCAGCGCTGGAGAGCGGCATGGCCAGCAGGTTGAACAGCACTGCCAGGCAGGCGATCAACGCGATGTGGCGACGTGGGGGCATGGAGAGATCCGGTCAGGAATCAGGGGCGTATTGTACGGCGCAGTATAGGGAAATATCGCGGGGTGCGGTGATGTGCCGCATACCGCGCCTGCGGGCTGTCAGGCTTTGCGGCCCATCAGGCCGCGCACGGTTTCCTGCAGGTCTGCGGGCAGCACCACGATCTTGGCATTGTTGCTGGAGGCCAGGGTTTCCATCGCGCCGATGTAGCGTTCACCCAGCAGGTACAGGGCGGGGGTGGTTTCACTGCCGACCGCCTCACGTACCAGGGTAATGGAGCGCGCCGATGCCTCGGCCAGGCTGATCTGCGCCTCGGCGTCCAACCGGGCGGCTTGCAGGCGCGCTTCGGCTTCGAGCACTGCGGCCTGCTTGGCACCTTCGGCGCGGGTGACGTCGGCTTTACGCTCACGCTCGGCCGCGGCCTGGCGCTCCATCGCGACCTGCATGTTCGGTGACGGCTTGATGTCCTGGATTTCCACCGAGCGCACGGTCACGCCCCAGTCTTCGGTCTGTTCGGACATCGCTTCGCGCAGGCGCGCCTTGATCTGCTCGCGGCTGGAGAGTGCCTCGTCCAGATCCATGGCGCCGACGATGGCGCGCAGTGACGTCATGGTCAGGCTGGTCACGGCGTAGGTGAAGTCCTGCACGCCATAAGACGCTTTCTGCGGGTCGACCACCTTGGCGAAGCACAGCGCGTTGGCGACGATGACCGCGTTGTCGCGGGTGATGATTTCCTGCTGTTGCACATCGAGGATGATGTCTTTGGTCGGCAGCTTGTAGGCCACCACATCCATGTACGGAATGAGAATGTTCAGGCCGGGCTTGAGCGTGCTGTGGTAGCGGCCCAGACGCTCGACGATCCATTCCTCGCCTTGAGGCACGATGCGCACACCTTTGAACACGGTGACGAGCAGGAAAAGGGCCAGGGTGGCGATGACGATCAGACTGGTCATGGTTACAGCGTCCTTTGAGGGTGTAATCAGGCCCGGATGATCCGGGCGACGTTGCCTTCGATGGCGGTCAGGCGCACGCGCTCGCCTGCAGGGATATCAGTGTCGGCGATACAGACCCACTCCTCGTTGCCGAGGATCGGCTTCTGGAAACGCACGCGACCCTTCTGGAACTCCGACACGGCGAGGGTAAGCAGGCCGACTTCGCCGATCACGCTGTCGGCCGTCCAGCGCACATCGGGTTTCTTGCGCCGAAAGACCTTGAACCAGAGCGCGATGATGACCGATGAAAACAGCAGCCACAGCAGCCCCTGAGCGTCCAGTTGCAGAGAAGGGAAGAGCAGGGCGATCGGCGCGACCAGCACGGCGCCGATGCCGAACCACAGAATGAAGAAGGTAGGCAGGATCAGTTCGAGCAGGATCAGGGCGACGCCGAAGACGAGCCAGATCCACCACTGCATTTCCATATGAGCGACCTTGCGGTAAGAGAGCGCGAAGCTTACGGCAGATCAGGGGGCACGGCCATTGGCGACGTGCATCGAAACGCTGCCGTTTTGTGCCTATCGCAACCTCGATCGTAGGAAGAAGTGCAGGGCCTGCCGGAAAATTTCTGAGACGAACGTCAGACTAAGCGAAGTGAGCCTGGAACGCCGGGTCGAGCCGGGCACCCGGGCGAGGTGCTGCCAACGCTTTGCAGTGCAGCATGACCTTTTATCAAAGCTTTCCCTGTGGAGCCTTGAATCCCAGCGCCGCCAGCAGCGCGTTCACCTCGACAAATTCCCGGTCCACCACCGGCAAGGCGGGCCGCTTCAGCACCAGCACCGGCACACCCCGCTCGCGCGCCACCTCCAGCTTCGGCTCGGTGGCGACGCTGCCACTGTTTTTGCTCACCAGCACATCGATGTGCCGACGCTCGAACAGTGCCCGTTCACCGTCGAGGGAAAACGGCCCGCGGGCGCCGATCACCTCGCAGCGCGCATTGCCGGGGTAGGCCAGCAGGGCGCGCAGTGTCCAGAACTGCCCGGGCGGGATTTCATCGAGGTGCTGCGAAGGCTCGCGCCCGAGCGTGAACAGCGGCCGCTCGAACGGCGCCAGCGCCCTGACCAGCTCGGTCCAGCCGTCCACCTCGCGCCAGTCGTCGCCGGTCTGCGCCT
>NZ_DAMCCR010000118.1:0-11397 GCF_032058845.1 Pseudomonas sp. | reverse complement strand
GCAAGAAGCTCGACAACATGCGTGCTTCGGGCAAAGACGAAGTCATCGCCCTGGTTCCGCCGGTTCGCTTCACCCTGGAGCAGGCGCTGGAGTACATCCAGGAAGACGAGCTGTGCGAAGTCACGCCAAAGTCGATCCGTCTTCGCAAGAAGATCCTCGACGAAAGCGAGCGTACCCGCGCTGCCAAGAAAGCCAAGAACTGAGTTAGTTCTGGCTGAATGAAAAACGCCCCCGATCGAAAGGCCGGGGGCGTTTTTGTTTGTCTGGGGGCTAGGTGCCCATCGCGGCAGTCGCCTGCCGAGTTGAAGTCGGGCTTGCGGCCCAATTCATCCCACAGCACGGCACGAGCGGCTTTCAGCGCACCTGCGCTTTCGGCTTGTACGCGCAGTACCCCGGCCGCGGCCCGATCCGCGGGTGATTGCGGCACGTATCCGGGCGCTTGTCGTAGATGGTGCACAGGCGGCTCTTGCGATCCAGGTACAGGCAATCGTCATTGCTCATGCGCGTCAGGGTGAAAATCCCCGACTTCTGATTGAAACGCTCGACGATGCCATCTTTCTGCAAGCGTTTGGCGATAGCCTTGGGTGGCTCGCTCTTCTCGAATTCATCGACCACACCGATGCGGATCAGGTCGTTGATCTTCACTTCCACAGGCAGCGTGCAGCAGGTGGAGTGGCAGCCGCCGCACATGTGGCTGGCATAGCGTTGCCAGGTTTCCAGGCGGTCGACTTCGGCCGCGGCAATCAGGGTGGTTTTCATCGTAGGGGAGGGTACAGGTTGGCGGATCACGGTCCAGGGCGCGCGATCATACCGGAGTTGCTCAAAATGTGAACAATCTTTTGCCCGAATGGCCGTTGGCCATTTAATCGCGAACCGTAGCCTGCACTTCGGGTCGAAGCGTCTAGTCTCAACCCTCTTCCTCCGCCTCCGTCAATCTTTCCGAGGACGCCGCATGCCCCAGGACACCCACGTACGCGAAGCAGAGGTGGCCGATTTTCGTGCCGCCGTACTGGCCAAGCTGACCTACTCGGTCGGCAAGGACCCCGAACACGCAGGTGAGCACGACTGGTTCGAAGCCGTTGCCCTGGCGGCGCGCGACCACATGGTCGAGCACTGGATGGACCACACCCGGCGTGCCTACCGACGCAACCAGAAGCGGGTCTATTACCTTTCCCTGGAATTTCTCATCGGCAGGCTGCTGTACGACAGCCTGAGCAACCTGGGCCTGCTCGACATCGCCCGCGAGGCCATGGCCGGGCTGGACGTCGACCTCGAGCGCATCCGTCTGCTCGAGCCTGATGCGGCGCTGGGCAACGGCGGCCTGGGCCGTCTGGCTGCATGCTTCATGGAAAGCATGTCCACCCTGGGCATCGCCGCCCACGGCTACGGCATCCGCTACGAGCACGGCCTGTTCCGTCAGGCGCTGGTCGATGGCTGGCAGCAGGAACAGACCGAGAACTGGCTGGATTTCGGCAACCCGTGGGAGTTCGAGCGCCCTGAGGTGATCTACCCGATCAGCTTTGGCGGTGGCGTGGAGACCCTCACCGACAACAACGGCATCCAGCGTCAGGTCTGGACCCCCGGCGAAACCGTGCGCGCGGTGGCCTACGACACGCCGGTGGTCGGCTGGCGGGGTTCGAGCGTGAACACCCTGCGCCTGTGGCGGGCCCGAGCGCTGGAGGAGCTGCACCTGGAGCGCTTCAATGCCGGCGACCATCTGGGCGCCGTGGCCGAAGTGGCGCGCGCCGAAAGCATCTCGCGCGTGCTGTATCCGGCCGACAGCACCGAGGCTGGCCAGGAACTGCGTCTGCGCCAGGAATACTTCTTCGTCTGCGCCTCCTTGCAAGACCTGATGCGCCGCCACCTGAACATGCACGAGAGCCTGCTCAACCTGCCGGACTCCGCCGCCATTCAGCTCAACGACACGCACCCGTCCATCGCCGTGGCCGAGCTGATGCGCCTGCTCGTCGACCAGCACGAAATCCCGTGGGACAAGGCCTGGGAAATCACCGTCGGCACCCTGGCCTACACCAACCACACCCTGCTGCCAGAGGCGCTGGAAACCTGGCCGGTGGCGCTGATGGAGCGCATGCTGCCGCGGCACATGCAGATCATCTACCTGATCAACGCCCACCACATCGATGCGCTGCGCGCCACAGGCCAGCACGATTTCGACGTGCTGCGCGCCGTGTCGCTGATCGAGGAAGACAACGGCCGCCGTGTGCGCATGGGCAACCTGGCCTTCCTTGGCTCGCACAGCGTCAACGGCGTGTCGGCGTTGCACAGCCAGTTGATGAAGAGCACCGTGTTCGCCGAGCTGCACAAGCTCTACCCGGGCCGCATCAACAACAAGACCAACGGCATCACCTTCCGCCGCTGGCTGTACCAGGCCAACCCCAAGCTCACCGAGATACTGGTGGACACCCTCGGCCCGGAGCTGCTCGACGACCCGCAAGGGCAACTGCCGCGCCTGGCGCCGTTTGCCGACCAGGCCGATTTCCGCGAGCGCTTTGCCGCCCAGCGCCTGCACAGCAAGACGGCCCTGGCCAGCATCATTCAAGAGCGTACCGGCGTGACCGTCAGCCCGGACGCGCTGTTCGACGTGCAGGTCAAGCGCATCCATGAATACAAGCGCCAGCTGCTCAACCTGCTGCACACGGTGGCCCTGTACCAGGCCATTCGCGCCGAGCCGAGCGGCGACTGGGCGCCACGGGTGAAGATCTTCGCCGGCAAGGCAGCGGCCAGCTATCACCAGGCCAAGCTGATCATCAAGCTGACCAACGACATCGCCCGGGTGGTCAACAACGACCCCACCGTGCGCGGCCTGTTGAAAGTGGTGTTCCTGCCCAACTACAACGTCAGTCTGGCCGAGAGCATCATTCCGGCGGCCGACCTGTCCGAGCAGATCTCAACCGCCGGCTACGAGGCCTCAGGCACCAGCAACATGAAGTTCGGCCTCAACGGTGCGCTGACCATCGGCACGCTCGATGGCGCCAATGTCGAGATGTGCGAGCACGTGGGGATGGAGAACATGTTCATCTTCGGCCTCACCGCGCAGCAGGTGCAGGCGCGCAAGCGTGACGACGACTACGGTGCCAGCGCTGCGCTGAGTGCCTCGCACCGGCTCAATGACGTGTTCCAGGCCATTCGCGGCGGGGTGTTCTCGCCCGATGACCCATCGCGCTATACCGGCTTCATGGACGCGCTGGTCAGCTATGACCGCTTCCTGGTCTGCGCCGACTTCGACGCCTACTGGGACGCCCAGCGCCGTGTCGATGCGCTGTGGAATACTCCGCAAGACTGGTGGCGCATGGCGGTGCACAACACCGCGCACATGGGCTGGTTCTCGTCTGACCGGACCATCGGCGAATACGCCAGCGAAATCTGGAATGCCCTGGACTGAACCAGTCCCCTCGCGGCCACGCGCCGCGAGGGATGGCTGAACTGACTGGGCAAAGCGTCGTCTGATCGGCCAGTCAAGTCGCATTGCTCGCTAGCGTGCGTCTCTCCCTGTAAACTGCCGGGGTTTTTCCTCCCCCATCCTGTCGGAGCCATACATGTCTCGCGTTACCCTGAGTCGCTATCTGATTGAGCAGACCCGTAGCAACAACACCCCTGCCGATCTGCGTTTCCTGATCGAAGTGGTGGCGCGCGCGTGCAAGGAAATCAGCCACCATGTGTCCAAGGGCGCCCTGGGCGGTGTGCTGGGCAGCATGGGCACTGAAAACGTGCAGGGCGAAGTGCAGAAGAAGCTGGATGTGATTTCCAACGACATCCTGCTCGAAGCCAACGAGTGGGGCGGCCACCTGGCTGGCATGGCCTCCGAGGAAATGGACAACGCCTACCAGATTCCGGGTCGCTACCCCAAAGGTGCCTACCTGCTGGTCTTCGACCCGCTCGATGGCTCGTCGAACATCGATGTCAACGTGTCGGTCGGCACCATCTTCTCGGTACTGCGCTGCCCGAGCGAATACCTCAGCCAGAACGAAACCCTCAACGAAAACGCCTTCCTCCAGCCGGGCACCGAGCAGGTCGCTGCCGGCTATGCCATCTACGGCCCGCAGACCATGCTGGTGCTGACCCTGGGCAACGGCGTCAAGGGCTTCACCCTGGACCGCGAGCTGGGCAGCTTCGTGCTCACCCACGAAGACATCACGGTGCCGGAAAGCACCGCAGAATTCGCCATCAACATGTCCAACCAGCGTCACTGGGAAGCCCCGGTGCAGCGCTACGTCAGCGAGCTGCTGGACGGTGAAACCGGCCCGCTGAAGAAGAACTACAACATGCGCTGGATCGCCTCGATGGTGGCCGACGTGCACCGCATCCTGACCCGCGGCGGCATGTTCATGTACCCGCGCGATTCCCGCGAGCCAGGCAAGGCGGGCAAGCTGCGCCTGATGTACGAAGCCAACCCGATGTCGTTCATCATCGAGCAGGCGGGCGGCGCGGCCACCAACGGCCGTGATCGTATTCTCGACATCAAGCCCGAAAGCCTGCACCAGCGTGTGCCCGTATTCCTCGGCTCGAAGCAAGAGGTCGAGCGCGCTACTGCCTATCACAAGGAGTAAGTCATGCTCGCACCGTGGCAGCCGTTGCTGGAGTGGTGGTTCGGTTGGGGCGTCAACGCCCAGGCTGTGGCCGATGAGAAGAGCACGCTGTGGTTCGGCAAGCACCATGACGACGAGGCCCGCGCCTTGTTCGGGGAGCTGGTCGAGCAGGCGCTCGAGGGCGGCCTGGATGAATGGCAGCAGAGCCCGCAGGGCTGGCTCGGCCTGATTCTGCTGCTCGATCAGTTGCCGCGCATGCTCTACCGCGACACCGCCCGCGCCTTCGATGGCGACCGGCGGGCCCAGGTAGTGGCCATGCAGGGCCTGCAGAAGCAACTGGACTACCAACTGCTGCCGATCCAGCGCGTGTTCGTGCTGCTGGTGCTCGAACATGCCGAGGTGCTCGACTGGCAGAACCTCAGCGTGGAGCGCTACCAGGCCCTGCTCGACGAGCAGCCTGAGTCGAGCCGGCGTCTGTTCGAGGGTTTCCTCGACTACGCCGAGCAGCATCAGCGGATCATCGAGCGCTTTGGCCGCTTCCCGCACCGCAACCTGCTGCTGGAGCGGCCCAGCACCGACGAGGAAATGGACTTCCTGCTGGAGCCGGGTTCGCGCTTCTAGACGGTACACCCGAAAGCCCGGCAGTGTCTTGCGACGCTGCCGGGCTTTTGCGCACCTGGCCCTGGCATTCCGATCAATGGCAGCGCCCGATGCGGCTGTGGATGGGGAACCGGATCGACTTTTTGCCCTCCAAGGACGCTGCAGGTTTCCATGCCTGTGCCCCATGTCCAGGAGTCTCCCCATGTCGTTTCGCGTTTTCGCCTTGCTGACCCTCTGCGTCGTCCTGACCGCCTGCAGCAAGATCAACCAGGAAAATTATGCCCGGCTCAAGGCTGGCATGAGCAAGGCCGAGGTGGAGCAGCTGCTGGGCACGCCCACCGAGTGCTCGGGCGCATTGGGCATGACCAGCTGCACCTGGGGTGACGAAAAGAGCTTCATCAGCGTGCAGTACGCCACCGGCAAGGTGCTGATGTACTCGGGGCAGGGCCTCAAGTGAGTACGCCACGCCTGTTGGCAGCCGCGTGCTGCCTGGCATTGCTGGCCGGTTGCGCCAGCCCGGCCAATGACCCACTGGCACCCAAGACCGCCGGCAACGTGAGCCTCAAGCGCTACCAGGGCACCTGGTACGAACTGGCTCGCCTGCCGATGGCGCATCAGGACGCCTGCGCGCAATCCGAAGCCCATTACAACCTCAAGCCCGACGGCAGCTTCGATGTGCTCAACCGTTGCCGCACGCTGGGCGATGAGTGGTTGCGCGCCCAAGGTCACGCCAACGTGCAGACGGTCGGCCACACCGACAAGCTGTGGGTGGAGTTCGACAGCGGCCTGACCCGTCTGCTGCCGGGGGTGACCCGTGCCGAGTACTGGATTCTCTACGTCGACCCACGCTATCGCACGGCGATTGTCGGCAGCCCGGACCGCAAGTACTTGTGGATTCTGTCTCGTACACAGGGCTTGTCGGCCTGGGAGCGTGAAAGCCTGCTGGCCAAGGCGCGCCAGCAGGGCTATGACACCACCCGTCTGGTCTGGCGCCTGCCCGACCGCGACATCGCCAGGATGCACTGAGCGGCGCAGGGACCGTCGTGTTCAGTCGGGCGGCTCCAAAGCTGAGTCACGCGTCTGCTGACAGCGTGGGTCAGGGTGTTCAACCCTGGTCCAGCAACTGGCGCAACACGCGGGTGAAGGCCTGGGCGCTTTGATCCTCCAGAGCGTGGTGGCCCTGACGCACGACCCAGCGGCCGTTGACCATCACATCGCGCACCTGCCGGTCACTGCCAGCGAACAGCCAGCGATTGAGGATCGCGTCGCCCTCGCTACTGCTGATGTACGGGTCCTGACCATCGAGCACCAGCCAGTCGGCGCGCTGATCGACAGCCAGGGCGCCGACTGGCTGGCCAACGGCCTGCGCGCCGCCCTGTACGGCGTTGTCATACAGATGGCGCCCGAGCATCGGCTGATCGCTACCGTGCAGGCGATTGCGCCGCTGGTCACGCAGGCGCTGGCCGTATTCCAGCCAGCGCAGTTCCTCGACCACGCTGAGTGATACGTGGCTGTCCGAGCCAATGCCGATGCGCCCGCCCTGGGCCAGGTAGTCGACGGCCGGAAACAGGCCATCGCCCAGGTTGGCTTCGGTGGTCAGGCACAGGCCGGCCACCGCCTGGCTGGCGGCCATGGCGCGCACTTCGTGCGCATCGGCGTGGGTGGCATGCACCAGGCACCAGCGTGCATCGACCTCGACGTGTTCATATAGCCATTGCAACGGCCGACGCCCACTCCAGGCCAGGCAGTCATCGACTTCCTTGCGCTGCTCGGCAATGTGGATGTGCACCGGGCAGGTACGATCAGCGGCCGCCAGTACTTCGCTGATCTGCGTGGGTGTCACTGCCCGCAGCGAGTGGAAGCACAGGCCAAGTGCCTGCGCAGGCTGCGCGGCCAGCAGCGGTGCCAGTTGCTGGTGCAGGCGCAGGTACTGCTCGGTGCTCTGGATGAAGCGTTTCTGCCCGTCACCGGGCGGCTGGCCACCGAAGCCGGAATGGCTGTAGAGCACCGGCAGCAGGGTCAGGCCGATGCCGCTGGCGTTGGCGGCGGCACTGATGCAGTGCGACAGCTCGGCCGGATCGGCATACGCGGCGCCGTCGAGGTCATGGTGCACGTAGTGGAACTCGGCCACCGAGGTATAACCGGCCTTGAGCATCTCGATGTACAGCTGTTGAGCGATCACCTGCAGGTGCTCGGGGCGAATGCGTCCGACCATGCGGTACATCAGCTCGCGCCAGGTCCAGAAGCTGTCGTTGGGGTTGCCGGCCACCTCGGCCAGCCCGGCCATGGCGCGCTGAAAAGCATGCGAGTGCACATTGGGCATGCCAGGCAGCAGCGGCCCGGCGAGCCGCTCGGCAGCCTCGGCCGGGGCGTTGGCTTCGATACGGGTCAGCACGCCGTCGGTGTTGACCTCAAGGCGCACATCGCGCGCCCAGCCATCGGGCAACAGCGCGCGTTCGGCGAAGTAGGCAGGCATCCGTGGAAATCCCTGTTGTGGTTGGTTGTATAGACATATACAGGCGTTTGATGGCCCGGTAAACTCCGGCAAGCTGTCGTCATTCCCCCGCACAAGGATGCCCACCGTGGCCACACCCCCTGTTTCCACGCTGGCTGCCCACCTGGGTGATTCGCCGGCGCCGCTGTACGCACGGGTCAAGCAGATGATCGTTCAGCACATCGACAACGGCAGCTGGCCAGCCCATCACCGGGTGCCGTCGGAGGCCGAGCTGGTCAGCCAGCTGGGCTTCAGCCGCATGACCATCAACCGCGCCCTGCGCGAACTCACCGCCGATGGCCGGCTGGTGCGCATGCAAGGCGTGGGCACCTTCGTCGCCGAGCCCAAAGGCCGCTCGGCGCTGTTCGAGGTCAACAACATCGCCGACGAAATCGCCGCCCGTGGCCATCGCCACAGCTGCCACGTGGTGCTGCTGGCCGAAGAGACCGCAGGCTCCGAGCGCGCCCTGGCCCTGGATGTGCGCGAAGGGCAGCGGGTGTTTCACTCGCTGATCGTGCATTTCGAGAACGGCGTGCCGGTGCAGATCGAAGACCGTTACGTCAATGCGCAGGTCGCCCCGGATTACCTCAAGCAGGATTTCACCCTGCGCACGCCCTATGCCTACCTGTCCCAGGTGGCGCCGCTGACCGAAGGCGAGCACGTGGTCGAGGCCATCCTGGCCGAGCCGGACGAGTGCGCGCTACTGCACATCGAGCGCGGCGAGCCGTGCCTGTTGATTCGCCGCCGTACCTGGTCGGGTCGCCAGCCGGTCACCGCCGCACGGCTGATTCACCCAGGCTCTCGGCATCGCCTCGAAGGGCGGTTCGGCAAATGAGCCAGGTGCGCTGCCTGCGTGCCCAGGATTACCCGCGTATGCCCTGGAAGAATGGCGGCGGCGTCACCAAAGAGGTCGCCCGCGATTGCGGTGATGGCCTCGAGGGTTTCGGCTGGCGCGTGTCGATTGCCGACATTCAGGCCTCCGGTGCTTTCTCGCGCTTTGCCGGGTGCCAGCGGATCATCACCGTACTCGAAGGCGATGGCATGCACTTGCAGGTCGATGGCCAGATCAGCAGGCCGTTGCTGGCGTTCGACGCCTTCGCCTTCAGCGGGCAGAGCGAGGCCAGCTGCCAGCTGCGGGGCGGGCCGATTCGGGACTTCAACCTGATCTACCAACCGCGCCGGTTCGCCGCACGCCTGCAGTGGCTGGACGGGTATGCGCACCTGTTCAGCTCGGCCGCCACGGTGCTGGTGTTCGCTGCAGGCGAGCAGGTCGAGGTGCAGTGCGACGAGGCCCAGACGCACGCGCTGCGACGCCATGACTGCCTGCACATCACGCAAGACCAGACGCTTGCGCAGCTGCAGATACAGGGCCGCTGCTGCGTCATCGAGCTGACGCCCAGGCTTTAGACGCTGTCCGAAATGCCCTGCGTTCGCCTGCCGCCACGCCGTGCCCGGTGCCGGTGCGCGCCGTAACCCCAGATGCTTGAGCGCCAGTGGCGAATGGAAACACCCACGGATTATTTGCTTGTCCATGCTTGTACATACAAGTAAAGCTGTGTTTGTATAGCCGTCATCGCCACCCTGCCGCGGACGACCGCAAAGGACCTCTCCCGTGACTGACAACAACAAATACCGTGACGTCGATATTCGTGCCCCACGGGGCACCACCCTTACCGCCAAGAGCTGGCTGACCGAAGCGCCGCTGCGCATGCTGATGAACAACCTCGACCCGCAGGTCGCCGAGAACCCCAAGGAACTGGTGGTGTACGGTGGCATTGGCCGGGCTGCGCGCAATTGGGCCTGCTACGACAAGATCGTCGAAACCCTTACCCGCCTGGAAGACGACGAAACCCTGCTGGTGCAGTCGGGCAAGCCGGTCGGTGTGTTCAAGACCCACAGCAACGCACCGCGCGTGCTGATCGCCAACTCCAACCTGGTGCCGCACTGGGCCAACTGGGAGCACTTCAACGAGCTCGATGCCAAGGGCCTGGCCATGTACGGCCAGATGACCGCCGGCAGCTGGATCTACATCGGCAGCCAGGGCATCGTCCAGGGCACCTACGAGACCTTCGTCGAAGCCGGTCGCCAGCACTACGCCGGTAACCTCAAGGGCCGTTGGGTGCTGACCGCAGGCCTGGGTGGCATGGGCGGTGCCCAGCCGCTGGCCGCCACCCTGGCCGGCGCCTGCTCGCTGAACATCGAATGCCAGCAGAGCAGCATCGATTTCCGCCTGCGCAGCCGTTACGTCGACGAGCAGGCCACCGATCTGGACGACGCCCTGGCGCGCATCGCCCGCTACACCCGCGAAGGCAAGGCCATCTCCGTGGCCCTGCTGGGCAATGCCGCCGAAATCCTCCCGGAACTGGTACGCCGTGGCGTGCGCCCGGACATGGTAACCGACCAGACCAGCGCCCACGACCCGCTCAACGGTTATCTGCCGATCGGCTGGACCTGGGAGCAGTACCGCGACCGCGCGCAGACCGACCCGCACGCGGTGGTCAAGGCCGCCAAGCAGTCCATGGCCGTGCACGTGCAGGCCATGCTCGACTTCCAGAAGATGGGCGTGCCGACCTTCGACTACGGCAACAACATCCGCCAGATGGCCAAGGAAGAAGGCGTGAGCAATGCCTTTGACTTCCCCGGATTCGTGCCGGCCTATATCCGCCCGCTGTTCTGCCGCGGCATCGGCCCGTTCCGCTGGGCGGCGCTGTCCGGCAACGCCGAGGACATCTACAAGACCGACGCCAAGGTCAAGGAACTGATTCCGGACGACGCCCACCTGCACCGCTGGCTGGACATGGCCCGCGAGCGCATCGCCTTCCAGGGCCTGCCGGCGCGTATCTGCTGGGTCGGCCTGGGCCAGCGCGCCAAGCTCGGCCTGGCCTTCAACGAGATGGTGCGCTCGGGCGAGTTGAGCGCGCCGGTGGTGATCGGCCGCGACCACCTGGACTCAGGCTCGGTGGCCAGCCCCAACCGCGAGACCGAGGCCATGCAGGACGGCTCCGATGCGGTGTCTGACTGGCCCTTGCTCAACGCCTTGCTCAATACCGCCAGCGGCGCCACCTGGGTGTCGCTGCACCATGGTGGCGGCGTTGGCATGGGCTTCTCGCAGCATTCGGGCATGGTCATCGTCTGTGACGGCACCGACGAAGCGGCCGCGCGTATCGCCCGCGTGCTGAGCAACGATCCTGGCACCGGCGTCATGCGCCATGCCGATGCGGGCTACGACCTCGCCATCGACTGCGCCCGCGAGCAGGGCCTCGATCTACCGATGATCACCGGTTGACCCCCTGGCCCAGCGCCCGCTTCAACAACAATAAAAGGGATCTTCAGGGTAATGCCGTTCAGTTAAGTGATCGGGGCCGCTTTGCGCCCCATCGCGGCTAAAGCCGCTCCCACAGGAGCGTGATCGGGGCCGCTTTGCGCCCCATCGCGGCTAAAGCCGCTCCCACAGGAGCGCTAGGTCTGACTCCAGCGCTGGACCTGTGGGAGTTAAGTGATCGGGGCCGCTTTGCGCCTCATCGCGGCTAAAGCCGCTCCCACAGGAGCGCTAGGTCTGACTCCAGCGCTGGACCTGTGGGAGTTAAGTGATCGGGGCCGCTTTGCGCCTCATCGCGGCTAAAGCCGCTCCCACAGGAGCGCTAGGTCTGACTCCAGCGCTGGACCTGTGGGAGTTAAGTGATCGGGGCCGCTTTGCGCCTCATCGCGGCTAAAGCCGCTCCCACAGGAGCGCTAGGTCTGACTCCAGCGCTGGAC
>NZ_DAMCCR010000117.1:0-11794 GCF_032058845.1 Pseudomonas sp. | reverse complement strand
TCATTTCGCAAAACCCCTATCTGCTCAGGCAGGTAGGGGTTTTGTCTTTTCTGCGCATTAATTTTCTTGTCTTGATCTATCCAGGGCGTACCCCTCTCCGAAAGTGTCACAGCGCGTTAATCGCCCAGAGTTCTAGCCGGCTCTGTGTAAAAGCGCGTATTTTACGTGACCTGCCCCTGTGCACATGGCGTCAAGACTCTGTGTCCCGCGTTCAAAGCGCTGAAGGGGCAGACCGATCTTGGCCAGTGCGCCAAGTATTTTGAGCTACATCACCGAAATATCACGTGAGGTTACAAGCGAGATGGCCAAGGCCGCCGATGTCGTTGTGCAATGCCTGGAAAACGAAGGTGTCGAGTATGTGTTTGGCATTCCCGGCGAGGAAAACCTCGACCTGCTGGAATCCCTGCGCAAGTCGAAAATCAAGCTGGTCCTGACCCGCCACGAGCAGTCAGCAGGCTTCATGGCGGCCACCTACGGTCGTTTGACTGGCAAGACCGGTGTCAGCCTCTCCACCCTCGGCCCAGGTGCAACCAACCTGGTCACCGCCAGCGCCTATGCCTATCTGGGCGGCATGCCGATGATGATGATCACCGGGCAGAAGCCGATCAAGAAGTCCAAGCAGGGCCGTTTCCAGATCATCGATGTATGCGGCATGATGGCCCCGATCACCAAGTACACCCACCAGTTCGCGTCGGCCGACAACATCCCTGCGCGCATGCGTGAAGCGTTCCGCCTGGCTGAAGAAGAAAAGCCCGGCGCTGTCCATCTGGAACTGCCAGAAGACATCGCCGCCGAACAGACCGACGCCCTGCCGATTCCACGCAGCCTGCATCGCCGACCGCTGGCCGAACACAAGGCCATCGAAGCCGCCATCGAGAAACTGCAGAACGCCCGCAACCCGATTCTGGTGATCGGCGCCGGCGCCAACCGCAAGATGACCGCCAAGGTCCTCAAGCAGCTGATCGACAAGACCGGCATCCCCTTCATCACCACGCAGATGGGCAAAGGCGTGGTCGATGAACGTCACCCGCGCTTCCTCGGCAACGCCGCGCTGTCGGCCGGTGACTTCGTCCACCGCGCTGTGGAAGCGGCGGACCTGATCATCAACATCGGCCATGACGTCATCGAGAAGCCACCGTTCTTCATGGTCCGTGGCGGCACCGAAGTCATCCACATCAGCTTCCGCTCCGCTGAAGTCGATGCAGTGTACTTCCCGCAAGTAGAAGTGATCGGCGACATCGCCAACACAGTCTGGCAGATCAGCGAAGCCCTCACCGACACCACGCACTGGGACTTCACCCGTCTGCTGGCCATCCGTGAAGCCAACGAAGCGCAGATCATCGAAGGCGCCGACGACGATCGGTTCCCGGTCTACCCGCAGCGCCTGGTCGCCGACATCCGCCGCGTGCTGCCGTCCGAAGGCATCGTGGCCCTGGACAACGGTATCTACAAGATCTGGTTCGCCCGCAACTACAAGGCGCACAAGCCCAACACCGTACTGCTCGACAACGCCTTGGCCACCATGGGCGCTGGTTTGCCGTCGGCGATGGCAGCACACCTGGTGTACCCGGATCGCCCAGTGATCTCGGTGTGCGGTGATGGCGGCTTCATGATGAACAGCCAGGAGCTGGAAACAGCGGTGCGCCTGGGCATGCATATCACCGTGGTGATTCTGCGTGACGACGGCTACGGCATGATCCGCTGGAAGCAGGCCAACATGGGCTTTACCGATTTTGGCCTGGATTACGGCAACCCTGACTTCGTCAAGTACGCCGAGGCCTATGGTGCCAATGGCCACCGCGTTGAAAGCGCCGAAGCGCTGCTGCCGCTCTTGCAGCACTGCATCAGTACTCCCGGCGTACATGTAATCGACTGCCCGGTCGATTACAGCGAGAACGATCGCATCCTCAACAGTGAACTGCGTGAGCGCGCACTCGCCGTGTAAACGCGAGGCACCCGCTTTCAACCGAAAGCGGGTTGTTCCCGGTACAGGCCAGATACGCCATCAGCAGCGTATCTGGCATGAGCTGCTTGCTCATGGCCCCTCGGCATGATTTCAGAATATCCCCCTCAGCCCTGACCAGCGCAGTGTCACTCGCGTCGTGATACCTGGCCGCCGTGGCTATGCTAGGGTGCATCCCACTTTTGCCCTTCAGGACTATTCACCATGCTTGCAGTACTCAGCGAGAAAGAAATCAATCGCCTCGAAGACATGCTGATCACCTATGGCAACGACTACTCGGTACTCAACGTCGCTGAACTCAATGGTTTTTTCACCGCACTGGCCAGTTCTCCCACAGTGATAACACCCGAGCGCTGGCTACCCGAAGTTGCCGGCGGCGCAGTGCCGAAGTTCAAGAAGCCCGCAGACGAAGAAGCCTATACCGCGTTGATGATCCGCTATGCCGTCCAGGTCGCGCAGTCGCTGGCGGCCGAACTGGATGCGTTCGAGCCATTGTTTGAAACCAGCGAAACCGAAGAGGGACCTGGCGTCATTCTTGAGGAATGGTGCTTCGGTTACATGCGCGGGACACAGGTTGCCGAATGGGCACCGTTGCCACCATTGGAGCAAGGCTACTTGGACATGATTTCCCTGCATGGCCTCGAAGACAACATCGAATTGATCGATGCGATGAACAACGAAGCGCGTCAAGCGTGTGTGCCAGTGGTGACGTATGCCGCGCGTGATCTGTATCGTTACCAGCGACAGTCGCGGCGCTGAAGGCAGACTGAAAGATTCCAGCGCTGATAGTGCCAACCGCCTCACAGGTTGGTTCGCCCGCGATGAACCCTCGTTGAAGGGCCTGGTCCCTAATGAGCGCCTAACTCCATCAGCGTTGTATCAAGGACCTCTCGATCATGCATCAATCCTCTTCTTCAGCCACTGGTAAGTTGATAGGTACCTACGGCTACGGTAAAGCCCTGCAAATATTCATGGGCATATTTGCGATTGTCCTGCTCGGCATGGCCGGATTCGTCGGATATCTCAAGACCATCACTGCGTTCCCAGGTGAGCCTGCTCCTGCCGGCGCAACCGGAAACTTCAATGGTCCGCCCGAGCTGTTCTACTACGTCATGGCCTTTTTGGTAGCATTGGCGCTGTGCATGGTGCTGACCATCAAATGGCAGCAGAAACTGCGCAATGCGTGTTACGAGGTGTATGAGAAGGGGATTCGCCAAGTAACCTCTGGCCAGGATGAGTTCGTCGCGTTCACGGAAATGGACGATCTCTATTTGTTCGCTTCCGGGCAGACCATCACCGCCGGCTTGATCAACAACCTGGCCTACCGCCGTAATGCCAGCGAACCCTTTCGCCGGGTCAACGCGCACTTGCATCGGCTGGAAGAGTTCATCGACCTGGTCCGCGAGCGCTACTTGGAGGAGCGTCTGCCGTCAGCTGCGCAAACCCTGAGCAGTGGCGGCGTCGTGCGTTTCAATTACGCTGATACCAAACAGGTCTGGGGCAAACGTATTACCGGCAACTTTCTGGATGTCGTCACCAAACCGCTGAACGTCACCTTGCAGTATCTGGAGGTAGACGGTAAACGCTACCCGATTTCGCTACTGCGCGAAGCCAACACCAGTGCGTGGACCGAAAAGGTGGTGATCAAGGACAACGATGGTCAGGTTGTGCTTTCGACCATTGCGACCGGCATCATGAGCATGGACCTGTTCTTCAACGTACTCGGTCTGCTGCAGGATAACCAACAGACGCACCCGGCGCCGAAGGTTGCAGCCGACTACTGATTCGCAGGCAGGCCTCGTTCACAGACAGAGCCGCTGGCGTCGGCGTGATTGTACTGATGGCGCTGCTTGCCTGCGGCGCCTGCTCCCCCACGTGGTTGCATCGCCGAGGGGCTGAGGCCCCATTAAGCGAGCTGCGCATCCAGTGACTTGGAGATGTTTCACGCAGCGCCATTGGGCGTGTTCAGGCTAGTGTAGTTCCGCTACCGAGCAGTGGTCTCGCTGGAAATGTCAGTGTGGCGTGCGTCTGGATCGTTAGCGCCTGACTAGCCCGAACCGCCGTTTGAACCGTGCAGCGAGAAGAAGCTGCTGCTGGTGTTAGCTGGTTATTGCCTCAACGGCTTCTCATCATTCCAGTCTGTGGTTTCCCCACCGAGGAAACCCTAATCATGACTATTGGCTCCACACACAATCATCCCGCCGACTTGACCACGACGCCTACAGCCCCAACTCTTCCTTGGGCTGCACGTTTTCCGAATCCGCCGGATCTGTGTTTCGACTATCGCCGTCTGCTTGAGCAAGCGGGTGGTATCGCGCACGCCACCAAATCCGAACACCGCATCGCTGTTATTGGTGCAGGGGTGACAGGACTTACCGCTGCCCGAGAGCTTCTGCGCTGTGGCTATACCAAAGTCACACTGCTAGAACAGTCCAAGCGTATAGGCGGACGCCATCTCACGGTGCCGAGTGGTCCAGGCACTCCTGTTCAGCCATCAACACCCTTTGAGTTGGGCGCCATGCGCATGCCGTTTTTCAATAGAACCGGCGAACCGCCAAAGGCCGGACACTCTTTGATGGCTTATTACGCACAATTGTTCGAACTGCGCATCTCTGATTTTCCCAATCCAGGCACACCTTGGGTCAACGCCACGGGCATCTACTTGCGTGAGGGACAACTCGATGGCGAGGGTGATCCTCAACTGCTGATCTGGCGCAACCCTCAAGGGACTACGCCGCCGCCTACAGAAACCCTTCAGAGGGTTCATGACAAGTGGTTGCGGTTTGCTAAATGCTTTACCGAGAAAGTGGCGAGCGTTTATGGAACCGCCAGCTGGCCATCATTCTGGTCTCACATTGTGGAGCACTATCATGCATTGTCGTTCAGAGACCTGGTGATTCGGCCCGCACTCCCGGTATGGGATTCCGAGACCCCTGGTGATTTCGGTGGGTTAGGCATGACACCTGATGAGTCGTCCATTTTCTACTCGATCGGGATCGGTGACGGAAGTTGGGGCGCTTTTTACGATGTCTGCTGCCTGTACCCTCTGCGTACCGCCATTTTTGGCTTTAGCAGCCACCTGCAACTGGTGCATGGACGTGTAGATGACCAGGGGCAACCGCTGCCAGCGCCCCATGTACGTGAAGAACACCTGCCTGACAGCCAGGGATTGGAATTCCAGTCCCCGGCCTACATTGGGCTCGTCGCAATGGATGAGTGCCTGTTGTTCATGAATATTGCTGAGGTAGGCTCATCGTTATATGAGCAATGCTTGACGCGCCAAGACGGTCTGTTGACGGACAGCTCGGTGTTTGCCCTGCAGCGCCAGAACGATGGACGTATCAACGTCAGTTATCGTTGGCGACATAGCGACCCCGAGAATATGCAAGAGCGTAGCGAGGTGTTCGACAGCGTGATAGTGACGCTACCCTCATGGCTGATGGAAACCAATGTCCGATTGCAGGGCTTCAGCACAGATCTGCTCCCACAAACGATCATTGATGCTTGGAAACATGCGCACTGGGAGACAAGCTGCAAAGTCTATGCGGGATTAAATAAAAAATTTTTGGATCGTAATCCGCAGTTGCCACAGATATTGGTTACCGACAGCTGGATTCACGATGTGTATGCCCATCGTTACAATGACAGTTATGACCAAGACTGCATCCTCCTTAGTTACACCTGGGAGGATGACGCCAGCAAGCTTGCCAGCTTCAACGATGCCGAGTTGGTGGAGAAATGCCTGAGTGAACTCGATCGTATTCTGCTGCGCTGCGTCAATATTGCCGAGCCCATTTCACCTCACGTCGATACCAGCACCTTCCGTGTCCAGCGCTGGCTGACAGACCCTAATGCATTGGGTTGCGCCAAATTGTATCGAGCCGGGACCTATTACCCTGCGTTGAGCCTGATGAAGTACAACCGCGATCTTGCACATAGCTCCGGCCTGTACTTGGCGGGCGAGTCCTTTTCAGTCGACGCAGGGTGGACCGAGCCCTGCCTGCGTACCGCCGTCGACGCCGTTATCAATATCTGTGCCCACACCCGAGCCAACTTCAACGGCGGGTTCACGCTCGATCACTACCCGCACTACGACGTACGCTGACGTCTGCTTGAAGAGGCGTCCTGTAGGACGCTTCCTTCACGCCGGTGCGCCTTTTCTTTCAAGCAGCTCGGAAACTGTTAACTGCCATACCTGGCCCGTGCCCGCTCTACTGACGGTCTTCCACAACAACGTCAAAAAAGGAAGCCGCCATGACGCCATCGCGCACCGCTGTAAGCCCTGTCCGTATCGCCGTTATCCAGTTCGACCCGCAAGTGGGCCTGGAGAAATGCGGGAGCAACCTGGAACGCAGCCTGACCCTGGCCCGGCGTGCGATCAGCGCTGGGGCCAATCTGATCGTGTTGCCTGAACTGAGTAACACCGGCTACACCTTCCTCACCCGTGCCGAAGCCTTTGCGCATGCCGAGACGCTTGCAGATAGCCGCAGCGTCAAGGCCTGGCAAGATCTTGCCAGCGAACATGGTATCTACCTGGCCGCAGGATTTGCCGAACGTGACGGCATGAAGCTGTACGACAGTGCTGTCCTGTTGGGGCCTGATGGCCGGCTTGGTCATTACCGCAAGGCACATCTGTGGGATCAGGAGAAGCTCTGGTTCACACCGGGCGATCTCGGCTTTCCAGTGTTTGAAACACCCATCGGGCGGATCGGTCTGCTGATCTGCTGGGATATCTGGTTCCCTGAGGTGCCGCGGCTACTGGCGGCGCAAGGCGCTGACATCATCTGCAGCCTAAACAACTGGGTGTGGACACCGCCACCGCTGTTCGACGCGGCTGGGCGCTGCATGGCGTCCTACCTGACCATGACCGCCGCCCATGTCAACAACGTCCATATCGCCGCCGCCAATCGCATCGGGCAAGAGCGGGGAGGGCGGTTTCTCGGCTGCTCGCTGATCGCCGGCACCCATGGTTGGCCCATCGGTGAGGTGGCCAGTGCCGAGGATGAGTGTGTCCTGTACGCCGACGTCGATCTGACTGCCGCTCGCAGCGCACCGATCTGGAACAGCCTCAACGATTTACAGCGTGACCGCCGCACGGACTTGTACGACGCAACGCTGGGCTATCGCCTACACGCACCGATGCCACGTTGAGGACACGCCATGAACCGTTCTTCTCAGTCTGCGCTGTGCCCCGGCACGGCGCTATGTTTGCTGCTCCTGGCCGTCTTGCTGGCAAGTCTGGTGGCAGGTCAGTGGCCGGACTATGCCACGCTGTCCAGCACGTTGGACCGACCCCTGAGCCGTCTGCGCTGGATACTCGGTGACATCAGCGAGGTAGCCTTCTACAAGCACGAGTTGCCGGCCCTGGGGCTCATGCTGGGTGCCTGCCTGGGCCATTGGGCGCATGTTCGCGGCTACCGCTGGCAAGGGTTTGCGATCTGCTATGGCTCGGGCCTGTGGCCTTGGGTGTTCACCAGTTCGCTGCTCGGTTTGCTGTTCAGTCATGTTCTGTGGGGTTGGACATTGGCTAGCGGAGCGTGGCAACCCACCTTTGTCGCCTTCGTCTCCTTGCCGGCCGCGATGGTACTGCTCTTCGGCGGTGGGTGGCGCGTCGCTGTGAACGGCGCGCTGCTGGGGGCTTTGCTGGTGACGCCGGCGAGTCTGTTGTGGGTCAACGTGGTCTGCTATCCGCTGGCGCTACCGGCGGTCATTGGCAACGTCATGGGCATGGCCGTCGCCAGTGTCGTGGCCTTCGCGCTGTGCAAGCGCTTTCCCGCGCTGGTTCGCGGTGCGCTGCGGCCAGTGCCGTGCGCAGTGTCACCGTTGGTGCCACGTTACGGCGTCAGCTGGACCTTGCGACGTGTGCTGGCGGACTTCAGCGAAGCGCCGTTCTATGGCAACGAGCTCGCTAGTCTTGGCTTGCTCATCGGTGCGTTCCTGGCTGCATGGCTGGCACCGGCAGCACCGGCGTACGGTTCGCAACTGCTCGTGCAGATCATCGTGGGCCAGGCGCTGGCTTCATTCATGGGTGTGATGCTCTGGCGGCAGCAATGGAAAACCCGCGGCTGGTATCCCACCTACATCCCGATCGTCTCAGTGGTACCGGCTGCGATCCTGACGGTGGGCGGCCATTGGCAAGTCGTCGTGGCCAGCGCGGCATTGGGCGCCGTCTTTGCGCCACCTTTGGCGGTCGCTATCAGTCAGCGCCTGCCCAGCTACATGCACGGTTACATTGGCAACGTGTTGTCGATGGCACTGACCACGTTGGCCGTTGTGCCATTGCTGGGCTGGGCCTTTCCCAGAGGGGCAGCATGAACGCGTCTTCACGGCTGCCTCGGGTTTCCATCGCCAGTCTCGGCGGTACCGTCAGCATGCAGCCTGGCGATCAGCACGCCGGCGTGACGCCACGCCTGGACTGCGAGGGCTTGCTGCGCGGCCTGCCGCAGCTGGGGCAACTGGCGCAAATCGAGGCGCAGACGCTTTGCCTGCTGCCCAGCGCATCCCTGGATGTGCCGACGCTGCTGGAGGTACTGAGCTGGGCGCGGTGTCAGGTGGAGCAGGGCGCCGAGGCCGTTGTTCTGACCCAAGGAACAGACACCCTGGAAGAATCGGCTTACTTCCTTGACCTGCTCTGGCCCTTCGACGCGCCCCTGGTGATGACCGGCGCTCTACGCGCGGCCAGCCATCCTGGCGCGGATGGGCCGGCTAATCTGCTCGCCGCTGTGCAGGTGGCCATCGATGACCAGAGCCGGGGCCGCGGTGTATTGGTGGTGTTGAACGACACGATTCATCGCGCGACGAGCGTGCGCAAAGTGGCCAGCCTGGCGATGGCGGCGTTTGAATCGCCAGGTGTCGGGCCGGAGGGGGGAGTGGTCGAAGGGGCAGTGAGCTTCCACCGGCCTGCATCAACCCGTATACCTTTGCCGGTGCCCGTTCGTGCGGTGCCGCCAATCGCATTGTTGGAAGCCTGTATCGATGCGGACACGGCATTGCTGCGCGCCTTGCCTGCGCTGGGCTACGCGGGCGTGGTCATCGCCGGCTTTGGCGCCGGGCACGTGTCGCAGGCCTGGGCCGAGGCACTGGGCGAACTGGCGCTGGCGTTTCCGGTCATCGTTGCGAGCCGTACGGGCAATGGCCCCACGGCCAGGTCGACCTACGGGTTCGTGGGCGGGGAGATCGATCTACAGGCGCGTGGTGTGCAGATGGCCGGGGCATTGTGCCCGCGCAAGTGTCGGGTGTTGTTGGGGGTGTTGCTGGCGTCTGAGCTGGAGGGAGTCGTTAATCGCTGGTTAGGCCCGTGATTGGATCGGCGTCCGCGTCTTTGGGCGGGCGCCGTCGAATTTGGCGAGAATCCCTAGCCTGAAAGTGTCTCGCTCGGGAGAGTCCATCGTCGTGGAAGGAGGGTGGCGCCGGTTTTGCCGATGATTGCTGGTTTTGAAGCGCCTCTGCTGCAGCCATCGTCACCGCCAGGGTTGTGAGCGCGCGCACGGCGCAAGCTGATGGCCACCTTAATCGAGCAGCTTGTCGGCGCCCATTGCTGACAATGCCAGCTCAAGTTCAGCGGGCTGCAAGTGCTGGTGATAGTGCGTGTCCAGTTCAGGGGCCCACGCCGCAACCTCATCAATGATCGCGACTGCTTGAGCCTGTGACAAACCATAGTGGTCGACCTGACTCAGCAAATTGCGGCGAGACAACGCTCTGCCAAAACTGCCAATACCCATCGCCAAGCTCGAAGGCGCAGCGCCTTCGGTCGTTGGCACGACGTCATACATAGGGGCCAAGCGCCATTTCCCTTTCACATACAGCACGGCCACGTTTTTCGGATGGTCATCGTCGTTGCCGACCAGAATGTTGAAGCAGATGCGTTTGAAAAGCTCATGACGATCACGTTCAGGCACTCCCCGGCGCATCATCTCGTCGGCCAGCAGGCCGTAGTGCCATTCCTGTGTCCAGCTCCTGGGGTTGTTCCAGTCACTGTCGAGCAATGTCAGACCGCTCAACATCGGTACTCGGTAAAACTGTCCGTTATCGGCAGGCACGCGGTCGAAGCGGTCAATGAGCAAGGTGTTCACCCGACCACGGTGCAATTGAACCGTCGCCACGTTCATCCCTTTCTTTGCAGCGAAGGTCATGCAGGCGAATTCCAGCGCAGGGATATCGTAGGCATCGTGGCGGTCACGTGGTTTGGCCAGGAGCAGCCGGTTTTCATCAATGAGTGTGCACTTTGGTCGAGCGCCGCCGAGTGATGAGCGTTGCTGCAGCGTTGCTTTGGTAGCTTTATCGGTATCGTGTGGGAATCCGCCCTGTACACCATCGGCAAATTGTATAAAGGCGTCCAGTTGAGTGATCTTGCCCACACCCGCCTGACCAATACCAGCAGCGGGCTGCCTACCCGCACCCGCCATGAGGTTGCCCGCACGGTCATGGTTTGGCGATTTCAAAAGAAAGCCGATGGCATTGTTCTGCTCCCCATGCTCGCGGGCGATCAAACGCTCTCCCCAGCCGTCGGGCGCCGCGTCCCGAATGAACCCAGGTATGCCGCGGTTCTTGGTAATGCTCGTATAGGGTTGTGACCGGAGTGGATAACTGTATGCATCCGGCACCCATCCACCCGCTTTCACGTGGCTCGGACTGTAAACGAACTCGCCGATGTCGTTGACGACGTTCAAGCGGCCAATCGTGGTGACTTCCAAGGAGTCCGGCAGCTGCATGTAGAGGTAGATCACTGTCATCAGAAATCGTCCTCGGTCACGTTTTTAAGCCTTACCCTATGTTCAGTGGCAAATGAAGCAGGCGAGGACATGGGCACATCCTGGAATACCTCATTGAGCAAACCGAGGTACCACAGCGCAATCATGTAGCTGCGCATCTCCACAGTCGGTGCGCCAGCTTCGATTTTGGCCAGTGTGGTGACGGATAAGCCGCATTGCGCGGAGAGGTCTTTCTGGCGAATTTTGCGCTCTAGGCGCCTGGTTTTGGCCAGAAGGCCTATTTTCATTAGCCTGTCGGAGCAAGCCAGGGGAAATACAGTCATTTTAAGGCCTGCTTAAGCACGTCTTATGAGCGATAAGAGTGACTATAGCAGCTCTTATGGATATGTGAGGATGTATACCATGACGTGTTCAGCTACGGCTCCCTGGGTCATCAACGTAACAGTCCAGCTCACGCCAAATTCGCGAAAGAGCGCGCCTCAGGCCTGGGTGGGTAGCCTCGGCTGGTTTCAGTCGGCCGATCGCTTGCGGCATCATGGGCGTGCACCTGTTTCTCAATGTTCTGGCATACCTGCAAAAGCACCAACGTGCGCCCGCGGCAGTCAAGTTCATCACTGATCTCAGTTGAAATCAGCCCTGTCGTGGCAGGTTGAACACACTTTCCAGTACCCATGAAAAAGGCTGCCAATCGGCAGCCTTTTTCATGAAACGTCCAGGCATCAATCCCAGCTCAACGCCCCACCGGTCTGATACTCGATCACCCGCGTCTCGAAGAAGTTCTTCTCTTTCTTCAAGTCCATGATCTCGCTCATCCACGGGAACGGGTTGGTCGTCCCTGGGTACTCTTCCTTCAAGCCGATCTGGGTCAGACGACGGTTGGCGATGAACTTGAGGTAATCCTCCATCATCGCCGCGTTCATGCCCAGTACGCCGCGCGGCATGGTATCGCGGGCGTATTCGATTTCCAGTTGAGTGCCCTGCAGAATCATCTGAGTGGCTTCGTCTTTCATGGCCGAGTCCCACAGGTGCGGGTTCTCGATCTTGATCTGGTTGATCACGTCGATGCCGAAGTTCAGGTGCATCGACTCGTCACGCAGGATGTACTGGAACTGCTCGGCAA
>NZ_DAMCCR010000116.1:0-11817 GCF_032058845.1 Pseudomonas sp. | reverse complement strand
CGGCCACGCAGATCGCCTCGCCGCAGGCGCGCATGGTGGTGAAGATGCCGGTGGCCATGCCGGCGCGTTCGACCGACACCACCTTGATCGACAAGTCGTCCATCAGCCCCCAGGGCATCGCCGAGCCTGTGCCGATCAGCAGCAGCGGCAGGCACAGTGCCAGCCAGTCGGCGCCCACTTCGATGCGGGCCAGCCAGATCAGGCCGATGCCCGCCAGCAGCAGGCCTGCAAAACACAGGTTGGCCGGTGCGATGTGGCGCGCCATCAGCGCGGCCAGGAAGGGCACCAGCAGCATCGGCAGCGACAGCCCCATCATCATCAGCCCGGCCTGGCCCGCGCTCAGTTGCTCGACACCCACCAGACGCAGCGGCAGCAGGATCAGCAGCACGATGAAGCTCAGCGCCGTGGCGATCGGCAGCAACTGCACACCGACGAAACGTTTGTCGGCGAACAGCGACAGGTCGAGCATGGGCCGCGCCTGACGCCGCTCGATGCCGATGAACAGCACCAGCGTCAGCACCGCGGCGGCCAGCAGGCCCACGACCGTCAAGCTGCGCCAGCCCGCAGCGGGCACTTGCATGATGGCGAAGGTCAGCAGTATCAGCAGGGTGGTGAAGCTGAGCACACCGGCCCAGTCGAGGTGGCGGGCGTCGGGGTCGCGGCTCTCGACCATGCGCGGCGCGGCCAGCCACCAGGCCAGGGCGCCGAAGCCTGCGCCGAGCAGGAAGATGGCGCGCCAGTTGAAGAACTCCACCAGCATCCCCGAGATCACCGGGCCGAACGCCAGACCCAGACCAAAGGCGGTGCCCAGCAGGCCAAAGGCGCGGGTGCGGGCGTGGCCCTGGTATTCCTGGGCCAGGGTGGCCGAGCCACCGGCCATGGTCAGCGCCGCGGCGATGCCCTGCAGGCCGCGGATCAGGTCGAGAAACACCACGTTCGGCGCACAACTCACCACCACCGACAACAGCGTGAAACTGCCGATGCCCCAGCAGAACAGGCGCTTGCGGCCATACAGGTCAGCCAGGGTGCCGGCGGCCATGATGGCGCTGCCGAAACTCAGGGCGAAGGCATTGACCACCCACGCCAGGGCCAGTGAGCTGCCGCCGAGGTCATCACCAATGGCCGACAGGGCCATGGCAGGGCCGGTGTATTCCAAGGGCAGGATCAGGCCGGCCATGCACACCGCGCACAGCACCAAGGCCCGTCGCGTCGCGTCTTGCTGGGCTTCCATGGCGTCTCTCCCTCCTTCCCTGAGCCAGTAGACGGGGGATGGTATTTGAGGGATAAGTGCACTTGAAGGGGACAATATTCAAAAGAGAATTGCGGTTACTGCATGAATGATGACATTTCGCTATGGCGCCTGTTTTTCCGCATCGTCGAGCGTGGCAGCCTGACCAAGGCCGCGGATGACCACGATCTGGAGCCGTCCTCGGTGAGCCGACGGATTTCCTCGCTGGAAAAGCGCCTGAACGTGCGCCTGCTCAATCGCACGACCCGCCAGGTGGCCATGACCGAAGCCGGCTCGCGGGCGTATGAATTGATGAAACCGCTGATCGACGAGATGGAAGGGGTGATCGGCGAGCTCGATGGCGGTTCACCGCTGATCGCTGGCACGGTGCGCATGACTGCCCCGGTGAATTTCGGCGAGCGCCACCTGGTCGGCTGGCTCACCGCCTTTCAGCGCCAGCACCCGCAGATCCTGCTGGACCTGGTGTTGTCGGACTCGCGCATCGACCTGCGCAGCGAGGCCATGGACTTGGCCCTGCGGGTCGGCGAGCTGCCGGTCTCCGACATGCTCACGCGCAAGATCGGCAGCATGCCCAGCGTGCTGTGCGCCAGCGCAGGCTACGTACGCGCTCACGGCATGCCGGAGAAGCCGCAAGACCTCGCCGGCCACCGCGCCATCCTCTATTCCTTGGGCCAGGAGCGCCACCGCACCCGCCTGCGCCTGAACCGCGACGGCAAGCAGGCCAGCGTCGAGCTGCAAGGGGTGTTCTACCTCAATAATGTCGGCGCGATCCTGCAGGCGGTGCGCCAGGGGGCGGGCCTTCATCCAGGGCCACGCTGGCTTTTTCAGGAGGGGATCGACTCGGGTGAACTGGTGGAATTGCTCCCGGAGTGGAGCCTGACCGGGCTGCCGGTGCACCTGGTACGGCTGAACAACCGCTATGAGCCCAAGCGGGTGAAGGCGCTGGAAGACTGGATCGAGCAGTGCTGGGTGCGGGAGATGCAATAGCGGCGAATGATGGCCGCCCTGACGCTTAATGCTAGTCAGATAAGATTTCATGGCCGATTTTGGGGCTGATTTGCCGCCCATCGCGGGTGAACCCGCTCCCACAAGATTGTCGTGTAGGAGTCCGCCCGTCGCAAGGCGCCGCGCTGTCGCGCAGAGAACTAGTGTGGGAGCGAGTTCACTCGCGATGGGCGGCAAAGCAGCCCCAATGGCTGCAACAGGCGGTTTATCGGACCGTAAGCATCGCTTGAGTTAGGACGGCTGCGCCGCCCATCGCGACTAACCGGAACGCCGGACCGGTCGTTCCTACAGGGCCCTGTTAAATCAACAAGTTATGTGTAGTTCTATGAGAGCGACTTTAGTCGCGAAGGCCGGCAAAGCCGGCCCAGTACAGGCACCCGGCAAGTGGCTGACGAAATACGACTGTGGCCACCGGGCCGGCTTTGCCGCCCTTCGCGGCTGAAGCCGCTTCTACATGGACCGCGTCATGGACCGCGTCAATTTCAGATCACCACGCAAAGTCTGACTCCATCGCAACCTCTGACCCCAGCGCTGTACCTTCGGAAGCGGGCGGTCCGACGTTCCGGTCACCCGCAAAGGGCCGCAGAGCGGCCCCAATCGGTTGTACTGACCGGCATCAGCCCTGGCGCTGAGCCTTTCAGCGACAGGGCGGTGCAGAGCGGATCAGAAGCTGTACTTGGCCGTCAGCATCAGGTTGCGCGGCGCGCCGTAGCTGTCGCCGCCGTATGAGATGGAGTTGGCAATGGACGAGTAGTACGTGCGATCGAACACGTTGTTGGCATTGAGCTGCAGGTCGAGGTGCTCGTTCACCCGATAGCCGGCCATCAGGTCAGTGACTGCGTAGCTGCCTTGCTTGAGCCGGTACTCGCCGCCGTCGTAGAGCGCCACGTCGTTGTACAGGCGGCTTTGCCAGGACACCGTTCCGCCCACGCGCAGTTTTTCCAGATCACCCTGGAACCGGTAGCTGGTGGTGAGTTTGAACAGGTGCTCAGGCGTGTCGGTGTCAAAGCGCTGGTGCTTGTTCTGCGGCGCCGCGTCATCCTTTAGCGTATGCACGCGGGCATAGCTGTAGCCACCACCGACCTGCCAGTTTTCAGTCAGCGCGCCTTGCAGCTCCATGTCGATGCCCTGGCTGCGGACCAGGCCAGAAGCCTCATAGCAGGCGAATTGCGGGCAGTTGGGAACAGTCACCGCGACCGCGCGATTTTCCTGGTCGATGCGGAACAGCGCCACGCTGGCATTGAGCGCGCCATCGAAGTACTCGCCTTTGATGCCGACCTCGTAGTTCTTGCCGACGATCGGGCTCAGCGGCGTGGCGGAGGTGTCCTTCTCGGACTGCGGCGTAAAGATGTCGCTGTAACTCACGTACGCCGAATGATTGCTGTCCAGCTCGTAGATCAGGCCGGCATAGCGGGTCACGTTGCGGGTCACCTTGAAATCGCCGTCGCCATCGCGGTTGTCATAGTCATACCAGTCAAGACGGCCGCCCAGGATCAGCTTCAGCGGGTCGGCCAGGTTCAGGCGGGTGGTCATGTACACGCCATCCTGGGTGGTGAGGTTACGGTCGCGCCCACTCTTGGTGAAGTTCGGCTTGCCGGCGTCGAGTGGCCACTGCATGTCATAAGGCGAGTAGCTCTGCGTGGTCATGTCGTAAATGCGTCTGCTGGCGCCCACCACCAGCTCGTGGGTGCGGCCAAAGGCCTGGAAGGGGCCACTGGCGAAGGCATCCACACCCGCCTGATTCTCGTCATGCGAAGCCTGGTAGACGGTGCGCTGCAAACTGTGGTCTTCAGCCCAACGGGACTGGTAAGAGCCCGAGAACAACGCGTCCTGCTCGGCGTAGTTGGCGTTGACCTGCAGCTTCCAGTCGTTGGCCAACTGGTGGCGCAGCTCGGCGAAGACCGTATTGACCTCCTGGTCCTTGTTCTCCCACGAGGTGCCGGGGTTGTAGGAGCGGGGCAGGTTGAGGTGATGGCCGTCGAGACCGACCATCGAAGAGCCCCAGAAGTAGTTGGTCTTGTCCTTCTGGTTGGAATAGCCAAGGGTCAGTGTGGTGTCGTCGCTGAGGTCCGCTTCGGTGACGGCGTAGAACAGGCCATGGCGCTGCATGGCGTTGTCGACGAAACCGTTGGCATCCTGATAGGAACTGACCACCCGGCCGCGCCAGGTGCCGTTGGAGTTGAGCGGGCTGGAGGCATCGAGCTCACCGCGGTAGTCATCCCAGCTGCCCAAGGCGCCGGTCAAGGTCACTTTCTGCTCAGCCAACGGCCGCTTGCGCACCAGGTTGATGGCTGCAGAGGGGTTGCCCGCGCCGGTCACCAGGCCTGTGGCACCGCGCACGATCTCGACACGGTCGAACATCGCCAGGTTGGGCTGCGAGCCCACGTTGACACCGTTGTAGCCACTGGGAATGCCGTCGTACATGAGGTTGTCGACGTCGAATCCACGCGATGTGTAGGTCTCGCGGCCCGGCCCATCGTTGTAATTGAGCAAGATGCCGGGCGTTGCCTTGACCACATCATTGATGCTGGTCATGCCTTGGTCATCCATGCGCTGGCGAGTGATCACGGTCACCGCCTGCGGGGTTTCGCGCATGGTCAGCGGCAGCTTGGTGGCGGTGGCCATGGGCCCGGTGGTGTAGGAGGTGGTGCCTTCGGTGGTACTGCCGAGCTGGGTGTTGTTGATGTCGATGGGGCCCAGTTCGAGCACCTCGCCGGTTACCGGCGGCGTGGCAGCAGGTGGCTCATCTTCGGCAAAGACCGGGGGCAAGGTCGCCATGCACACCGCCAGTGCCAGCAGATTGATCGGAAGCGTGCAGCGACGAGCGTGACTGTAACGGGACATGACCAGATAGCCTAAATGAAAATATATTTAAGGTGCATATGAGAATTGTTACCAACAAGCATGTCAAGTTATGTCGCAGTCTGTTTTTTTTTGCCTGCGTTGCGAGCCGCGACCAATGGTGCCGCTGAACGATCGCGCAACCCTCAAGAACCTGCCCTGCAGGCCGATGAACTGATCACGAAGGCCCCGTCGCCAGCCGATTCATCGCCGCCGAGCAAAGTGCTAGCATCGGCCGCCGCCCGGCATCGACCGCCCCGTCGTTCTCTTCAACGTTGCTGACCTGTCGGACTGCCATGCGCCTGTTCCTCGATCCCTCCCGCGAAATCGATGCTGCCTTGTTGCGCTACCGCCGGCTGTTCGGGGTGCTGGCCCTGTTCAGCGGGGTGATCAACCTGCTGATGCTGGTGCCCTCGATCTACATGATGCAGGTCTTCGACCGGGTGCTGACCAGCCGCAACGAAACCACGCTGCTGATGCTCAGCCTGATCCTGCTCGGCTTCTTTGCCTTGAGCTGTGCGCTGGAATGGGTGCGCGGGCAGGTGATGATCCGCATGAGCGCCGGGCTCGACACGCACCTGGGCGAGCGGGTGTTCGACGCTGCCTTCGAGCGCAGCCTGAAAGAGCACAACAGCAACCCGGCGCAGGTGCTCAGCGACCTCAACAGCATCCGCCAGTTCGTCACCGGCCCCGGGCTGATCGCGCTGTTCGATGCGCCGTGGCTGCCGCTGTACCTGATTGCCACCTTCCTGTTCCACCCCTGGCTGGGGGTGTTTACCGTGATCGGCTCGGTGATCCTCGCCGCCCTGGCGCTGTGGAACGAGCTGAGTACACGCAAGAGCATGGCCGAGGCCAATCGCCTGTCGGTGGCCTCTTCGAGCTACGTCAACGGCACCCTGCACAATGCCGAGGTGATCCAGGCCCTGGGCATGCTCGCGCCGCTGCGCAGACGCTGGTTCAACGTGCAGCAGCGGATGATCGTCGAGCAGGCCCGGGCCAGCGACCGCAGCGCGCGAATCGCCTCGCTGTCGCGCTTCGTGCGCATGACCTGGCAGTCGCTGGCGCTGGGCCTGGGGGCGATTCTGGTAATCGAGAACCAGATTTCCGCCGGGGTGATGATTGCGGTGTCGGTTCTGCTGGGCCGCGCCATGGCGCCGGCCGAAGCACTGATCGGCTCGTGGAAGCAGATGGGCAATGCCAAGAGCAGTTACCTGCGCCTGAACCGGCTGCTCAGCGACTTTCCCAAGGCCAGCGTGCGCATGGCGCTGCCGGCACCCAGCGGGGCGCTGAGCCTCGACCGCCTGGTGATCACCCCGCCAGGCCAGCAGAAGCCGGCCGTCAATGGCGTTACGCTGAAGCTCGCCAAGGGCGAGGTGCTGGCGATCATCGGCCCGAGCGCATCGGGCAAGTCGTCCCTGGCGCGGGCCATGGTCGGCATCTGGCCGGCCCGCCAGGGCTCGGTTCGGCTCGATGGTGCCGAGATCGGCCAGTGGTCGCGCGAAGCCCTCGGCCCACACCTGGGTTATCTGCCCCAGGACATCGAGCTGTTCGACGGCAGCATCGCCGAGAACATCGCCCGTTTCGGTGACGTGCACGCCGAGCAGGTGATCGCTGCGGCGCAACTGGCCGGCATCCACGACATGATCCTGCAACTGGCCAACGGCTACGACACGATGCTCGGCACCGGCGGGCTGGGCCTGTCGGGTGGGCAGAAACAGCGCATCGGCCTGGCCCGCGCGCTGTACGGCAAGCCGGCGCTGGTGGTGCTCGATGAGCCCAACTCCAACCTCGATGATGCCGGCGAGCTGGCCCTGGTGCAGGCCGTGCGCCAGCTCAAGGCCGACGGCTGCACGGTGGTGCTGGTGACCCACCGGCCGAACATTCTCAATGCGGTCGACAAGCTGCTGTTCCTGCGCGAAGGCGTGCAGCACCTGTTCGGCCCGCGTGACCAGGTGCTCAAGACCCTGGTGCCCGCCACGCCGCCCGGCAAGCCCGCCGAAATCAGCAGCCAATCCGCCTGAGGCCGCCAATGCACGCCAGTTCCCACGACCTGTCCCCTGTCGATCATCGCCCCGACGCCGATGCCGTTGGTATCGCCCGCATCGGCATCTGGTGCCTGCTGCTGGGGCTCGGCGGCTTTCTGCTGTGGGCCTGCCTGGCGCCGCTCGATCGCGGTGTGGTCGGCAGCGGCACGGTGGTGGTGTCTGGCGAGCGCAAGACCGTGCAGTCGCGCACCGGCGGCATGCTCGAAAGCATCCGCGTGCGTGAAGGCGAGCGGGTCGAGCAGGGCCAGGTACTGATGCAGCTGAACACCGTGCAGGCGCGTTCGCAGCTCGACGTCGCCCTCGGCCAGTGGCTGAGCGCTCGTGCCGTAGAGGACCGGTTGATGGCCGAGCGTCTCGACCTGGCGCAGGTGAAGTGGTCAGACGCCTTGCTGGCCCGCGCCAGCGATCCGCGCGCCGTGGCCGCCATGGAGCTGCAGGGCTACCTGTTCGCCACTCGCCGCGCCGAGTTGGCCAGCCGCATGCAGATCAGCCAGCACGAAATCGCCTCGCTCAACGACCAGCTCAGGGGTTTTGAAGAGATCAGGCGCAACCATGCCGCGCAGGCGCAGTTCCAGCAGCAGTCGCTGCAGGGCATGCGCGAGCTGGCGCGCGAAGGTTATCTGCCGCGCAACCGGCTGTTCGAGGCCGAAAGCAGCGCCGCGCAATTGGGTGCGCAACTGGCGGCGAGCATTTCCGACATTGGCCGAACCCGCCAGAGCATCAATGAAAGCCAGCTCAAGGGCTTGCAGCAAGCCCAGCAGTTTCGCAGCGACGCCGAGACCCAGCTGACCCAGGTCAGCGCGCAGACCTCCAGCTTGCTCGACCAGATCAAGTCGCTGGAATTCGACGTCAACAGCGCCGCCATCACCGCGCCCGTCAGTGGCCAGGTGATGGGCATGACCGTGCACACGGTCGGCGGCATCGCCCAGCCTGGCCAGCGCCTGATGGACATCGTGCCGCAGGGTTCGAGCTGGGTGGTCAAGGCGCAGTTTCCGCCCATGATGGCCGATCGCCTGAAACCTGGGCTGCCGGTGGACGTGCGCTTCGGTTCGTTGCAGCGGGTGCACACGCCGGTAATCGTCGGCCAGGTGGCGACCGTCTCGGCCGACCAGCTGGTCGATGAGAAGACCGGTTCTGCGTATTTCTCGGTCGAGGTGGCGGTCAGCCCGGAAGCGGTCATTGGCCTGCGTGAACTGGGCCTGGACATCAAGCCGGGCATGCAGGCCGAAGTGCTGGTCAAGACCGGCGAGCGCACCCTGGCCAGCTACCTCATGCAACCGGTCGCCGAGCGCATGGCCGGCGCGTTGAAGGAAGAGTGACCGTGCGCCTGCCCATTACCCTGCTGCTGAGCCTGTTCGCTGCGGCCCCGGTCTACGCCGAGGAGCCGCCGCTGTCGCTGTTGGGGCTGTATGACGCCTCGCGTTTGAACGATGCCACTTACCAGGTGGCCGGACATGATTACGACGCCTCGCGCCAGGAGCGCGCCATCGGCCGCAGTGCCCTGTTGCCGCAGGTCGGCATCAATGGCCGCTATGGCCATGGCGGCCAGTTCGGCAGTGCCTCCAGGACCAACCGTCAGGATGATCAGTACGCCTCCGACAGCGTCGCCCTGACCGTGACCCAGCCGCTCTACGACAAGGGCCGCTGGGCCGCTTACGAGCAGGCCAAGGCCCGTGGTCGACTGGGCGAGGTACAGCACGAGAACGCTGATCAGGCGCTGTTCGACCGGGTGGTGCAAGCCTACTTCGACCTGGCCCAGGTGGAGAATGACCTGGCGTTGACCACACAGCAGAAGGCCTCCATCGAAGGCCTGGCCAAGCAATCCCAGCGTCTGTTCGACGCCGGTGAGGGCACGGTGACCGACCTTGCCGAGGCGCAGGCTCGACTCGACTCGGTACGCGCCCAGGAAATCCAGTTGCAGGCCCAGCACCGCTCGGCGCTGCGCCGCCTGGCCGGGCGGTCGGGGCTGAACGTGACGCAGATTCCAGCCATGCAGGAGCAGGCTCCGGCCGCGGCCTTGCTGGCCCCCGAGCAGGACCTCGACTACTGGATGAACAAGGCCGATCAGACCGCCGGGGTGCTTGGCGTCAGCCGCGCCTCGATCGACCTGGCCGAGGCCAATCTGCGTCAGCAGAAGGCTCAGCATTATCCGACCCTGGCCTTGAGCGGGCGAGTGGCGCGCATCGATCAGAGCGACGTCAATGAGCTGTCCCAGCGCCAGTCGACCTACTACGTCGGCGTGGTGCTGGATATTCCGCTGTACCAGGGCGGCGGGGTCACGGCGTCGTCGGAGAAAGCCCGCGCCGCGCTGGAAAGCGCCCGTTCCAGCCTGGATGCGCAACAGCAGCAGTTGAGCGAAGACGTCGAGGTGAACTACCTGGGCGTGGTCGCCGGCTTCGAGAAGATCAAGGCCCTGGTCACCGCCGTGCGCTCCAGCGAAACGGCGCTGACGTCGGCACAGAAGGGCTACGGCGCCGGGGTGCGCTCGACGGTCGACATCCTCGACGCCCAGCAGCGGCTGTTCTCGGCCAAGCGCGACCTGCTCGACACCAAGCTGGCGATGCTGCAGAGCTACGTGAACCTGCACACCCGCACCGGGCAGATGACCCGGCGCGAGCTTGAGAAGGTGCAGGGGTTGTTCTGAGGGAGGGTAAGCGTCTGGTCAGGCGCAGCCGGCCTGTGGCTCCGCATTCGATCTGCCCGATAGTGCACAGTGCCAGGATCCGAGCGGCTGTTTAAGAGATCGCGACCGATCGCAGCACCGAACCGACTGCCCTATCACAGGACAGTGCGCCCACTAACCTCGGTGTACAATCGCCGCCCTTTGCACACCGGAGCGCCGTCATGGCCCGCAGAGTATTCCCGCAGTTCGAAGCCGTTTCCGCCATGGTCCCAGCCGAGGGCGGTGGCTATCACGCCGCGATTGCCGTCAAGCACCTGATCAACGGCGGTGCCCCGCGTTTCCACAAGGTCCTCGATGGCCAGCACTTCACCAGCGCTGTGACGACGGACGCTGCTGCCAGCGCCGAGCTGGAGCGGCTGCAGGCTGTGAGCGAAGCAGGCGAACTGATCTGGTAATCGGCTATTGCACACGTGTCGGACGAGTAATCCTGCGTCAGTGTAAGAGCGGCCTCGGCGGAACTGCGCCTCAGCTGAATGATCCGACCCACAGCAGGCCGCCAAGGGTCAAGCTCGCCTGAATCGCAATGACCCCTCGCAGCCAGTGTGGCCAGCGACGAATGAACCAGTAGAGCGTGTTCAGTAGCATCGAGATCAGGTTGCCGAGCCACAGGGCGGCACAGGCAATGAACCGGCTGACGTCGATAAAGGAGGTCAGTGTGTTCAGCATTCACAGCGCAATCACCAAAGCCACCACCAGGCTGGCAACCGACAGCCCGGCGATGTATCGGGTCACGTTCAGCTCTTCATCGGGCGTCATGCTGTAACAGGCTCCTTTCGAGTCCGACGCAACACACGACGCCGAGCCGGCGTGTGTTCAATGCCAGGCAACGAGCCTACGCAGGCCGGCGCATCTTGAACAGGTTGCCCAGCTCGAAGTAGTCCGCAGGGCCACCACCGCGCAGGATGGGTTGCGCCGCAGCGGTGTCGTAGATGCCATCCTTGAGCAGGTGTTCGGCGATGTGCACCGCCACCACTTCGCCCAGAATCAGCCAGCTGGGCACCAGTTCCTGATCGGCACGCTTGAGCTGCACGATCTGCGTGACCTTGCACTCGAAGGCCACCGGCGTTTCACCCACTCTCGGTGTACGAATGATGCGCGACGGCGCAGGGGTCAGGCCGCTCAGCTGAAACTCATCGACATCGGCTGCCACTGCCGCGCAGCTCTGGTTCATCGCCTCGGCCAGGGGTTTGGTGGCCAGGTTCCAGACGAACTCGCCGGTCTGCTCGATGTTGTTCAGGCTGTCTTTGCGCCCGACGCTGCAGAACCCCACGATCGGCGGAATGTAATTGAAGGCATTGAAGAAGCTGTACGGCGCGAGATTCAGGCGGCCGTCGGCGTCCTGCGAAGAAATCCAGCCGATGGGCCGCGGGCCGACGATGGCGTTGAACGGGTCGTGGGGCAGGCCGTGGCCTTTGGCAGGTTCATAGAAATGCATCGGGTCAGGCCTTGTGCGGGGGAAGAGTTGCCTAGTGTGCCAAGGCTGGCCGTGGCTGCAAGTGCCGGGTTGCGCTTGTCCGGGCCAATAAATGCTTGGCCATGAGCCGATTAATCCTCCTATTCGGCTCATTTAGTGAGCCGAATAGGAGGATTAATCGGCTCACTGAGCGAAATCCCATGTAAAAAGGGCGCTTCGTCAGCCGAAGCGCCCTCTCTTACCACGCACTACCTGTCAGGGGTGCGTGTATCCACACGCTGTCATCAGCCTCAGTCAGTGGTAATCCGCGAATGCTTGCGGGTGTCCTTCATGGTGGCGTACACCAGCAGCGAGCAGGCGATGCAGCCGGTGACGTACCAGTAGTAGCCGGTTTCCATGCCCGCGCTCTTGAACCACAGCGCCACGTATTCAGCGGTACCGCCGAACACCGACACGGTCAGCGCGTAGGGCAGGCCGACGCCCAGGGCGCGGATTTCGGTGGGGAACAGTTCGGCTTTGACCACGGCGTTGATCGAGGTGTAGCCGCTGACGATGATCAGCGCGGCCATGATCAGGAAGA
>NZ_DAMCCR010000115.1:0-11853 GCF_032058845.1 Pseudomonas sp. | reverse complement strand
GCATTGCGCTGGCGAGCGGGTGACAGGGGCGCGAGCGCCGCCAGGCTCAGCGAGTCGACCCCGGCCCAGGCAAACGCATGCTGCGTGGCGGCGGCCTGCAAGTCCTCGCGCGCCAGCTCGTCGAGCAAGCCCTGCGCCTCGTGCAGATGCGCGGCACTGCGCACCAGACTCTGCTGCGCTTGCGGCCAACGCTGGCGCAGTGCGGGCACGACCTCTGCGCGTAGATAGTTGCGGGCGAAGCGCGTGTCGCTATTGGAAGGGTCTTCAATCCAGGTCAGGCCGTGGCGCGTGGCGTAGTCCTGCAACTGCGCACGGCAGTGGCCAAGCAACGGCCGCACCAACTGCCCGCGACCCAGCGGGCGCACCTGAGGCATGCCCGTCAGCCCGCGCAGCCCAGCCCCCCTGAGCAGGCGAAACAGCACGGTCTCGGCCTGATCATCGAGGTGCTGGCCGGTGAACAGCACATCACCCTCTTCCAGCAAGGCCTCGAATGCCTGGTACCGCGCCGTGCGCGCAGCCTGCTCAAGACTGGCTCCGGTTTCGACCTTGACCTCGACCAGGCGCAGCTCCACGCCCCACTGCTCACACACCTGCTGGCAGTGTGCCGGCCACGTGTCGGCCACCGCCTGCAACCCATGCTGCACATGCACGGCACACAGCGGCGGCGCCCCATGGCGTTGCGCATAGGCGTGCAGAAGGTGCAGAAGGACGGTGGAGTCGAGCCCACCGGAAAAGGCGACCTGCCAGCGACGGGCGGTCAACCAGGGGCGCAACAGTGGCGAGGGATCCGGCATGGTGCTCTGCTCCCGGGCCGCGCCGCAGCGCGGTGGCGGGCGACCCAGGCTCATCGAGGGGTCTTACAGACCGTAGCTCATCAGGCGCTCATAGCGACGATTGAGCAGTGCGTCGTGGTCCAGCGTGGCCAACTGGTCGAGTTGTTCGACCAGGTGCTCACGTACGCTTTCGGCCATTTTCACCGGATTACGGTGGGCGCCGCCCAGTGGCTCGCCGATCACCTTGTCAACGATGTTGAGGCTCTTCAGGCGCTCGGCGGTAATGCCCATGGCTTCAGCGGCATCGGCAGCCTTCTCGGCGGTCTTCCACAGAATGGACGCGCAGCCTTCGGGCGAGATCACCGAATAGGTGGAGTACTGGAGCATGTTGAGCTGGTCGCACACACCGATGGCCAGCGCACCGCCAGAACCACCCTCACCGATCACGGTGGCGATGATTGGCGTTTTCAGGCGCGCCATGACGCGCAGGTTCCAGGCAATCGCTTCGCTCTGGTTACGCTCTTCGGCATCGATGCCTGGGTAGGCACCCGGGGTGTCGATGAAGGTCAGGATCGGCATCTTGAAGCGCTCGGCCATTTCCATCAGGCGGCACGCCTTGCGGTAGCCCTCGGGGCGCGGCATGCCGAAGTTGCGGCGCACTTTCTCACGCACTTCGCGGCCTTTCTGGTGGCCAATGACCATGACCGGCTTGCCGTTCAGGCGCGCAGTACCGCCGACGATGGCCGCGTCATCGGAGAAGTGACGGTCGCCGTGCAGCTCTTCGAATTCGGTGAAGATGTGCTCGAGGTAGTCGAGGGTGTACGGCCGGCGCGGGTGGCGCGCCAGGCGGGCGATCTGCCAGCTGGTGAGATTACCGAAGATGCTTTCGGTGAGGCTGTTGCTCTTGTCTTCCAGACGGGCAATTTCATCGCTGATGTTCAGCGAATTGTCGTTGCCAACCAGGCGCAGGCCTTCGATCTTGGCTTGCAGGTCGGCAATCGGCTGTTCGAAATCAAGGAAATTCGGGTTCATAAGCATCCGTCTTGGGTCTACGGCCAGGCGGCCGGCCGGTTGATCCGTTTGGCGCCATACCTTACGGGATCAGGCGCATTGAGGTCGAGTTTAAAATGGGATCGATTCAACGATATTGCAAAAAGACGTTCTCACGTCCGAACTGGTCACGCAGGGCCTGGATCAGACCGTCCGCCGGGTCGATGCGCCACTGTTCGCCGAACTGCAACATGGCCTTGGCGTCGCTCCCGGTGTATTCCAGGGTGATCGGGCAGCCGCCGCGGTGACGGGTGATCAGCTCGCCCAGCCAGCTCAGGCGGTCGCCCTTGAGCGCTTCACAACTGAGCTTGAGGCGCAGGCTCTCGGCCAGACGCGTGCGCGCGTCCTCCATGGTCATCACCTGCTTGACGCGCAGGCGCAGACCGCCGGAGAAATCATCGTTGCTGACCTCCCCTTCGATCACCACCATGGCGTCGGTCTGCAGCAGGGCCTGGGCGGCCATGAAGGCATCGGCGAACAGCGAGGCCTCGATGCGTCCGGAGCGGTCATCGAGGGTCACGAAGCCCATCTTGTCGCCTTTCTTGTTCTTCATCACCCGCAAGGCGATGATCATCCCCGCAACGGTCTGCACTTCGCGCGACGGCTTCAGGTCGATGATGCGCTGCCGGGCGAAGCGGCGGATTTCGCTCTCGTACTCATCGATCGGGTGGCCGGTCAGGTACAGGCCCAAGGTGTCTTTTTCACCACGCAGACGCTCCTTGAGCGTCAGTTCGCGGACCTTGCGGTGATTGGCGTAGAGGTCTGCATCCTGCTCGACGAACAGACCGCCGAACAGGTCCACATGCCCGCTTTCTTCGGTGCGGGCAATCTGCTCGGCTGATTTGACGGCCTCTTCCAAAGCAGATAACAACACCGCGCGGTTGCTGTCGATGCTGGCGTGATAAGCCTTGATCTCGTCATGGAAGTTCGGGCCCAGGCGATCCAGCGCACCACTGCGAATCAACGCATCGAGGGTGCGCTTGTTGATGCGCTTCAGATCGACCCGCTTGCAGAAGTCGAACAGGTCCTTGAATGCACCACCTGCAGCACGCGCCTCGACGATGGCCTCGACCGGCCCCTCGCCCACGCCCTTGATCGCGCCCAGGCCATAGACGATACGGCCATCGTCGTTGACCGTGAACTTGAACTCGGAGCTGTTCACATCCGGGGCATCCAGGCGCAGTTTCATGCTGCGCACTTCTTCGATCAGCACCACCACCTTGTCGGTGTTGTGCATATCGGCAGAGAGCACCGCGGCCATGAACGGTGCCGGATAGTGGGTCTTGAGCCAGGCGGTCTGGTACGACACCAGGCCATAGGCCGCCGAGTGAGACTTGTTGAAGCCGTAACCGGCAAATTTCTCTACCAGGTCGAAGATGTTGCCTGCCAGGTTTGCATCGATGCCGTTCTTCGCACAGCCGTCGACGAAGCCGCCGCGCTGCTTGGCCATCTCCTCGGGCTTCTTCTTGCCCATGGCGCGGCGCAGCATGTCGGCCTCACCGAGGGTGTAGCCGGCCATGACCTGGGCAATCTGCATCACCTGTTCCTGGTACAGGATGATGCCGTAGGTCGGCGCCAGCACCGGCTGCAGGCCGTCGTACTGATAATCGGGATGCGGATAGGCCAGCTCGGCGCGGCCGTGCTTGCGGTTGATGAAGTCATCGACCATGCCCGATTGCAGCGGGCCCGGACGGAACAGCGCCACCAGTGCGATGAGGTCTTCCAGGCAGTCGGGCTTGAGCTTCTTGATCAGCTCCTTCATGCCGCGCGACTCGAGCTGGAACACTGCGGTGGTTTCGGCTTTTTGCAGCAGCTCGAAGGTCTTGCGGTCGTCCAGCGGGATGAAGTCGATGTTCAGGTCGGGCTGGTCGAGCTTGGCCTGTTCGCGGTTGATGGTTTCCATCGCCCACTTGATGATGGTCAGCGTACGCAGGCCGAGGAAGTCGAACTTGACCAGGCCGGCGGCTTCGACGTCGTCCTTGTCGAACTGGGTGACCAGGCCGCCGCCCTCTTCATCGCAGGCCACGGGCGAAAAGTCGGTGAGCTTGGTCGGCGCGATGACCACGCCCCCGGCGTGCTTGCCGGTGCCTCGGCAGACCCCTTCGAGCTTGAGCGCCATCTCCCAGATTTCCCGGGCTTCTTCGTCGCTCTTGAGGAAGTCGCGCAGGATTTCTTCCTGCTCATGGGCTTTTTCGAGCGTCATGCCCACTTCGAAGGGAATCATCTTCGACAGGCGATCGGCCAGGCCGTACGACTTGCCCTGCACCCGCGCCACGTCGCGGACCACGGCCTTGGCCGCCATGGTGCCGAAGGTGATGATCTGGCTGACCGCATTGCGCCCATAGGCGTCGGCCACGTACTCGATGACCCGGTCGCGACCATCCATGCAGAAGTCGACGTCGAAATCGGGCATCGAAACCCGTTCAGGGTTGAGGAAGCGCTCGAACAGCAGGTCATAGGCCAGCGGGTCGAGGTCGGTGATCTTCAGCACGTAGGCGACCAGCGAGCCGGCACCCGATCCTCGGCCCGGGCCGACCGGCACGCCGTTGTTCTTGGCCCACTTGATGAAGTCCATGACGATCAGGAAGTAACCGGGAAAGCCCATCTGGATGATGATGTCCAGCTCGAACTTCAGGCGGTCGAGGTACGTTTGACGCTTCTCTTCATAGTTGGGCGTGGTGTCCTTGGGCCAGAGCACCGCCAGGCGCTCCTCGAGGCCCTCATGGGACACATGGCGCAGGTAGTCGTCGATACCCATGCCATTGGGTGTCGGAAAATCGGGCAGGAATGCCTTGCCCAGCTGCACCTGGATGTTGCAGCGCTTGGCAATCTCGACGGTGTTGGCCAGGGCGTCAGGCAGGTCGCTGAACAGCTCGGCCATTTCCTCCGGGCTCTTCAGGTACTGCTGGTCGCTGTACAGGCGTGGGCGACGTGGGTCGTCGAGGGTCCAGCCTTCTCCGATGCAGACGCGTGTTTCATGGGCGTCGAAGTCGGTCTGCTTGAGGAAGCGAACGTCGTTGGTGGCGACCAGCGGCGCGCCCAGGCGATCGGCCAGGGCGACGGCAGCATGCACATACTCTTCATCGCCTGGGCGACCGGTGCGCTGCAGCTCGACGTAGAAACGCTCCGGGAACATCTGCTGCCAGTCGTGCAGCAGCGCTTGCGCTTCCTGCTCGCGACCGGCCAGCAGGGCCATGCCGATATCCCCCTCGCGCGCGGCTGACAGGGCGATCAGGCCGGCACTGGCAGGCGCAATCCAGTCTCGCTGGATGATGACCAGGCCATTGCGCTGGCCTTCGAGCCAGCCCCGCGACAGCAACTCGGTGAGGTTGCGATAGCCCTGCGGGTCCATTGCCAGAAAGCAGATACGCGACAGCGGTGCGTCCGGCTCGCTGCCCGCCAGCCACAGGTCGGCGCCGCAGATCGGCTTGATCCCCGCGCCCATGGCCGCCTTGTAGAACTTGACCAGCGAACACATGTTGCTCTGGTCGGTAATCGCCACCGCCGGCATGTTCATTCCGCCCAGCGCCTTGGCCAGCGGCTTGACCCGCACCAGGCCATCGACCAGGGAAAATTCGGAATGCACGCGCAGGTGAACGAAAGAGACCGGCATTGATGATCCTGTGACAGTGTGAAACGAGGGGCGCGATTGTACCGTAATGGTCAAGCGGATGCCGTTCGAGGAGACGAGCGTGGCGCGACGGGGCCTTGGTGCGGACGGGCGTTACAACAGCGTGTTATAGACACTCACGTGGCGCTCGTAGGCCATGCGCACTGGCGCGAAGGAGCGCCGGTGGATGGGCGTTGGCCCCAGGCGGGCCAGGGCCTCCAGGTGCACCGGGGTGGGATAACCCTTGTGGGCGCCGATCCCGTAACCGGGGTAAAGGCCTTCGAAGCTGCTCATCTCGCGGTCACGGGTCACCTTGGCCAGGATCGAGGCTGCCGCGATGGCCGGCACCTTGCCGTCGCCTTTGATCACCGGCGCTGCCGGCACGGCCAGCACAGGGCAGCGGTTGCCGTCGATCAGCGCCAGTCTGGGCGTGACATGCAGGCCTTCGACCGCCCGTTTCATGGCCAGCATCGTGGCATGCAGGATGTTGAGCCGGTCGATCTCCTCGACCTCGGCGCGGGCGATGCAGAAACTCAGGGCTTTCTCGCAGATTTCGTCGAACAGCGCTTCGCGCCGGGCCTGAGTGAGCTTCTTCGAGTCGTTCAGTCCCAGAATCGGGCGCCGCGGATCGAGGATCACCGCGGCGGTGACCACGTCTCCGCACAGTGGGCCACGGCCGACTTCATCGACGCCCGCGACCAGCTCTTCGACCAAAGTGAAATCCAGGCCCAATTGCATCAGCGCGCCCCCAGCAGCGCGAGGACAGCCTCAGCCGCCTGGTTCGAGGCATCGCGGCGCAGGGTGCGGTGAATCTGGTCGAACGGCTCGGTCTGCGCCGAGCCATCGCGCACCAGCGGCGCCAAGGTTGCCGCCAGGGCCTCGCTGGTGGCGGCCTCCTGCAACAGCTCAGGGACCAGCATGCGCTGGGCCAGCAAGTTGGGCAACGACACGTAGGGGCTCTTGACCATGCGCTTGAGAATCCAGTAGGTCAACGGTGCCAGGCGGTAGGCCACCACCATTGGGCGCTTGTACAGCAGCGCTTCCAGGGTGGCCGTGCCCGAGGCGATCAGCACGGCATCGCAGGCGGCCAAGGCCTGGTGCGACTGGCCGTCGAGCAGCATCAGCGGCAGGTCGCGGCCTTCGAGCATCTGCTCGATCTGGGCGCGGCGCGTGGCATTGGCACACGGCAGCACAAAGCGCACACCCGGCAGTTGCTCGCGCAGGTGCTGCGCAGCGTCCAGGAACAACGCGCCCAGGCGCCCTACTTCACCGCCGCGGCTGCCCGGCATCAGCGCAACCACAGGCTCGCGGCCCAGACCCAGCGCCTGGCGCGCAGCGTCGCGATCGGCCTGCAAGGGAATGGTATCGGCCAAGGGATGGCCGACGAAGCGCACCGGCACGCCTTGCTCTTCGTAGAACCTGGCCTCGAACGGCAGCAGGGTGAGCATCAGGTCGCAGCCCTGACGGATCTTCAATACGCGCTTTTGCCGCCAGGCCCAGACGGACGGGCTGACGTAATGCACCGTCTTGATGCCGGCCTGGCGCAGGGTCAGCTCGATGTTGAGGGTGAAATCGGGCGCGTCGATACCGATGAACACATCAGGCTTTTCGCTGAGCAGCGTCTGAATCAGGTCTTTTCGGCGCTTGAGCAGCTCACGCAGCCGGCCCAGCACTTCGACCAGGCCCATGACCGCGAGGCGCTCCATGGGGAAGTACGACTGCATGCCCTCGGCCTCCATCAAGGGGCCGCCGACCCCGATGAAGCGGATGTCCGGGTGGCGGAGCTTGAGGGCGCGCATCAGGCCCGAACCGAGAATGTCGCCGCTGGCCTCTCCGGCCACCAGCGCTATACAAAGCGGGGCCATGTCAGCGAGTGATGCCGCGGGCGGACGTCACGATCGACTGGCGGAACAACTCGACCTCAGGGTGCCTGGCGGCCAGCTCGGCGAGCTCGGCCACCGCGTGCTCGACGGTGAGCCCCTGACGGTAGACCGTCTTGTAGGCGCGGCGCAGCGAGTGGATCACCTCATCGCTGAAGCCGCGACGGCGCATGCCTTCGAAGTTCATGCTACGGGCCTCGGCAGGGCTGCCGAACACCGTGACGAACGCCGGCACGTCCTTGCCGATGGCCGTGCCCATGCCGGAAAAGGCGTGCGCCCCGATATGGCAATACTGGTGGACCAGGGTGAAACCGGAAAGGATCGCCCAGTCGCCCACGTGCACATGGCCGGCCAGTGCGGTGTTGTTGACCAGGATGCAGTGGCTGCCGATCACGCTGTCATGGCCGATATGGGCATAGGCCATGATCAGGTTGTGATCACCCACCGTGGTTTCCGCGCGGTCCTGGATGGTCCCGCGGTGAATGGTCACGCCTTCGCGAATGACATTGTGATCGCCGATCACCAGACGCGTGGGTTCGCCACGGTACTTGAGGTCGGGGGTGTCTTCACCGATCGAGGAAAACTGGTAGATGCGGTTGTGCTTGCCGATGCGCGTCGGACCCTTGAGCACAACATGCGGGCCGATGACCGTGCCCTCCCCGATGTCGACATCGGGGCCAACGATCGACCACGGGCCCACTTCGACGCCGTCGGCCAACCTGGCTGACGGATCGATGATGGCCCGAGGATCGATTGAATTCACAGGGAGCGTTCCGCGCAGGTAATTTGCGCCGAGCATACCGGCTTGCCGTCGACCAGTGCGCGGCATTCGAACTTCCAGATCATGCTCTTGCGGCTGAGGAAGGTCGCTTCCAGGACAAGCTGGTCACCCGGCAGCACGGGCTGGCGGAAGCGCAGCTTGTCGGAGCCCACGAAATAGTAAAGGGTGCCGTCAGCCGGCTTGGCGTCAAGCATCTTGAACCCGAGGATTCCCGCAGCCTGGGCCATGGCTTCGATGATCAGCACGCCCGGCATGATGGGGTGCGCCGGGAAGTGGCCATTGAAGAACGGCTCGTTGATGCTGACATTCTTGTAGGCACGAATGCTCTGGGCCTCGTAGTCCAGATCCGTCACCCGATCCACCAGCAGGAACGGGTAGCGGTGAGGCAGGTATTCGCGAATCTCGTTGATGTCCATCATTTCGGGGGGAAGCCTGTAATAAGAATAGGGAGCGTAGGCGCTGACCACACGCTCCTTTTGCCATCCAAAGAGGAGCCAGCTAGCGACGAATCACGCTTGCCAGGAAATTGCTGTCAGCCCTCTGATGCTGGCTGACTCTCTGAGGTCACGGTATCGACACGTTTTTCCAGCTGCTGCACGCGCTTGGCCATGTCATCGAGCTGGCGAATTCGCGCGGCACTCTTGCGCCAATCGGCCAACGGCTGCATGGCCGTACCCGACGAATAGCCGCCTGGCTCGGTGATCGAACGGGTGACCATGGTCATGCCCGAAACGAACACGTTGTCGCAGACATCGATGTGCCCGACCATCCCCACGCCACCGGCAATGGTGCAATGTTTGCCGATGCGGGTGCTGCCGGAAATGCCCACGCAGGCGGCCATGGCGGTGTGCGCACCGACATGGACGTTGTGGGCGATCTGGATCTGGTTGTCGAGCTTGGCACCTTCGTCGATACGGGTATCGGACAACGCGCCGCGATCGATCGCGGTGTTGACACCGATTTCCACATCATCGCCCAGGGTAACGCCGCCAATCTGCGCAATCTTGCGCCACACACCCTTCTCGTTGGCAAAGCCAAAGCCTTCGCCGCCAATCACGGCACCCGACTGAATGACCACCCGCTTACCGATGGTGACATCGTGGTAGAGGGTCACCCGTGGTGCCAGCCAGCCGTCTTCACCGATCACGCAACGTGCACCGATGAAGCAGTGCGCACCGATGGTCACACCGGCTGCGATACGCGCACCGCTCTCGATCACCGCAAACGGTCCGACACTGGCAGCCGCATCCACCTCGGCATCCTCAGCTACCACGGCGCTGGGATGAATACCCGCCACAGCCTTGGGCTTTGGATCGAAGAGGTGGGAAATCCGCGCGTAGGCCAGGTACGGATCAGGCACGATCAGTGCGTTGCCGGAAAACGCTTGCGCGTCCGCAGCCTTGAGCAGTACCGCGCCTGCCCGGGAAGTTTCCAGGTATTTGCGGTACTGCGGGTTGGCCAGGAAACTCAACTGCTCCGGGCCTGCCTCCTGCAAGGTGGCAAGCCCGGTGATTGGCAGCGCCTCGGAGCCCTTCAAGGTGGCTCCCAGCGCTTCGGCCAGCTGGCCGAGCGTGAGGGTCTGGGTCATATCAACGCGCTTGGTTCATGCGCTCGATGACTTGGCGGGTGATGTCGTACTGCGGTTTGACATCGATGACCGCGCCGCGCTCGAGCACCAGATCGAAGCCACCTTTCTTGATGACTTCCTGCATGGCATTTTCCATCTTCGGCCGCAGGACCTTGAGCAGATCGCGGTCGGCAACGGCTTTGGCTTCGTTCAGTTCCTTGGACTGGAACTGGAAGTCACGGGCCTTTTGCTTGAACTCGAGTTCCAGGCGCTCGCGCTCAGGGGCAGCCATCTTGTCGCCGCCTTTGATCAGGCGGTCCTGAATGCCTTTGGCGCTGCTTTCCAGGCTCTTGAGCTTGTTGAACTGCGGGCCAAATTTCTTCTCGGTGTCAACGGCGTACTTCTTGGCGGCGTCGGATTCGAGCAGTGCCATCTGGTAGTTCAGAACGGCGATCTTCATTTCGGCGAAGGCCGGGGTGGCGACCAGCGCCGCAGCCACGAAGGCCAGTTGGGTCAACTTACGCACGATGCACTCCTGAATAAACCGTTGTCGTTGAGCAGGGGCCGACCTTAGAAGGTCTGGCCCAGAGAGAATTGGAACACTTGGGTGTCGGCATCGTCAGGTTTCTTGATCGGCATCGCCAGGCTGAAGCTCAGCGGGCCGAGCGCGGTGACCCAGGTGACGCCCAGGCCGACGGAGCTGGCCATGTCGGAGAAGCCGAGTTCGGCGCACTCGACTTTCTTGCCTTCCTCGGTCCTTTTCGACTTGCAGTCGGTGTTGAAGACGTTACCCACGTCCCAGAAGACCGATGTGCGCAGCGAGCGCTGATCCTTGACGAAAGGCAGCGGGAACATCAGCTCTACGCCGCCTTGCACCAGGAGGTTGCCGCCGAACGGCAGTGGATCTTGGTCTGGGTCCGTTTCAGTCCCGTTTTTACCCGTACTCGGCGTGCTGCGTGGCCCCAGGCTGCTGTCCTTGAAGCCACGCACCGAGTTGAAGCCACCGGCGTAGTAGTTCTCGTAGAACGGCAGACCGGAGGTCCCGCCGAAACCGTCGCCATACCCCAGCTCGGTGTGCAGGCGCAGGGTGTAGTCAGGCGTCAGCGGTTTGAACAGCTGGCCGCGGTAGTCGATCTTGTAGAACGACAGGTCGCTGCCTGGAATGGTGCTTTCCAGGGTCAGGCTCTGCGAATGACCGCGGGTAGCCAGTACCCCTTTGTTCAAGGTCGATTCCGACCAGCCCACCGAAGCCTTGAAGTTGGTAAAATCTTTACCCTCCTTTTGTAGGAAATCGAAGATTTCATCAACGGTATAACGACCCGTCTTGATTTCATCCTGCTGCACGGTCAAACCGTAGGTCAGGCGCGACGTTTCGCTGATCGGGTAACCCAGGCTGACGCCGGCACCCAGGCTGTCGACGGCGTAGCTTGCCACGTCAACGTCGAGGTCATCGTAGTTGGTGCTGCGGTAGAACGCGTTGTAGCCCAGGCTCACGCCATCGGGCGTGAAGTAGGGGTTCACGAAACCGAAGTTGTAGCGGGTCTGGTATTCCGAGCGGGTCAGACCGACCGAGACCTTGTTACCGGTACCGAGGAAGTTGGTCTGGCTGATGGCACCGCCCAGGATCAGGCCGGCGCTCTGAGCGAAACCAACGCTGGCGGTGATCGAACCGGAGGCTTGCTCTTCTACCGCGTAGTTCACATCGACCTGGTCGTCAGTGCCTGGCACCGGCGGGGTCTCGACATTGACGTCCTTGAAGAAGCCCAGACGCTCAAGACGGGTCTTGGACTGGTCGATCAGGTAGGTCGACGCCCAGCCACCTTCCATCTGACGCATTTCGCGGCGCAGCACGTCGTCTTCGGTCTTGGTGTTGCCGCGGTAGTTGATGCGGTTGACATAGGCACGCTTGCCCGGATCGACGACGAACATGATGTCGACGGTGTGGTCTTCGTCGTGCGGCTGCGGCACGCCGTTGACGTTGGCGAAGGTGTAGCCTTCGTTGCCCAGGCGACGGGTGATCAGATCGGACGTGCCGGTCATGACCTTGCGCGAGAAGACCTGGCCAGGCTGTACCAGCAGCAGCGACTTGATCTGGTCTTCGGGGACTTTCAGGTCGCCGGACAGCTTCACATCACGAACGGTGTACTTCTCGCCTTCGTTGATGTTGACGGTGATGTAGACGTGTTTCTTGT
>NZ_DAMCCR010000114.1:10024-11946 GCF_032058845.1 Pseudomonas sp. | reverse complement strand
GTTCGCACAGGCTTTCCAGCAGGATCGCCCGGGCTTCCTCACTCACGGCCACTGCCTCGGGCTGTTCGGCCAGGGCCTGCAACCAGGCCCGCTCCAGGCGCACGCGGCGCAGGTGGTCGATCATCAGCCGGCGGGCGATGGTGGCCAGGTAGCCCTTGGGCTCGCGCACCGCGCTCAGGCGGGCCTGGGCGTCGCGGGCCGTCAACACGCGGATGAACACGTCCTGCACCAGGTCGGCGGCCAGCTCGGTACAACCGACCCGCGGCCGTAGCCAGCCCAGCAGCCAGCGCTGGTGGCTCTGATAACAGGCCTCTACCTGCTGGTTGAGAAGGCTCTGGCTCGACGGTGGGCGGCTCGACATGTCGCGGCTCGAAAATGCAACTGGGATTTGTTCTCATTTTAGGAGGTGCTGCGATTAATGTGCAACTGCGGATGTCGGGTGCGGGGGTTTGTGTAAGATGCGGGCTCCCACCTTTGTAAGAGTTTGCGCCATGGATGCCCATTCCCTGCTTGCTTTCACCGCCGTCGCCGCCATTGCCATCGCCAGCCCAGGCCCGGCTACCTTGATGGCGGTCAACAACAGCCTGGCCCACGGGCCACGCAGCGCGGTGTGGTCGTCGTTGGGTAATGGCAGCGGCCTGTTCTGCCTGTCGGCGGCGGCGATGCTGGGTCTGGGGGCGCTGCTCGCCAGCTCGGAAATGCTCTTCAACGGCGTGAAGCTGGCCGGCGCGGCCTATCTCTTCTACCTGGGCGTCAAACAGCTGATGAAAAAGACTCCGCTGCTGGCTGCAGACGATCCAAGCGGTGGCAGTACGTTAAAGCCCGTTCCCGGCAAGCTATACCGCTCGGCGTTTCTCACGGCGCTGACCAACCCTAAGGCGACCCTGTTCTTCACCGCACTGTTTCCACAGTTCATCGACCAGAGCGCGGCGTTGCTGCCGCAGTTCCTGACGCTGACCGGCATTTTCGTCGGCTTGTCGCTGCTGTCGCTCACCCTCTACGCCGCGCTCGCCGCCCGGGCCAAAGGCGTGCTCAGCAGGCCTGAATGGTCGCGCTGGCTGAACCGCCTGGTAGGCACCACATTCATTGGTTTTGGCGCGGCAGTCTTGGCCATGCGCCGTCAGGCGAACTGATTCAGGCCTCGGCAGGCCCGCAGAGGCCTGCCTGATTTCCTACAATCGGTATAGCGTTAGACCTACATGGAATAATCCATAACCTTTGGTTATTGGCAAATGCGCTGATAGAACAGGACACTCACACTTCCTCCGATTTATTGATGCAAGTCAACGTCTTGCATTCAAAGGTGTGTCTTTTGAGTGATTCCCTGAGCGGGCTGCTGGCCGATGCGCTTCTTTCTACCCGACCGCAGGGCGTACAGCGCCAACGCGCACGCGACGGCGTGGTCGACTATTTTGCCTGCCTACTGCCCGTGCACCTCGGCCTGCTCGAGGATGCGGGTCTGTCAGCCGTGCGTAGCGTTTACCCTGCACAGCACAGTGCCGACAATCACGCCCTGCAGCTCGGCTACCTGAGCCACGCGCTGGATTTCGACGACTACCACGCCAGTTTGCGCGGCCACCCCAGCACGGTGGTGCTGTCGACCTTGCTGGCGCTGACTGACAACGCCGCGCCGTCGGGCCATGCGGCGTTTCTGGACGCCTATGTGATCGGCGTCGAGCTCGCTGGCCGCCTGGGCAGGGCCGTCGGCACCCGACATTACGCAGCCGGCCTGCACAGCACCGCGACCTTGGGCGTGATCGCCGCGGCGGGTGCGGCGTGCCGTCTGCTGCAGCTGAACCGCGCGCAGACCCAGATCGCCCTGGGCCTGGCCGCGACCCAGGCTGCCGGTCTGCGTGCGCAATTCGGCAGCGCTGGCAAGGCGCTGCATGCGGGTTTCGCGGCGCGCCAGGCAGTGAATAGCG
>NZ_DAMCCR010000114.1:1167-9830 GCF_032058845.1 Pseudomonas sp. | reverse complement strand
AACTGGCCAGCAGCGGTTTCGTCGCCCAGCCCGACGCGGTGCTGGAGGCGTTCTTCGAGATTCTCGGCCTCGGCGCGGCGCGCCCGGACAAGCTGCTGGCCGGCTGGGGCGCGCCGTGGCGGATCGATGCGCCCGGTCTGGAATTCAAGCGCTACCCCACCTGCGGCGGCACCCACAGTGCCATCGAGGCGGCGTTCGTCCTGCGTGCCAGCGCAGGCTTCGACCTGCATGCCGTGCAGGCCATCGAGGTCAGCTTCCCGCCCGGCGCTGACACCGCACCTTCGATCCGTGCGCCGCAGACCGGCGTGCAGGGGCGTTTCAGCCTCGAATACACCCTTGCCGACGCGTTGCTGCACGGCGAGATTGCCTTGGAGCGCTATGGCGAGCACCCAGTCGCCCCTGCCATTGCCGAGCTGGCGGCCAAGGTCCGGCGCAGCCCGGACCTCAGCGCACCGGCCGATGAGCTTGACCCGGACCTGCGCTTTCACCGTGTCACCTTGCACTTGGCCGATGGCCGCACGCTCAGCCACTGCGTCACCCGGCAGCAGACTGCCGCGACGCCCACCGATGTGCGCGGCAAGCTGCGCGCCAACCTGCACGCGCTGCCTGCCGAGCGCCTAGACGCCCTGTGTACCGACCTTCAACTTGCCGACGATGCCGCCTTGCAGCGCCTGGTCGCCCTCATTCGCTGCCCTTAAGGATCTGCCATGTCCACGCCACAGCCCGCTTCCCGTCAACTGCGCCTGGGCCTGTTCGTCCAGGCCCTCGGCCACCATGTCAGTGGCTGGCGCGCCGACGGTGCGCAAGGCTCGCCCACCGACATCGACTGGTTCACCTGGATCGCCCAGACCGCCGAGCAAGGCAAGTTCGACATGTTCTTCGTCGGTGACGCCCTGGCCACCAGCGTGCACCGCCTGCCCTCGACCATGTCGCGGCTGGAACCGTTGACCCTGCTCTCGGCCCTGGCCGTGCAAACCCGGCACATCGGCCTGGCGGCCACGGCCTCGACCACCTTCGACGAGCCGTTCCACCTGGCCCGCGCACTGTGCTCGGTCGACCACATCAGCCATGGCCGCGCCGCCTGGAACGTGGTGACCTCGTTTTCGGCAGACGCGGCGCGCAACTTCAGCCGCGAAGACCTGCCCTCGCACGCTGACCGCTATGAAGTGGCGCGCGAGTTCCTCGATGTGGCCTTCCAGCTGTGGGACGGCTGGGAGGAGGGTGCCATCGTCCGCGATAAAGCCACCGGCCAGTACAGCGACGAAGCCCGAATTCATGCCGCCAACCACAAGGGCAAGCATTTCCAGGTCCAGGGCCCGCTGAACATTGCCCGCTCGCCGCAGGGCCGCCCGGTGATCATCGAAGCCGGCTCTTCGCCTGCCGGCCAGCAGCTGGCCGCACAGACCGCCGAAGTGGTATTCACCGCCGCCGCCTCGCTGGAAGAAGGCCAGGCGTTCTACCGCAGCCAGAAGCAGTTCGTGCGCGAGGCCGGGCGCCATCCTGACCATCTGCTGATTCTGCCTGGCGTGATGCCGATTGTCGGGCGCACCCGCGAACAGGCCCAGGCCGTGTGGGATCAGCTCAACGAACTGGTCGACATCGACAATGGTATCGAACAGCTGTCGGCGCGCTTCGGCACTGACATGAGCGTGTACCCGCTGGACGGCCCGGTGCCCGAAATCAAACCCACCGAGGGCAGCCAGAGCCGGGTCAAGCTGCTTACCGAACTGGCCGCGCGGGAAAACCTCACCCTGCGCCAGCTCGCCGCTGTGGCGGCTGGCTCGCGTGGCCATCGGGTGATCGTCGGCACCGCCGAAGACATTGCCGACGATTTCCAGCACTGGTTGGAACAGGGCGGTGCGGACGGTTTCAACATCATGCCGGCCGTGCTGCCTGACCAGCTGCAGCTGTTCGTCGACCTGGTGATCCCGGAACTGCAGCGTCGCGGCCTGTTCCGCACCGAATACCAGTACGCCACCCTGCGTGAAAACCTGGGCTTGCCCGCCGTTACCGACAACTTTTCCGCCGTCGCCCCGTCGACCCCCCATAAGGAATGAGCCATGAATAAACCTGCACTGATCAGCGCCGCCGCCGCGCTGCTGGCCGTTCCCGGCGCTTTTGCCGCCCCTGCCCAAGGCAGCGTGCCGTTCGATGCCAGCGCCAAGCCCGCCGTGGACGCCGCGCTGCATGCGACCCTGCCCGAGGCGATCCAGAAACGCGGCTACATCGTCGCCGGCACCAACCCCAACACGCCACCGACCACCTTCTACCAGGCCGACAACAAGACCCTGGCCGGGCGCGAAATCGACATCATCAGTGCCGTGGCCGACCGCCTCGGCGTGCAACTGCAACTGCGTGACACCGGCGGTTTCGACAACATCATTCCGGGCCTCAAATCGGGCCGCTATGACGCGGCCCTGGCCAACATCGACGCCAACCCCAAACGCCTGGAACAGGTTGACTTCGTCGGTTACTACAACGCCTCCAAGCTCGCCCTGATCGGGCGGGCAGACGCAGCCCTTGGGCCGTTCAACAGCCTCGATGCGCTGTGCGGGCAGACCGTGGGTGCCGGCGCCGGCACCTCCCAGGTCACGCGCCTGCAGCAAGCCAGCGACGCGTGCGTGGCTGCCGGCAACAAGGCCATCACCGTGCCGATCTTCCCGGACCGCCCGGCAGGCGTACAGGCGGTGATCAGTGGCCGTGTGCCGATGTTCTTCGGTCCGTTCGAGGGCCTGCGCTACCAGGCCAGCCATGTCAAGCCGCTGGCCATGGCCGGGGAAATCACCATCGAAGACACCATCGTTTCCATCGCGCTGCCCAAAGGCTCGCCGCTGGGCAAGCCGATCCAGGCGGCGCTGAACTCGCTGATCGCCGATGGCACGTACAAGCAGATTCTCGACAAATGGGAAATCGGCTTCGGTGCAGTGAAATCGGCTGGCCTCAATGAAGAAAACATCCGATGAAGCCAACGCTCGACCCTGACAGCGCCGGCCTGCGCATCGTCGCCAACCGTCACTGGGGCCGTTGGGCCAGTGCCGCGGTGGTGCTGGCAGTGCTGGCGCTGGTGCTGCATTCGATGCTGGAGAACCCCCGCTTCGAGTGGGACGTGGTGGCCGCCAACCTGACCGAGGAGTCGATTCTCAACGGCGTGCTGATGACCATCAAGCTGACGCTGATCTCGGTGGTCTTCGGCTTTGCCGGCGGCACGCTGCTGGCGTTGATGCGCTTGTCGTCGAACCCGGTGCTGGTCGGCGTCAGTTGGGCCTATACCTGGTTTTTCCGCGCAGTGCCGATGCTGGTGCAGCTGTTCCTCTGGTACAACATCGCCGCGCTGTACCCGCGTCTGGTCTTGAGCCTGCCGTGGGTCGGTGAGGTGTGGAGCGCAACCACCAACGAGGTCATCAGCCCGTTCAGCGCGGCGGTGCTGGCGCTGGTCATTCACCAGTCGGCGTACGCGGCCGAAATCATCCGTGCCGGCATCCAGAGTGTCGGTGCCGGGCAGCTGGAAGCGGCCAAGGCACTGGGCTATCGGCCTGGACAGATCTTCCGCCAGACCGTCTTGCCGCAGGCCATGCGCACCATCTTGCCGCCGGCCGGCAACGAGGTGATCGGCCAGCTGAAAACCACGGCCGTGGTCTCGGTGATCGCCTTGCAGGATGTGCTGTACTCGGCGCAGATCATCTATCAACGCACCTATGAAGTGATTCCGTTGCTGCTGGTGGCCACCGCCTGGTACCTGCTGATGACGTCGCTGTTGTCGGTGCTGCAGCATTTCGTCGAGGTGCGCTTCAGCCGAGGTAACACCCAAGGTCGGCGCAACTGGCTGGGCCGCAGCGTGGCGCGGCAGGAGTCTGAAGCATGAGTGAGCCCATTCGCCTGCGCGGCGTGCACAAACAGTTCTCCGGCAACGCCGTGCTCAAAGGCATCGATCTCGACATCGCGGCGGGGTCAGTGACAGTGATCCTCGGGCCGTCGGGTTCGGGCAAGTCCACCTTGCTGCGGTGCATCAATCATCTGGAAAAGCTCGACGGCGGCACCATCCACGTGGGCGACACGCTGATCGGCTACCGGCGCAAGGGTCAGGCGCTGTACGAGCTGCCGGAAAAGCAGGTGGCCGAACAACGCCAGCGCATCGGCATGGTGTTCCAGCAGTTCAACCTGTTCCCGCACCGTACGGTGTTGCAGAACATCGTCGATGCGCCGCTGCGCATTCTTCGCCAGCGCAAGGGCGAGGTCCAGACCCGCGCCATGAGCCTGCTCGAACAGGTCGGCCTGGCGCATCGCGCCGATGCCTGGCCGCGCGAGTTGTCGGGTGGCCAGCAGCAGCGGGTGGCCATTGCCCGTGCCCTGGCCATGCAGCCGGAGGTGATGCTGTTCGACGAGCCGACCTCGGCCCTCGACCCGGAACTGGTGGGCGAGGTGTTGCAGGTCATGAAGCAGCTGGCGCACTCGGGCATCACCATGGTGGTGGTGACCCACGAAATCGGCTTTGCCCGGGAAGTGGCCGACAACATCGTGTTCATGGACCAGGGCCAGGTGGTCGAAAGCGGGGACGCCCGCACGCTGCTGGACAACCCGCAGCACCCGCGCTTGCGGGAGTTTCTGGCCAGCGTGCTGTAGAGGCGAGGGTCCTGAGTCGGAAGGAGTGGCTCAGGGCCATCATTTTTTTCAGTGCTGCCTCAAGAGTTACCGAATACGACCGATAGTGTGACAGGCCTCTCATTTTTCGCATGGACCGCGATCCACTACGGATAACGTATCCATGTCCATACGCAGTTTGAACATTGCCCCACGCGCGCTGCTGGGGTTCGCCTTGATCGGTTTGCTGATGCTCAGCCTTGGGGCGTTTTCCCTGATCCAGATGAGCGACATCCGCCAGGCTGGCGTGAAGATCGAATCCGTCAGCGTGCCCAGCATCAAGGCCCTCAACGAACTGACCATCGCCAACCAACGCTTGCGCACCCTGGGCTACAACCTGCTGGTCAACCGCGACCCGCAGGTCCTTGTCGAAACCGCGCAGCGCATGGATGAGCGCAACGCACAGGTCGACAAGGCCCGCCAGGCCTACCAGAACCTGGTCGAGGCACAGAACGAGCAAGTCATCTTCGACCACTATGGGCAATTGCTCGGTGAGTACCGTCAGTTCGAGGCGCGCATTCGCGCGTTCAGCCGCGATGGCCGCCTTGAGGACCTGCGCGCACTGCTCAACGGCGACATGCTGCGCAACTCCGACGCCATCAACACCGTGATGGGTGAGCTGGTGCAGTTCAACACCGACCAGTCGCGCAAGAGCAATGCCGCGGCCGAAAACAGCTATGAGACGGCCATTCGGCTGGTCATCGGGCTGCTGGTGATCGCCACCCTGCTGACCTTCCTGTTCGCGTTCCTGCTGACCCGCAGCATCGTCAGGCCGGTCGACGATGCCCTGCGCACCGCCGAGTGGATCGCCGCCGGGGACCTCACGCATGCCATCGACACCTCCGGCACCGACGAAGCCGCGCGCCTGCTGCAAGCCATGGCCAAAATGCAGAACGGCCTGCGCGACACCGTGCAGCAGATTGCCGGCTCTGCCACGCAGCTGGCCTCGGCCGCTGAAGAGCTGAACAGCGTCACCGACGAGGGCGCCCGCGGGCTGGCCCAGCAGAACGCCGAAATCCAGCAAGCCGCCACGGCGGTGACGGAAATGACCAGTGCGGTAGAGGAAGTGGCGCGCAATGCCGTGAGTACCTCCGAAGCGTCGGGCGAAGCCAGCCGCACGGCTGGTGACGGTCGCGACCTGGTGCTGGAAACCGTCAGCGCCATCGAGCGCATGAGCGGTGACGTGCAAGCCACCGGCAAGCTGGTCGAAGACCTCGCGGGGCAATCGCGCGACATCGGCAAGGTGCTCGACGTGATTCGCGGCCTGGCCGACCAGACCAACCTGCTGGCCCTCAACGCGGCGATCGAAGCCGCCCGCGCCGGTGAGGCGGGTCGTGGTTTCGCAGTGGTGGCCGATGAGGTCCGCGCTCTGGCGCACCGTACTCAGCAGTCGACCAGTGACATCGAACGCATGATCGGCAGCATCCAGGGCGGCACCGAGCATGCCGTGGAGTCGATGCGCACCAGCACCGAGCGCGCCGAGTCGACCCTGAACATGGCCCGCGGCGCCGGCTTGGCACTCGACACCATTGCCGGCGCGGTGTCGCAGATCAACGAACGCAACCTGGTCATCGCCAGCGCCGCCGAAGAGCAGGCGCAGGTGGCACGTGAAGTGGACCGCAACCTGGTGAACATCAACGACCTGTCGATCCAGAGCGCCGCCGGCGCGCATCAGACCACCATGGCCAGCGCAGAGCTGTCGCGCCTGGCGGTGGACCTGAATGGCCTGGTGGGCAAGTTCAGGACCTGAAGTTCATACGTGCCATCGGCTGCTCGACCGCGCACGGATCAGCCCCTCACCACTCGATCCGCTGCCCGTCCCAGGCCCAGAAACTGCCGCTGTCTTCAGGCCCATGCTCGGCGATCCGTTCGAGCAGGCGCTGGGCGGTGTAAGCGGGGGTAAACAGCTGTTCAGCCGGCACATTGCTCTGAAAGGGCGCCGACAGCGCAGTGTCGGTGGTGCCAGGGTGCAGCGAGAGCACGGTGGCCTGGGGGTTGAGGCGCTTGAGTTCGATGCTGGCGCTGCGCAACAACTGGTTCAGTGCCGCCTTGCTGGCACGGTAGCTGTACCAGCCGCCAAGGTGGTTGTCGTCGATCGAGCCGACCCGCGCCGAGAGCGCCGCGAACGTGGCGGGGTGTTTGCGCAGCAGTGGCAGCAGGTGTTTGAGCAGCAAGATCGGCGCAAAGGCGTTGCTGTTGAACGTGGCCTGCAAGCCGGCCAGATCAAGCTGCGCCAACGACTTTTCGGCACGCGCGCCTTGCTGGTGAAGAATGCCCAGGGTGCACACGACCAGGTTGAGGTGCGCGCTGTGCTCGGTCACGGCAGCCGCCACGGCCGCCAGGGCGGATTCATCGCGCGCATCGCAGTCCAGGCGGATCACCCGCGGACCGTAGCGATCAGCCAGCACTTGCAGCGCCGCACTGCGGCTGGCCTGGCGCGACACGGCCCATACCCGCGCCACATCGCCCCGCTCCAGCAGGAGACGACACAGCGCCAGGCCAATACCCTGGCTGGCGCCGGCGATCAGCACCTGGGCGGGGTCGGTGAGGTGGGGGAGCAGGGGCATGAGCGTTCCTCGGTGAATCAACGGGCTAAAATGGGCGCTGGCTGGCTGGCTGGCTGGCTGGCTTGTGCGGTGCTTAGAGCTTTGAAGGGGTCCGCAGGCATCTCAGGTTGTACACCCCTGTGGCACCAACTGTCGCCAGGGGTTTCCTTCAACCATCGTCCAGGAATGACTTGCCTGGGCGTCCGACAGTCTGTAGGAGCGGTTTCAACCGCGATGGGCTGCGCAGCAGCCCCAATGGCAGCCATTGCGTCTCACCAGGTTGGCCGATGGTGCCTGAACGGGGCCGGCGCAGCCGGCTTGATTCAGGCACCGCGCAGCAGCAGGTAAGTAGAGTTGGCAGCCTTGGGCCGGCGTTGCCGGCCATCGCGGCTAAAGCCGCTCCTACAGGACCGTACTGTCGAAAAAAGCCTGGTCCGACCGTTTGTCAGCCCTTCGTGAAAGACAGTTGGCTCCCACAGGATCGTTGTGAGCCCGACGAAATCATTCCAGCAGAAGAATGGGGCCTCGGTATGCGTTGCGCAGCGGCCGCAATTGCGGCTACTGCGTCATGCCAGGTTGGCCGATGGTGCCTGAACGGGGCCGGTTGCGCCGCCCATTGCGACTAACCAGAGCGACGGACCGGCCGCACGTGTAGGCCTCAGTACCTGCGCATCAGGAAAACGTTCCTCAGGATTCCCCAAACACCCTGCTTTGCGGCATGCTGCACCCCCGCCTGCCACCACACGATCCCCGGTCCATGTCCGTTTCCGTGTTCTACCTGAAACTGTTAGTCACCCCTGCGCTGATGCTGGGTATTTCCCTGGCCGGCAAGCGCTGGGGTACGCAGCTGGGCGGGTTGTTGTCCGGGCTGCCGTTGACCTCGGCGCTGGTGATGCTGTTCGTCAGCCTGGAACAGGGCCCGGCGTTCGCCTTGCAGGCCGTGCCTGGCGCGCTGGCAGGGCTGGCGGCCATCCAGGCCACTTACCTGTGCTATTTCCTCATCACCCGCCGGTGCTCGGCGTGGGTGGGCTGCACCGCCTCACTGCTGTTCTACGCCGCGTGCGCCTGGGCCATCAGCCACCTCGGCGGGCTGCTGCTGCCGGTGCTGATCATCCTGGCAATGCTCACGGCCAACCTGATCGCGACCCGGCCGCACCCTGGCCTGGGTGCGCCGACGGTGGTCGCGATGCCGCGCTGGGTGATCCCCATGCGCATGCTGACCGCCACTGCCTTGCTGCTGATCATCACCGCCAGCGCCGAGCACCTGGGGCCGGTGGCCAGCGGCGTGCTGGCGCCGATCCCGGTGATCGCCTGGCCGCTGGCAGTGTTCGCCCATGTGCAGGGCGGGCGTCATGAACTGGCGACCATCGTGCGGGGTAACGCCATCGGCGCGGTGGGGGTGATCGGCTTCTACCTCGCGCTGCATGCCACGATCCTGCAGTGGGGCACCGCGGCGGCGGTGGCGGCGGCGGTGGTGCT
>NZ_DAMCCR010000114.1:0-1157 GCF_032058845.1 Pseudomonas sp. | reverse complement strand
GGTGACGACCTTCGTGCTGGCGCGGGTACTGAATCGGCGCTGATCAGGTGGCTGGGGCTGGTGTTTCTCCCGGCCGGCTTCGCGAGCCTGGCAGCGGCTTTGACGCAGGCCGTATCGCCACTCCGTGTGCCGCCTGCGCAACGTTCGGCTCATCCGCCACCGCGCGCCACCCTCGGCGCACCTTGCGCCGCAGGTTCAAGCCAGGCGCCGCCCGCGCTCGCATGCTGGGCCCTCGTCATTCGAGAGGTCTACATGAACACACTGCTGCGTCACCTCTATGCTCCCGGCCTGTTCTTTCTCAGTATCGCCCTGGCCACCTGGCTGGTCTTTCGGCAGGCGTCACCGTTCTGGCTGGTCGGCCTGTTGCTGCTGGCGCTGCTGATCAGCCACTGGGTCGAGCGGCGCATCCCGTTTCGGACGCGCTGGAACCAGGACCACCAGGACACCCGCCGCGACCGCTGGCACGCGCTGACCGTCGAGGGCGGCAATGTGCTGTTTCTGGCGGGGCTGGGCGCGCTAGGCGGGCAGCTGACGCTGGTGCCACTGTGGCCGGACGACTGGCCGCTGTGGCTGCAACTGCCGCTGGCCATCGTGCTGGCCGACCTCGGCATCACTCTGGTGCACTGGGCTAGCCATCGCCATGCCGGCTTGTGGCGCCTGCATGCGGTGCATCACAGCGTGGAGCGGATGTACAGCTTCAATGGCTGGATGAAGCACCCGCTGCATCAGGCTTTGGAGGCGTGCGGCGGGGTGCTGCCGCTGCTGTTGCTGGGCCTGGGCCAGGACGTGGCGGTGTTGCTGGCCTTCAGCGTGGCGATCCAGTTGCTGCTGCAACACAGCAACGCCGACATCCAGGGCGGCGGCCCGTGGCGCTGGATGGCCTGGGCGCCGGCCCATCGCTGGCATCACTTGCGCTATGGGCGCGCTGGGGACGTGAACTTCGGTTTGTTCTTGACGGTGTGGGATCGGCTGTTGGGCACCTGGTACAGCCATGACGCAGACGCCCTGGCTGACGCTGACCTGGGTATCGGCAGCCAGCCATACTACCCGCGCGACTACCTCGCGCAGCTCCTGGCGCCGTTCCGCCGCTTGCCCAGCCAGCCGTGCCCTGCGTTGCCGGCACGGCTGCGTTCAGCTGACCAGCCGCACGCGCGGCA
>NZ_DAMCCR010000113.1:0-12155 GCF_032058845.1 Pseudomonas sp. | reverse complement strand
CAAGCGGGTTGCGCTTGCGCGCGACGCGCCATGCCTGGCGCACCATGAAAAAGGGCCGCTAGGCGGCCCTTTTGGCGTATGACGGACGGCTTATGGTTTTTTGACCGCGTCTTTCACATCACCGGCTGTATCTTTCACATCACCGACTTTCTTCTGCACTTCGCCCTTGGCTTCTTGGGCGGCGCCTTCAGCCCGTAGCTTGTCATTGCCGGTGGCCTTGCCTACCGCTTGCTTACCTTCACCAATCAGATCGTTGGCCGTGCCTTTGATTTTGTCACCAGTAGCGCTCATGGCAGATCTCCAGGGATAAAGACACGTTCACCGTGCCGACAAACTGTGGACCGGCCCTTTTCGGCAAAGGTTTCAAGTTTTTTTCATGCCATCGTCCAGCCCCTGCACAGGGTGACGCCTTGCTGCCAGCGCCTGCGCCCCGCACAATGCCGGCTCTTTGAAGTGTCAACGCGCAGGAACCTGCATGAAACTCGATAAACCCGCCGCCATCGAGCGGCGCAATGCCGCGCTCAATCGCCCGGTGCTGACCCGTGACAACACCTTGTTTGCGGTGCTTGATGGCAAGCGCAACCTGTGGTGGTTCGAAGTGCCCGTAGGGCTGCTGCGCAAGGGCCAGCCCGACTGGGTCAACCTGCTGCTGCACACCCCTGCCAGTGACGAGCTGCAACACCTGAAAGTGCCGATCAACTTCCTCCGCGCTCACCAGGAACAGGTGGAAATCCGCCACCCCGGCAAGCGCCGCTCGACCATCAGCCTGGCGCTCAGCGCCGACCGCGATTCGCTGCTGCGCGACACTCGCCCGGGCGGTGAACAGCTCGACTTCAGCACCTTCGTACAGGTCTGATCAGGCTTTCTCGATGCGATCGTCATGGATGACGATCAAGCCCTGCTTGAACAAGGCGCCAATCGCCTTCTTGAAGTTGCCCTTGCTGACACTGAACATCTGCGTGATCACCTGCGGATCGCTCTTGTCGCACACCGCCAGCGTGCCGCCTGCGGCAGCCAGGCGGGCCATGATCTGGGCTTGCAGGCCATCGGCCAGCGACTCGCCCACCGGCTGCAGGCTCAAGGCGATCTTGCCGTCGTGGCGCACTTCCTTGATGAACCCCTTCTCCTGCATGCCCGAGCGCAGGAACTTGAACACCTCGTTCTTGTGGATCAGGCCCCAGTGGCGATGGTTGATGATGGCCTTGAAGCCCATCGGGGTTTCGCCAGCCACCAGCAGCTCGACCGGCTGGCCGGCCTGATAGTTGGCAGGGGTGATGTCGAGGTAGCGGTCCAGACGCGCGGTGGCGGTGATGCGCCGGGTGCGCTTGTCGAGATAGGCATGAATCACGCAGTAGTCCCCGATCTTCAGCGGCCGTGACTCTTCCGAGTACGGCATCAGCAGGTCCTTGGACAGGCCCCAGTCGAGGAAGATGCCGGCACCGTTGATGTCCTTGACCTTGAGACTGGCGAATTCGCCCACCTGCACCTTGGGCTTTTCGGTGGTGGCAATCAGCAGGTCTTCGCTGTCGAGGTACAGGAAGACATTGAGCCAGTCCTCGACCTCGGTCGGCGTATCCTTCGGGATGTAGCGCCGTGGCAGGAGAATTTCACCATCGGGCCCGCCATCCAGGTACAGGCCGAAGTCGGTGTGTTTAACGATTTGCAAACTGTTGAAGCGCCCAAGCAAAGCCATTTTCCAGAAATCCTCGTGACCAGGCCCGCAGTCTACCACCGCTACCCTGTCTACCGCCCCAGGGCATACCCGCCGGAACCGACGGCCGGGCCCTGCGTCTACACCCAGACCCGCCACAGCAAGGATTCGCTCATGCCCGTCTGCCTGGCCAAGACCCTGCGCAGTGCCCTGTTCGCCCTCGCCTGCCTGCTGACGCTCAGCGCCTGCACGCGCATCGACCTCGCCTACCGCAACCTTGACGTGCTGGTGCCCTGGTCGCTGGGCGACTACCTGAACATGAACCGCGAGCAGAAAAGCTGGCTCGACCAGCGCCTGAAACAGCAACTGGCCTGGCATTGCCAGACGCAACTGCCCGGCTACCTGGACTGGCTGGCCGGGATGCGTCAGTTGGTGATCGACAACCAGGTGACCGACCAGGCACTGCAGCAGCGTACCCAGCAGGCGCGCGAGGCCATCGGCCGGGTGGCCGAGGCTGTGACACCCTCGGCCGCCGAACTGCTGCGCGGCATGAGCGACGGCCAGGTGACCGAGATGCGCCAGGCGTTTGCAGACGACATTCGCAAACGCCGCGCCGAGTACGTCGACACCCCGCTGGCTCAGCAGATCCAGGAGCGCAGCAAACGCATGGAAAAGCGCCTCAAGCCGTGGTTGGGCACGCTCAGCGCTGCGCAACGTGATCGCCTGGGGCAGTGGTCGGCCGCGCTGGGCGATCAGAACACGCTCTGGATCGCCAACCGCGAACAGTGGCAGCGACAGCTGGTGGCAGTGGTCGAACAGCGCAATGCCGCTGACTTCGAGCCGCGCCTGGCGCAGTTGCTGCAACACAAGGAGAGCCTGTGGACGCCGCAGTACCGCGCCGCCTTCGACAACACCGAGCAGCAGGCGCGTAGCCTTATCGTCGACCTGCTGGCGAGCAGTTCGCCGCAGCAACGCCAGACCCTGGCCCAACAGCTGGACAAGGTGCGCCAGGAATTCAGCGCACTGAAGTGCCTCAAGCCCTGAGCCGGCTCAGCCGGCCGCCAACGCCGGCCTGACCTTGCTGCGCTGCTGCGCTTCGAGCTGCATGCAGCACTCGAGGAACTGGAACATGCAGTCGTAGCTCTTGCACACCGCTTTGCGCAATTCCACACGCAGCGCCGACGCGGGGTTCTCGCCGACCAGGGTGCAGATGATTTCCAACGCCTCCCACGGGTGAGCATCGTCGTACTGAGCGTGCATTTTCAGCCACTTCATGGCGCGCTTGCGGGTGTCCTCAGGGAACCCCTCGGCATACAGGCCATCCTGGCAAACCACGGCAGACCACTCGCCGGTGGCGCCCTCGATGGCGTAGTTGGTCGCTGCCATGGCGACGGCCAGCGACTCGGTGGTGCACACCCGCCAGCACCAGTCGTTCAGGGCGTTCAGTTGCGAGGGCACGTTCTGTTCCTGCAAATCGTGCAGATGAACACCGTGGGCCTGGCACCAGTTGACCCAGTAGTCGGCATGGTTGAGCTCGACACGAATGTTGCGCATCAGCCAGCGCCGCGCCATGTCTTCACCCGGATGGCGCCCGTAGCGGGTCTTGCCCAGGTTGTGCGCCATGTACAGGGAAAACTGCTCGACCACCGGCCAGCCGCCGATCAGGAACTGACGCACGGTGGCCGCGCGCAGGCCGCCATCACGCAGGCACTGGTAGAACGCATGCTCTACCACCCGTCGCTTGCTTTCCCGGCACTCTTCGATCAGTTGCTGGGCCCAGGCGGGATAACTGGCCGGGTCCATCAGAGGTCCGACCCGAACGAATCCATCGATCACTTTCAACTCCTTGTTTGCGTGTGAGTGCAATGAAGCAGCTCAGCGCAAGGTCCCCGGGGTCCGCTGGAGCGGTGAACGGGGCACCGTGCGTTGGCGCTGCAGGCTGTCGCAGGTGAATACCTGCGGACGTTCGATCAAATAACCCTGGGCGTAGTCCACACCGATGTCCTGAAGGGCCTGCTCGATCTGCACGGTCTCGACGAACTCGGCAATGGTGCGCTTGCCCATGACATGACCAATGTGGTTGATCACCTCCACCATAGCCCGGTTGATGGGATCATCAAGCATGTCCTTGACGAAACTGCCGTCGATCTTCAGGTAGTCCACGGGCAGGTGCTTGAGGTAGGCGAACGACGACATGCCGGCGCAGAAGTCATCCAGCGAGAACTTGCAGCCCAGCCCTTTCAAGTCATTGATGAAACGGATCGCGCTGCCCAGGTTGGCAATGGCGATGGTCTCGGTGATCTCGAAACAGATCATCTCCGGGGGGATGCCGTACTCGCTGAACAGCCGTTGCAGGTAATCGAGAAACTTGTCGTCGCCGATGCTGGCGCCCGACAGGTTGATCGCGCACATGGCCAGCGGCCCGGTGTGGCCGCTGTCCATGCACTGGCGGATCAGCTTGAAGACGTTGAGCACGACCCAGCGGTCGAGCGCGGTGATCAGCCCATAGCGCTCGGCGGCCGGAATGAAGCTGTCGGGCAGGATCATCCGGCCATTTTCATCGCGCAGGCGCAGCAGGATTTCCAGGTGCAGCGGCCCTTCGGCGGCACCCAGCGGCGCGATTTCCTGGGCGTACAGGCAGAACCGGTTTTCATCGAGGGCCACGTGCAGGCGCTGGATCCAGGCCATTTCGCCAAACCGCATGGACAGCTCGGTGTCATCGGCATGGTAGACCTGCACCCGGTTGCGGCCCTTTTCCTTGGCCATGTAGCAGGCCATGTCGGCCGCGCGCAGCGAGGCTTCAAGGGTGCCTGGCACTGAGGTGATATTGACCAGGCCGATGCTGACGGTGGTCTGGAACGGCCGCCCCTTCCACACGAACTGCAGGCTCTGCACCGCCTGGCGCAGTTGCTCGGCGATGCGCTCGGCATGTTCGGGCGGGCACACTTCCAGGAGGATGCCGAATTCGTCGCCGCCCAGGCGAGCCAGGGTGTCACCTTCGCGCAGGCCGCTTTGCAGGACCGCGCAAATATGCCGCAACAGTTCATCGCCGGCGGCGTGGCCGCTGGTGTCATTGACCAGCTTGAACTGGTCCAGGTCCAGGAACATCAGGGCATGCCGGCCCGGTTGACGGGCCTGGGCGTTGAGAATCTGCTCCAGGCGGTACTCGAACTCACGCCGGTTCGCCAGGCCGGTCAAGGCATCGTGGGTCGCCTGCCAGGACAGGTTGGCGATGTACTGGCGCTCCTGGGTCATGTCGTGCAATACCAGCACGATGCCGCTGACGTGCCCCTCAGTGATGATCGATGAGCCCACCAGGTTCACCGACACCATGCTGCCATCGAGACGCTGCACCTGGCGTGCATGCTCGACACCGGCCTTGAGGCTGCCACTGAGGATCTGCTCGGCCAGGCTGCGGCTTTCATGCGCTGTGGTTTCATCGAGCAGGCTGAACAGCGCTGCCAGGGGCAACCCCTGGGCCTGCTCGGCCTGCCAGTGGGTCAGTTGTTCGGCAGCCGGGTTCATGTAGGCGATGCCGCCCTCGACATCGGTGGTGATCACCGCATCGCCGATGGCGGCCAGAGTGACCTGCGCCCGCTCCTTTTCCTCTTCCAGGGCCGCAGCGAAGGCCTGGCGCTGGGTCAGCAGTTTGTTCGAGCGGCGCCAGGCGAGGATGATCAGACAGATCGCCGTCCCCAGGTTGGTGATCAGCAGAAGCCGCAGGATCTTGCGTGAGCCTTCGCCCAGGGCATCACTGAAGGCCTTGGCCACCGGCGTCACGCTCTCGTTCAGCGCCACGATGCGGGCCCGCCAGTGCATCACCTGCTGCGGGCCCACGGGCCCAGCGGCAATCTGCGTGCGCATTTCATCGGCCAGGACGTCGAGCTGGCTGAGGTAACGGTCACCGGTGTCCCAGTAGTCCACCGCGTGCTGCATGTAGCTCAAGTCACTGAAGTAGCGGTAGAACCAGATGATGCGATTGACGTCGTCCGGGTGGTTGCCGCCGCGCAGGATGCCATCGCGTGCGGCCAGGCGATCCGGCGGCGTGCGGTCCAGCGCTGCGCGCATGTCACGGTCGCCCTGGGGAATCACCGTGGCCTGGCGATAGCGCTGAAGGCTGTAGGGGTCCTGGGTTTCGGCATAGAGGCTGAGGTAGTAGATGGCGTCTTTCTGCGCCTTGGACCACAGGCTCTCGCCCGCCACATAGGCGCGCACCGCCGACAGCGCATACAGGCTGGCGATACCCAGCAGCACCTGGAACACCACCACCGCGACAAATGGCCAGATGATCCCCAGCAGCTTTGGCGCCCCCTGCGTCCGAGTTACTTCCATAGAACTCCTGCTACTGCGGCGAATGAGGCAGCGATCAGCCTGACAACGCACAGCGTAGGCCATTTGCCATCGGTGTGAGGGGGATTCTGACAGGAGCCTGCAGAGCGGGCTCTGGCCCGCAGCGCAACAGCCTCAGCTCTGCTGCAGATGACCGTACAGCTTGGCGTAGAGGCCACCCTCGGCAATCAGCTGCTGATGCGCGCCCTCTTCGGCCACGCGCCCGCCGTCGAACACCAGCACGCGATCGGCCTGCTTAACGGCCGACAGCCGGTGGGCGATGATCAGCGTGGTGCGGCCACTGAGAAAGCGCGCCATGGCCTGGTGCAGGTTGTACTCGGTGGCGGCGTCCAGTGCCGAGGTGGCTTCATCGAGGATCACCACCTTGGGCTCGGCGAGTATCATCCGCGCGATGGCCAGGCGCTGGCGTTGGCCACCCGACAGGCGCACACCGGAGCGACCCACGATGCTGTCCAGCCCGGCCGGCAGGCCAGCGATGGTGGTCTCGAGCTGGGCGATGCGCAGCGCCTGCCAGCAGGCCTCGTCCGTGCAGTCGCGGCCCATGGTCAGGTTGGCACGCACGCTGTCGTTGAACAGCGAGGGGTGCTGCAGCACTACCGCAACCTGCTCGCGGACAGTTTCCAGACCGATTTCCTGCAGGCTGGCGCCGCCATAGCGAATGCTGCCGCCCTGGGCGCTGTACAGGCCCAGCAGCAGTTGCACGAGGGTGCTCTTGCCACCCCCACTGGCGCCGACGATCGCCACTTTCTCGCCGGCTGCGATGGTCAGGTCAAGGTGATCGAGCACCGGCTCGTCGCTGTAGGCGAAGCTCAGGTCGCGCACCTCGATCGGGACCGTCGAACGGCCGGCAAAGGGGTCACACGCCGGCGGGTAGTCAGGCTCGTCGCCGCGCGCGAGCAATTCGTTGATCCGGCTCAGCGCGCCGCCAGCGGCGTAATAGGCATATTGCAGGTTCAACAGCTGTTCTACCGGGCCGATCATGAACCACAGGTAGCTGAACACGGCGAGCATCTGCCCGATCGACAGATCCGAGAACAGCACGGTGAGCATGGCCATGGCGCGGAACAGGTCGATGCCGAACTGGAACAGCAAGCCACTGGCGCGGTTGCTGGCGTCGCTCTTCCACTGCGAGGCCACGGCAAAGTCGCGTACTTCCCTGGCGCGCAGGCCCAGGCGACCTAGAAAATAGCCCTGGCGGTTGCTGGCGCGGATCTCCTGGATCGCGTCGAGGGTTTCGGCCAGCGCCTGGGTAAAGCGGCTGGTGCTGTCGTTTTCCAGCTTCTTCAGGTGCTTGACGCGCTTGCCGAGCTTCACGGTGAAGAAGATCACCAGCGGGTTGAACAGCAGAATCAGCAGGGCCAGTTGCCACTGCATCCACAGCAGGATCGCGGCCACCCCGGTGAGGGTGACCATGGCCACCAGAAAACGGCTGAGGGTTTCGCCGACGAATTTGTCGAGGGTGTCCAGGTCGGTGACCAGGTGGGTGGTCACCGTGCCGCTGCCGAGGTTTTCGTATTCCTTGAGCGAGATGCGCTTGAGCCGTTCGATCAAGCGGATGCGCAGGCGGTAGACGATGTCCTTGGCCAGGCCCGCGAACAGCCTGGCCTGCACCACGTTGCAGGCCAGTGCGGCCAGGCGCAGGCACAGGGTGAACGCGAGCATCAGGCCGATATAGCCCGCCGCGACCTGCCAGCCGTCGGGCAGCAGGTGGTTCATCCACAGCAACGCGGCGTTGCCGTTCTTGAGCAGCACCTCGTCCACCAGCAGTGGCAACAGCAACGGAATCGGCACACTGCAGCACGCAGCCAGCACGGCCACCAGGTTGGCCGTCCACAAGCGCTTGGGGCGCAGCAGTGCCAGGCGGCGGATTTCGCCCCAGCTCAGGCGGTCGGCAGGCGCGGGGTGGCGCCCTGGCACCGGCTCGGACGAGCCCGGCAGGTCAAGCACCGGTGGCCTGCTGCAGCCAGCGCGCCAGCAGCGGCGAGAGGGATTCAAACGGTTGGTAGCCGTTGGTCAGCAGTGCCAACTGGCCGTTGCGCTCGGCCAGCAAGGTGGGGAAGCCGGCGATGCCCAGCCCCTGCGCCCAGGTGAAATCGGCGGCAGTGGCAGCGCGCGTGTCTGTGTCGATCAACGCCTGGGCAAAGCCCGCGCGGTCCAGCCCAGCCTGCTCGGCAAGCTCGACCAGTACGGCCGGCAGGGTGATGTCCAGGCCTCGCTCGTAAAAGCCCGATTGCAGCGCGGCGAGCAACGGCCAGACACGCTCGGCGTCCAGCTGCCGGGCGGTGACCAGCGCACGGCAGGCAGGCTCGGTGTCGTAGACGAAGCCATCGGGCATCGCGCTTTCGAAGGCAAAGCCCTGGCCGGTGGCCTCGCTGACCGCCTGCCAGTGCTCGAGGATGTAAGCCCGGGTGGCCGCATCCAGCGGGCTGCTACCGGTGCGTAAACCGCCGACCACCAGGTGGGTCGGTACGCCGGCCGCTGCTGCCTGGGCGATCAACGCCTCGGCCACCGGGGCAAAGCCCCAGCACCACGAGCACATCGGGTCCATCACGTACAGCAGGCGTGCCGTCATGCTTCAGGCCTCGGCTTTGTAGTTGAAACCGATCGGGTGCGGCAGGTTGCGCGCCTTGGCCAGCTCGATCTGCTTCTGCCGGTCGATGGCGCTGCGGCGGGTCTTCTCGCTCAGGCTGTCCCAGCAGTGCGGGCAGCTCACACCTGGCGAGTAGTGCTCGGAGGCGCGCTCGGTGGCATTGATCGGGTGGCGGCAGGCGTGACACTGATCGTATTCACCTTCGCTGAGGTCATGGCGCACGGTGACGCGGTTGTCGAACACGAAGCAGTCGCCATCCCACAGGGTTTCTTCCTGCGGCACCTCCTCGAAGTACTTGAGGATGCCGCCCTTGAGATGATAGACGGCCTCGAAGCCCTCGCCGAGCATATAGCTGGAGGCCTTTTCGCAACGGATGCCGCCGGTGCAGAACATCGCCACCTTCTTGTGCTTGCTGGGGTCGAAGTTGGCCTTGATGTACTCCGGGAATTCGCGGAACGACTCGGTTTTCGGGTCGATGGCGCCCTTGAAGGTACCAATGGCCACTTCGTAGTCGTTGCGGGTGTCGATCAGCAGGACCTCGGGGTCGCTGATCAGGGCATTCCAGTCCTTGGGCTCGACATAGGTGCCAACCGCATGGTTCGGGTCGACGCCCGGCACGCCCAGGGTCACGATCTCTTTCTTCAGCTTGACCTTGGTGCGGTAGAACGGCTGTTCGTCGCAGTAGCTTTCCTTGTGGTCGACATCGACGAAGCGCGGGTCATTGCGCAGCCAGGCCAGCAGGCCGTCGATGCCCTGGCGGCTGCCCGAGACCGTGCCGTTGAGGCCTTCGAGGGCCAGCAGCAGCGTGCCCTTGACGCCGTGCTCGGTCATGCAGGCGAGCAGCGGCTCGCGCAGCTCGACGTAGTCTTCCAGGGTGACGAACTTGTACAGCGCCGCTACCACGATAGCTTGGGACATGCGTGTGTTTCTCCAGGTGGTTGCCCTCGTAAGGGGCGGACCGGGTCGATCGAGAGATATGTGAAAACGCCACCGCCGGGAAGACCCGGCGATGGCGTTGGTGCAAAGCAGCGAAGTTTACCAGATGCGCAAAACGGCGTCAGTGCCCGCCGCCAGCACACACCGGCGAGGCCGGTGCTGCACCGACCTTGGCCCACTCCTCGGCGGTGTAGGTGTGGATCGCCAGGGCGTGAATCTGCGCCATCAGGTCAGCCATGGTGGCGTAGACCTTCTGGTGGCGCTTGACGCTGTTCAGCCCGGCGAACTGTTCGCTGACGATCACCGCCTTGTAGTGCGTTTCCTGGCCACGGCTGTGCATGTGGCTTTCGTCGAGCACTTCGAGGTGGTGCGGGGCCAGCGCGGCCAGTTGCCGTTCAATGCGCTGCTGCATGTTCATCGCGACCTGCCTGCTTATTTCTTGGCCGGAGCGGCGGACTTGCCGAAGCTCGGGTCGAGTTCCTTGGTCATGTCATCGAGCAGCTTGTTCACGACCGGCACCGAAGGCTCCAGGCTCTGCTGGGTCAGCTGAGCGGACTGCTGGGTGACCTTGGGCATTTCACGCAGCACTTTGCGGCCCAGGGGCGATTCGTAGAACTTGACCAGGTCCTTGAGCTCGGCCTCGGTGAAGGTCGCGGTGTACAGGCTGACCATCTTGGGCTTGAGCTTGTTCCAGCCAATGGCGTTGTCCAGCGCAGCGTTGGCCTTGGCCTGGTAACTGTCGAGCACCGACTTCTTCGAGGCCGGCGCCTTGGTCTGCTCGAAACGCTGGGCAAACATCTGCTGAACCTGCATGTACACCGGGGTGCCCAGTTTGTCGGCATTGGCCAGGGTCAGGAACTTCTCGGCAGCCGCGTTATGGCTGGGCGTGGCGGCGAGTACCTGGCCACTGACGCAAACCAGGGCGACGGCGGCACAGAGGGCGCGGAGACGGGTCATCGCATTTCCTTCAATTGGACGGGGTATGTTGAGGCAGAGCATTCTGCGCCGAGGCGGCACGCGGCTCAAGTGGCACGAAGAGCGATGGAACGGCTCGTTCGATGAGGGGCCTAAACTGCGGTGTCGCACACTATAGATAGGAGTGAACGCAGCATGAGCCGTATCGAGACAGACAGCCTTGGACAGGTCGAAGTTCCTGAGCAGGCCTACTGGGGCGCACAGACCCAGCGCTCACTGATCAACTTCGCCATCGGCCAGCAGCGCATGCCGCGCGAGGTGGTGCACGCCCTTGCGCTGATCAAGAAAGCCGCTGCACGGGTCAATGACCGCAATGGCGACCTGCCTGCCGAGCTCGCCCGGCTGATCGAACAGGCCGCCGATGAGGTGCTGGCCGGCAAGCACGACGACCAGTTCCCGCTGGTGGTCTGGCAGACCGGCAGCGGCACGCAGAGCAACATGAACGTCAACGAGGTGATCGCCGGGCGGGCCAACGAGCTGGCGGGCCAGGGCCGCGGCGGCAAGACGCCGGTGCACCCCAACGATCACGTCAACCGCTCGCAAAGCTCCAACGACTGCTTCCCCACCGCCATGCATATCGCTGCTGCCCAGGCGGTGTACGGCAAACTGCTGCCAGCGGTGGCAGAGCTTGCGGCCGGGTTGGCCGAGCAGTCGGCGCGCCATCACGACTTGGTCAAGACCGGCCGCACGCACCTGATGGACGCCACCCCGATTACCTTTGGCCAGGAGCTCTCGGCCTTCGTCGCACAGCTGGACTACGCGCAGACGGCCATCCGCGCCAGCATGCCGGCGGTGTGCGAGCTGGCCCAGGGCGGCACTGCGGTGGGCACCGGGCTCAACGCTCCACACGGCTTTGCCGAGGCGATTGCGGCGGAGCTTGCGGCATTGTCGGGGTTGCCCTTCATCACCGCGCCGAACAAGTTCGCCGCCCTCGCCGGCCATGAACCGCTGACCAGCCTGGCCGGCGGCCTGAAAACCCTGGCCGTGGCCCTGATGAAGATCGCCAACGACCTGCGCCTGCTCGGCTCCGGCCCGCGTGCAGGGTTCGCCGAAGTGCGCCTGCCGGCCAACGAGCCGGGCAGCTCGATCATGCCTGGCAAGGTCAACCCGACCCAGTGCGAAGCGCTGTCGATGCTCGCGTGTCAGGTTCTGGGCAACGATACGGCCATCGGCTTTGCTGCCAGCCAGGGGCATTTGCAGCTGAACGTATTCAAGCCGGTGATCATCCACAACGTGCTGCAATCGATCGAGCTGCTCGCCGACGGCGCGCGCAACTTCCAGCAGCATTGCGTGGCGGGCCTGGAGCCGGATGGCGAGCAGATGGCAGCGCACCTTGAACGCGGCCTGATGCTGGTGACGGCGCTGAACCCGCACATCGGCTATGACAAGTCGGCCGAGATCGCCAAGAAGGCCTATGCCGAAGGGCTGACCTTGCGCCAGTCTGCATTGGCCCTGGGCTATCTGACCGATGAGCAGTTCGATGAGTGGGTAAGGCCGGAACACATGCTGGCGCCAGGCGCGAAGGGTTGAGGCCAGCGCGCGGCGCTGGGTGAGCACCAAGACGCTAAGCCCGTGAAGCCACCGGCCCTTTGGGCGGTTAATGCCAGTCAGTTAAGCCGCTTTTTAGCAATTGGGGCTGCCTTGCAGCCCATC
>NZ_DAMCCR010000112.1:10472-12729 GCF_032058845.1 Pseudomonas sp. | reverse complement strand
TGCCGCTGGCCGGGGCCTTGCTGGTGGGTGGCGCCGGTACGCTGGGCACCCGCCGCGCCTTGAACGCCAGCCCGCTGGCGGTCCTGCGCGAGGGCTGAGGGTCAGCCGGCGCTGGCGGGGTACCAGATGCGATTGACGTACCAGGCGGCCTCGCCGGTCGGGGTCTGCACCGCGATCTCGTCGCCCTGCTGTTTCTTCAGCAGGGCGCGGGCCATGGGCGAGTCGATGGAGATGTAATCGTTGCGCCCGTAGATTTCGTCATAGCCAACCACTCGGAAGGTCTTGACCTCGCCCTCGTCGTTCTCGATCTCGACCCAGGCCCCGAAGAACACCTTGCCCTCCTGCTCGGCCGCATAGGCCACCACGCGTACATCCTCGAGGCGTTTGCGCAGGTAGCGCACGCGCCGATCGATTTCGCGCAGCAGCTTCTTGTTGTACTGGTAATCGGCATTCTCGCTGCGATCGCCCAGCGACGCCGCCCAGGCCACCTTCTGGGTGATTTCCGGGCGGTACACGCGCCACAGATGATCGAGCTCGTGCTTGAGCGCCTGGTGCCCTTCGGTTGTGATGATATTGGTGCTCAACAACGCTCTCCTCGCGCCATGTCGGCCAGTGCTGGCGGCCAGCGGGGTGTCTGGATGACGCTCAGCGCCGGGTGATCAGGCCTTGTCGGGCGATGCGCGTGAGCTGGGCGATCACCTGATCGGCGACGTCTGCGGCCGGCGCCTGGATCACGGCCAGGTCGAAGCGATCGTTGCCGTACCGGGCAAGGTCCACCTGCAGTGAAACGTCGACGAACTGGATGAGAAATGCCCGGGCATGGCCCTTGCGCCGCGACAGGCCTTCAAGGTGACGCAACAAGGTGGGCTGATGGGCACCGCCGAGCAGGATGCGCGGGGTGCGAGCGGCCGGCTGGACGGCCAGGGGGCTCAGGCAGACGCTGGTACGTGGACAACTCATGGGTTTGATCTCTGCCTCGCGAATCCCGCTGGGCAGCGGTGGGAGGCGTCACCGAACCAGCGCTTTAGCGGTATTTCGGCGAGCTCGGAAAGGGCCCTGCCTGGCGCCCCGCAAGTAGCTGTTTAAATCGGCGCAGGGGCCATGCTAGGGGCTTGCCGAGCAAGATACAAGCGGCGCGTTACCGTCCAGCGGCAGTGCGTGGCAGCGCGGCAACCCTTCAGCGCGTCAGCGCGGGCGCGTGCGCTCCAGCGCCACCCGCTCACGGTTGTAGGCGAGGAAGTATTTGTTCACGCTATTGACGAAGTTCACCGGCCCCATGCCCACCTGCTCCATGGCCACCCGCTCGGTCTGGAAGAACCATTGGTTGGCATTGAGCCCACGCCGGCGTGCCTCGACGCGCATGGCCTGCACCCGCTCGGGGCCCAGGTTGTAGGCGGCCAGGGTAAAGGCCATGCGTTCGCGGTCATTGAGTGCGGGGCTGGAGAAGAACTTGCGGCGGATCATGGCCAGGTAACGGGCGCCGGCCTGTACATTGCCATCGACGCTCGCGATGTCGCTCACCCCTACCCGCTGGGCGGCCGAGGGGGTGATCTGCATCAGGCCATGCGCCCCGCCGCCGCCGCGCGCCTTGGGGTTGAGGGTCGACTCTTTGTAGGCCAGCGCCGCCAGGTTCAACCAGTCGATCTGCTGCGTGGCAGCGTGGCGCTGCAACACCGTGCGCACAGCCTCCAGGCGTCGACGCGGTTGCGTGGCCAACGGGTCATGCACGCGGTACTGGCGACGGTAGATGCGCTCGAACGCCGCGTTCTGGTTTTCCGGGGCGCGGTAGGTGGCGAGAAACCGATTGAGCGCGTCTTGCAACTGCGGCGCATCCGGCCTGAGGTACCAGCGCACGGCTTGCGGCTGGCCCAGTTGTACACGGGTGTCCAGGCGCAACTTGGGCATCACGCGCAGCCAGCGCTCGGCGATCGGCCGCTCGACCACGGTCAACGGGTAGATCCCCGCCTGGACCATTTCCAGCACATCCTCGATGGCCAGCGTCGGGTCAATCCATTCGACCTTGACCGGCGCCCGCTTGCGCAGCCCCAGCTGGCGGTTGACGGCCTCGATGGCAGCGCCCGCAGCACTGGCATTGACCAACGCCACGGTGCGCCCCGACAACTGCTCGGCGCGGGCGATGCTGCGCCCGCCCTTGCGCCCGACCACCACCAGCGCGACCTTGTCCACGACCGGTGCGCTGAAGGCCAGTCGCTGCACGGCGCTGGCATCGAAGAGCTCGCCTGGGGCGGCCATGTCG